>CAYZCF010000049.1:0-16135 GCA_964476855.1 uncultured Chlorobiaceae bacterium
TACCGGTTGACGTAATTGCTGACGAGCGTTACCATTAAATTTTACGATGAACCTTTATGATTATGCAAAAAAACATCATTAGCCAAAGCAATCAAATTATCCAAGCCATCTTTATTATTGACGTTAAAGCCCTGTAACAAACTGAGAGGTGGAGCAAGTGTAGCTATATCTGCACCCAACAAACCGACAGGAACAACTCTGATGCCTTTTGAATAAGCGAATCCCGCCTCAAAATAAATCCAGCTTGATCGCAAAGAGTGGGGCGTCATAAAGACGACCATAATCTTTGCCTCACCAAGAGCCTCTTCCACACGGTGAACCCAATTTTTACCAAGAGGAATACTCTGACCGTCACTCGAAAGAAAAACATCTATAGTCCCACCTGTCTTCTCTACAAAAAGCTCTTTCAGCTTATACAAAACATCTTTATCGGCTGAAGAATGGCTAAAGAAAATAATCGGTTTGCTCATGCTTATCAGATTTCAATCATGCAGATCAGAGTTATCTGCCTGACTCATGATAAAAGAAAATTTATATCATGTAAACATAAAACAAACCCAAACAGGAAACAACAACCTCCACCTCACTTCCCAGCCAGCACCCGCAACCCAGCGACACCAGCGATAATCAGAAAAATGCAGAAAACTCGCGCCAGATCGCGCGGTTCGTTGAAAAGCAGAATCCCCGCCACGGCAACACCCGCCGCGCCGATACCAGTCCAGACGGCGTAGGCCGTGCCTACCGGCACGGTTTTCATGGCAATCGAGAGCAGCCAGAAGCTGACAAGCATCGCCGCGATGGTCAGCGCCGACGGCACGGGCCGCGTGAACCCTTCGGAATATTTCAACCCCACCGCCCAGGCGCATTCAAACAGCCCGGCAACAAACAGCATCACCCACGGCATAGTTCAAGACCTCCCGGCATGATCATTTTTTGAGAACCGATAATCAGACAATAGGACTTATGAGTCTCATGAGACGGATGGGACGAATGGGACAGAAAGGGACAGGACGATGCCACCCGAATCCCCTCGTCATTCCAGTCGAACGCCTGTCGCCCCCACATTATCCATTATCCATTAAACTTTCACCCACCGCTTCTCGCGGTCGGAGTCGATCCCGGCCTGCATCACCTTCTGGATGGCGAGGCCGTCGCGGAAGCTGGCGGCGTCTTGCAGGATGACCGGGTCGCCGCTCTTCAGCGCCTTGACGATGCGGTGCGCCAGGAAGGCGAAACCGACGGCGAAGATGCCGTGCACGGCCAGCGAGGAGAGCTTGATTTTTGCCTGAAGCACCAGTTCGTCCCACGGCAGCATCGGCTCCAGCTGCTTCCAGCGCGGCGCGTCGATGAGGCTGCGCCCGCCCTTGAGTTCGCTGTTGACGATCTCCCAGAGCTTGCCTGCCCCGTCGAGCCGAATGGTTTTCAGGCTGCCGACCACTTCGAGCGAGAACCAGGTGTAGGAGCCGACCGTGGTGACGTGCATGAGCGACGACGCGCCGAGCGCCACCGACGACGGGCCGAACTTCATGAACATGGCGAAGCTGTCGTCCGACGTGACCGGCAGGCTTTTGCCCGGCGTCGAGGCGTCGGGGCGCAGCGAAATCGAGGTCGAGAGGTTGCAGCACACCTCGGAAATCTCGCCAACGAGAAAGCGGTTCAGGTCGATCAGGTGCGAACCGAGCGCCCGGAGCGCGCCGCCGCCTTTCGAGGCGTCGCTCCACCACGACCACGGCAGGTCGGTCCGGTTGCGCGAGGCGAGGTTCACCACGGCGCGGACTTCATAGACCTTGCCAATCTCGCCGCTGTCGATCATCTGCTTCATGCTCCTGACCGAAGGGTGATACCGAAGCTGGTGATCGATCAGGGAGAGCGCTGGCGATCTGGACGCGAGCGCCGTCATGCGTTCGGCCTCATCGACGGTCAAGGCGAAGGGCTTTTCGCAGAGCACGCTGCAACCGCTGTCGAGCACGCCCGACACCATTGGCTCGTGCAGAAAGGTAGGCGTCGTGACGCACACCAGATCCAACGGGCACTCGTCGAGCATCTCGCGCCAGTCGGCGTATCCCGCCGGAATGCCGAAGCGGTCGAGGAACTTCTGGCGTCGCCGCTCGGTCGGGCTGGCGACCGCCGCCAGTTCAACATCTTCCATCAGTGAAAAAGCCGGAGCCTGCGCCACCTGCGCCCATCCACTACCGATAAATCCTATTCGTATATGTTTTTTCATCGTGCTGTGCATAAAAAAAGGGTGACCGACAGATCACCCTTGAAGGCCTGAAACCTTGCGGCCAACGTCAGTCAACCTTTTGAAGCTTGGCCTGACGGGCCTTTTCAATGTACTCCTTCTGGATGTCGCGCGAAACATTGTATGCCTTCGAGAGGCTGTCGGAGCGCCAGAGGTGCGCGTCGAACGCCATGCAGACATTGCGGAGGAAGGGCACACCGATCTCGGTGACCTTGACGCTCTTTTCACCGAGCACCACGATACCATCGTTTTCCATGTCTTCGAGGCGATAGCGGGCCACGTCGAGCTCCTCGGTGTAGAGCTTCGGATCTTCCCACGAGGTCTCCTGGCGGCACATCAGGTTCAGGATGTGGCGGCGAAGCACCAGATCCTCATCGGTGAGCAGGTGACCGCGCATGATCGGGAAGCGGCCCTTGTTGACCTCCTCCATGTAGCGATCGTCGGTGCGCTCGTTCTGCGCGAAGGCGTACCAAGTGTCGCTGATCGACGAAGCGCCGAGGGCGAGCATCATCTGCGTGGTGTTCTCGGTGTAGCCCATGAAGTTCCGGTGCAGGGTGCCGTTCTTCATCGCCTCGTAGAGCGCGTCGCCCTCGATGGCGAAGTGGTCCATGCCAACCTCGTGGTAGCCGATCGATTCGAGCATCGCGCGGCCCTTGTCGTACAGCTCCTGCTTGACGTCGCCCACCGGCAGGTCTTCGAGCTTGAAGCGGCGCTGGCCTTCGTAGAGATGCGGGTTGTGACCATAGCCGTAGAAGGCAAGGCGGTCAGGACGCAGCTCCATCACTTTCTGGATGGTGTCGGTCACCGTGGCGAGCGTCTGCTTTGGCAAGCCGTAAACAAGATCGAAGTTGACCGAGTTGAAGCCGATCTTGCGGGCCATGTCGATCTTCTCCTTGACCAGTTCGAAAGGCTGAAGCCGGTTGATCTCCGCCTGCACCACAGGATCGAAGTCCTGGATGCCAAAGCTCATGCGGCGGAATCCGACGCTGTAAAGCGCTTCGAGGTGCTCTTTTGTGGTCGAGCGAGGGTTGGTTTCGAAACTGAAGATGTAATCGTCCATCTTGTTGACATCCTTGAAAAGGGTATCGACAAGACGGATAAGGTTCTCGGGGCTGAGAAAAGTCGGTGTGCCGCCTCCGATATGCAGCTCCTTGACGTTGAGCTTGCCGGGGAAAACGTCGAGATACATCTGCCACTCCTTGATGAGCGCATCGATGTAGGGCTTCTCGAACGAGTGATCAGTGGTGCGATGAGCGTTGCAGCCGCAGAAGTAGCAGTAGTTCTCGCAAAACGGGATGTGGATATACATGCTGATACCCGTGGTCTCGTTGCTCTCGTTGAAGCCCTTGACCATAGCCTCTTTCCACTGCTCCTGAGTCACGCCATCCTCGCTCCACGAAGGGATGGTGGGATAGCTGGTGTAACGCGGGCCGGGATTGCTGTACTTCAAAGCCAGCTTTGCGACGACATCTGTTGTCATTGTATTCTTCCTTGGCAAGTGTTATTTTTTTGTTTGACTGGTGAAAATACAAAAACTCCTCGAATTTTTTAGTCCTCAAACTGCAACGGCCTTAACATTCGCAAGGCCGGATAACCTCTTTTTTTCATGACACCACCATCCTCAGACGCGCAGGCGCCGCTGGTCGGCATCCTGATGGGTTCCGATTCCGATTTCGACATCATGAAAGAGGCCGCCGCCGTCTTCGACGAGTTCGGCGTTCCTTTTGAAATCTCGGTCATCTCGGCGCACCGCACGCCGGGCGACCTCGAAGCCTACGCCTCCTCCGCAGAAAAGCGCGGCCTGAAGTCGATCATCGCCGGAGCGGGCGGCGCGGCACACCTGCCGGGAGTCACGGCGGCCATGACTCCCCTGCCAGTCATCGGCGTACCGATCTACAGCAAGAAGCTCAGCGGCCAGGACTCGCTCTACGCCATCGTGCAGATGCCCGCCGGAATTCCGGTGGCCACCGTCGGCATCGACAACGCCCGCAACGCCGCGCTGCTCGCCGTGCAGATGCTCGCCATCGGCGATGCCGGTCTCATGGAGAAGCTCAAGGCGTTCCGCCTGCGCCTCGCTGAAGCCTCGCGCCAGAAGACCACGAAAATCCGTGAAAAGCTCCGTGCGAACGGCTGAATTCTGGATCGAGCGCCTCGGCCTCGAACCTCATCCCGAAGGGGGCTGGTACCGTGAAACCTACCGCAGCGAAGGTTCGTACGGTTTCGACGCCAGCAGCCCCTTCGGCTCTCCGCGCTCTTTCGCGACCTCGATCCACTACCTGCTCCAGCGCGGCGACCGCTCGCGGCTGCACCGCATCCACTCGGACGAGCAGTGGTACTTCCACGCCGGATCGCCCCTCGACGTGCACGCCTTTCCCGAATCCGGCGAGCCGTCGCGCTTCACGCTCGGCGACGACCCCGACGCCGCCCAGACGCTGCACTCGTGGGTGCCAGCCGGGAGCTGGTTCGGCGCGTGCCTTTCAGAACAGTCCGCCGAGCAGGATGCCTACGCGCTGGTAAGCTGCGTCGTCGCGCCCGGCTTCGATTTCCGCGACTTCTCCTTCGCCGGCCGGCAGGAGCTGATCCAGGCATTCCCCGGCCATGCCCGGATCATCGAAAAACTGAGCTGAACAGCTCAGTTTTCCGCAACGCTTCGGCAACGGCGACAGTGAGATTCACCTCATTTTTATTACCTTCCACAGGTTACGCCCGATGAGAGCATCTTTGCCGTAACTGACCTGACTGACTGATATCTTCGCCAGAAGTTGTGAACTAAACATGAGAATTTGACAGAGATGAAAAAAAGGGTCGTGATCGTCGGCGGCGGCTTTACCGGTCTGAACGCTGCAAGAATCCTCAGTAACAGAAAAGATGTCGAAGTCACGCTCATCGACCGGAAAAACTATCACCTTTTCCAGCCGCTGCTCTACCAGGTCGCCATGGCCGCGCTCGGCGAGGGGGACATTGCCACGCCACTGCGCAACATGCTGGCCGGGCAGGACAACGTGACGGTCTTCAAGGGCGCGGTCTCCAACGTCGATCTCGACGCGAGAAAAGTCATGACTGACTTCGGCGATATCGAGTACGACTATCTCGTGCTCGCCTGCGGAGCGCAGCACCACTACTTCGGCAACAACCAGTGGGAGGAGTTCGCCCCCGGCCTGAAAAACCTCGCCCAGGCATCGGAAATTCGCCGCCGGGTGATGGAGGCCTACGAAGCCGCCGAGCGCACCAGCGATCCAAAAGAGCGCAAGAAGCAGCTCACCTTCGTCATCGTCGGCGGCGGCCCGACCGGCGTGGAACTTGCAGGTTCGATCGGCGAGATGAGCCGCTATACGCTCTCGAAATTCTACCGCCACATCGACCCGAAGCTGACCCGCATCTTCATCGTCGAAGCCGCCGAGCGCATTCTCGGCTCCTTCTCGCCCGAGCTGTCGAGCAAGGCGACCCGCGAACTGGAAAAGCTCGGCGTGCAGGTGTGGACTTCGAGCATGGTGAGCGATGTGGACGCCGACGGCGTACAGATCGGGCGCGAGCGCATCGAAGCCGCCACGGTGCTCTGGGCGGCGGGCGTCATGGCGTCGGAGATCGGCCAGTCGATGGGAGTCGAAACCGACCGCAGCGGGCGCATCGTGGTCGAGCAAGACCTGAGCCTGCCCGGCCATCCGGAGGTGTTCGTCGGCGGCGACCAGGCGTGCTTCACCCTCGAAAACGGCTCGACCCTGCCGGGCATGGCTCCGGCGGCGATGCAGGAGGGCAACGCCATCGGGCGGACAATCCTCGATGACCTCAAGGGCAAGCCGCGCAAGCCGTTCAAATATCGCGACAAGGGGCAGATGGCCACCATCGGACGCAACCGGGCGATTGTCGAGATCGGCAACCTGAAGTTCAGCGGCACGCTGGCCTGGTTCACCTGGCTGCTCGTCCATATCTATTATCTCTCGACCTTCAAGCACCGCGTCTTCGTGCTGATGCAGTGGGGATGGTCGTACTTCACCTTCGGTTACGGCGCGAGGCTGATCGTCAACAAGGACTGGCGCTTCTACCCGGAGCGGAAAAAGGCAAATTGCGATGAGCGCGACTCCTGAGCGCGGATCGGAGTCGAGCGGAGAGGTGCAAAAAAAGCGGCGGTTCTGCGTCACGATGGCGCTCGACGCGCTTCTTTCCGTCACATTTCTGGTGCTCGCCGCGTATATTGGCTTCTATGCCCGGAGTGTCGATGGCGACAATGGCCGCGACCTCTTCTGGTTTTCGATGCTCCTCGGCTCGTACGGCATCTGGCGCGGAATCCGGAGCATGATCCGCCACCGCCGCCGCGAGGTGGACGAGGCGCACTGACTGTTTGCAGTAAACATATTCTCTATCAAACTATCACGATGAACACTCCTGCAATAAATCTCGAAACCGAGAAGCAGCTTTTCTTCCACAACTACGCAAGGCTGCCGCTCGACATCGCCTGCGGCAAAGGTTCGTTCCTCTACACGGCCAGCGGCGAGCGTTACCTCGACATGATCGCCGGAATCGGCGTCAACGCCATCGGTTACGGCGACAAGCGCCTCGAACACGCCATCACCGAACAGGCCGCCAAATACATCCACGTCTCGAACCTCTTCATGCAGAAGCCGCAGTTCGAGCTGGCCGCAAAGCTGCTCGAAATTTCGGGGCTGTCGAAGGTCTTTTTCTGCAACAGCGGCACCGAGGCTATCGAAGCGGCCATCAAGCTGGCGAGACGCTTCGCGGCGCGTGACGGCGACACCGGCAAAACGCAGGTGCTCTCGCTGACCAACTGCTTCCACGGCAGAACTTACGGCGCGCTTTCGCTGACCGCCAAGCCGAAATACGTCGGCGGCTTCGAACCGCTCGTGCCCGAAACCGGCATGATCGACTTCAACGACGTGGAGGATCTGGAGCGCAAGGTTTCCAGCCGCACGGCGGCGGTGTTCGTCGAGTTCGTGCAGGGCGAAGGAGGCATCCACAAGGTGAGCGAACCGTTCATCGCGAGGCTGAAGGAGCTGGCGGCGAAGCACGATTTCCTCATCGTGGCCGATGAAATCCAGGCCGGTTGCGGACGCACGGGCGCGTTCTTCAGCTACATGCCCTTTGACGTGCAGCCCGACCTCGTCTGCTCGGCCAAGCCGCTCGGCGGTGGACTGCCGCTCGGCGCGATCATCGGCTCGGAGAAGGTCGCCGAGGTGTTCACCCCCGGCAGCCACGGCACCACCTTCGGCGGCAACCCGGTCGCCTGCGCGGCGGGTCTGGCGATGATCGAGGCGATCCACGCGGACGGCCTGATGCAGAACGCCCTTGAAATCGGCGCGATGATGCGTGCGGCGTTCGAGAAGATGGCTGAAAAGCACGCGCAGATTCTCGAAATACGTCAGTACGGCCTCATGATCGGCGTCACGGTGCATCGCGAAGCGAAATATTACGTCGAGGAGGCGATGAAAAAGGGCGTCCTCGTCAACGCCACCAGCAACAATGTCATCAGGCTTCTTCCGCCGCTCTCGATCAGCAAGGAGGAGGCGCAACTCTGTCTCGATACGCTCGATGCCATCTTCACCGAAGAAGCAAAAGCGGAAGCCTGAGCCAGCGGCCAAGCAGCCGCCAGCAGCCGCAAAACCGGAGCCAGCCACGATGCCGCTCGGCGCGATGAACTACCTCTTCATCGCGCTCGGCGCAGCCGTCCTCGCCCTGAGCTACACCGCGATGTACATCGAAAAAGAGGTTGACGGATTCTTCGCCCTCGACATCGCGCCGTTCACGCTGGTAGGCGCATATGCGTGGATTCTCTTCGCGATCTTCTGGCGGGGAAAGAAAAAATAGAGCCGATCAGTCCGATCTGATAAGTTTTGTAACATATTTCTGTAGGGGCGAACCTGTGTGTTCGCCCTTCTTCTGTCTGCAACCCCAATCTTTGCGAACCGCCCCTACAAAACTACCAACAAAACACATCTTCCCGAATTGACGCGACAAAAACATGACGTGCTTTTGCTTGCGTTGTGGTACAAATTTTTTACATTCATATAAATGTATTGGCTGAAGTACAAGGTAGTATCTCCTTTCCCCTACAGCAAATGCCTCACGCAAGCACCATTATACTGAACACGAACCTCGAATGTTGGGACCGACAAGCGACAACGACCAAGCTTACGCATGAATATCGATTGGAATATTTGCGTATCTCTGGAGCGGATGGAGTGATTAGAGCCTACAAAGTTTCTAACGAATTTAATGTCTATTTTATGAATTTTAATAACCGCTACTTTGTAGCGATTATTCGTACAACTTGAAAATTGAGGAATAGTAAAGTAGCAAAACTACGTTGGCCTGGAGTAATTGACTAAACAATAGCACAAAATGATATGGTGATCATTTTAAATTATTCAAAGCAGGAGTTTATTTTGGAATTCTGAGGCTTTCGCTCTGAATATTAAAATAAAAATTTGAATAAAATTCTAACAATCATATTCATACAGATAAAAAAAAACAAATAAAATGAATGAAATACAAAATTTAAGAAAAGAACTTACTGAAATTATAATTAATCAAATTAAGCCAAAAAGAGATAAGCTTGATAAATTATTAAATAAAGAAGCAGAACGGTTATGTCCATTCTCAATCAATGATATCATCACTTTAGAAAACGGAAAACGGGGAATTATAACAGAAATAAATTACTATTCTTTGGATTATCCTTTTTTTGTCAACAAATTTACCGACACATTCGACAGATACCTCGAAGTTGACGAAATTGAATACAAATATGCTTACTCTGTAGACAACAAGACATTCTCCATCACATGGAATATTTCTGGTTTAAGATTAAAGAATGATGGCACTCCAGGAAAAATCAAATTTATCGACATTAATCCTATCAATTATAATATCAACAAAAAAAGTAAATCTGTAAAACACAAAGACCTAAATGACTATATGTCAAATGCTGATATTAGCCTTTTTGAGGATATAAATTTGTAGCATATCAGCCAAAAGCCGCTAAATATTAAATCATGCATAATAAATACGCAGCTCCTGATTAAATATCAATCAGAGTTGAAGAACAAAACAAAGAATAAACAATATTACATATAAGCTTTTATGTTTATTAGCTTGGTCACATTACGTAACGACCTGACAGGAAGGAAGTTAGAAATGTCAGATTATCCCAATTCTTACTAATTAAAAACTGTAACAGAACACAATAAATACATGACATCAGAGAATTTAGTAATCAAAAACTTTTACACTGAAAAAGATACGTATCCAGCCGGAAAATCAATTTTTCAATGTTCAAGCTGTTCGTCTTTTAATCTCGAAAATGATACTTATAATGAACTGTCGTCAAAACTGAACAGTTTAAGAAATAAATATATAGCTTATATTAATTGGTACTTAGCATCAAGATACGCTGGAAAACCTGATGACATATTTATTTTCCTTAAAGCCAAATGTTCAACTTGCCAAAAGAAATTTAAGGCATTTTTATATAACAGGTTTCAAGAACAATATTTCCCTCAAAACGCACGCGAGTTCTTCTTGGCTGATATTGAAAATGCCTGTGAATTAGAAAATATCATAGATGGCATTTACACAAGAGATGATTGTCAGGTATTTCTTCAGAAAATCATGTTGCGATGGAATATTCTTATGGATCGCGTAATGATTACTGTTCCTTTTATAGGCAATCCTTGGCAAACACCTGAACAAAGACTTAACCTATTAGGAGACTTACTTTACACGCTTGACCCTAGACGAGCATTACTTATCACAAGAAATGATACTATAAATCAAATAAAGAGCGACATAGATAAAGATTTAGGGAGCGGATCATATAGAATTCTCGAAGAAAATAAAAGAATAAATCCAATAATTCTAAATGCATTTTGCAAAACCGATTTCCATTCAAAATTCTTTGCAGGGATTAATCAACTTAATGTTGAAGCATTAATAGGTTCTCATAACCTGCACGCTGGGACATATTTAGAAAATTTGCTTTTCAAAAAATATAACCATTCTAAATTCATTGAAAGATACATTTCTCAAATAAACTGCGTACCTTTAAGGCCTGCATTAGAGGGTTTACAAGCTATCGTTTTCGATGACAAGGAAACTGACTGGGAAGAGAAAGTTGAAACCTATAATGAAAATTCAACAAATTTGATGATAGAATATTACAATAAACAGCTTTGCAAATAATTTTCAAATCACTTTATAACAACTCGTGCATATATTTATTCGAAATATCACATAATTATCTTCGTTTTATAGATAAATGATCGTTCGCACATACCCAAATATTCTGACATATATCGCTATTATCGAGCTGCTTATAAATCCAACAATACGCTCTGCTCACACCCGTCATTTCAATCGACAGCTCTTACCATTCTGTTGACTATGAAGTATCGCGTGGCGAGCGGGTCGTGCTGTTTGAGCGGGGTTGTCACGCGATGTGGTGTGGATAACCAGATCGGGACGGTGCTCCCGCACGGTTTACATCTCCTCTTCGATACACTTCCGGTATCAACTAAACTACTACGCCCAGTTTTCCACCCGTAATCCGTCAACCCTGCTGAATTCTCTGACGTTGTTCGTTACCAGCACTGCGCCGAGCGCTCTGGCGTGGGCGGCAATCATGGTGTCGAGGGAGCCAATCGGAGTACCGCGCCTTTCAAGGTCGCTTCTGATCTCTCCGTAATGCCAGATCACGGATGCGTCGAACGGAAGAATTTCGAGTGGAGCAAAGAATAGCGTCAGCGCTTGCCGGTTTTTCTCCGAACCGCTTTTGACAACGCCATACGTCAGCTCGGAGGCCGTAACGCTCGATATGGCAATATCTCCCAACCTCTCGCGGCGAAAGCGTTCGAGAACGTGAGGCGGTTTGTTGTTGATAATGTAGATGCAGATGTTGGTGTCGAGCAGATACGTCATCCCTTGATCTCCTCGCGGCTTTGCGTCTCCGGTTGCTCGCGCACGAGTTCAAAACCCGGCTCGAACTCATTCAAAGCCGCATCGAGCATATCCCAGGGCTTGTCGCAAGGCAAAAGAATGACGCCGTTCCCGAAATGCCGGACAATCACCTCTTTGCCCTCGAACCGATACTCTTTCGGCAACCTGACCGCCTGACTGCGGCCCGAGGTAAATATTTTCGCGGTGTCCATGACTCCTCCTCCTGATGATAGATACCAATGATAATCACCAAAGAGAACAATTCAAAATGCACAGAAGTTCTCAAAATAGTCAGACGCCGGACGCACCGTCCCGAAAGCGTACGGGACGGCGCTCAAAAGAAAAACAATCTCACGCCGTCGGCATGAAATACTCCTTCATTCTGCCGTAAATTTCGCGCTTTTCGATCAATCCAGCGATCATGCCAAGTACCGATGCCGCGCCGGAGGCGAAGAAGATCGGGCGGGCGGAGATGTTGTTGGTGTAGTAGATCGCCGGAATGCCGTGCTCCTTGGCAAAGCTGTCGAGCGAGGTGGTGCCGATCACCAGGTCGGGCTTGTGCTCCAGCACGGCCTGCATGTCCTCTTCGAGATATTTGCGGTAGCGCACCTCGGTGCCAAGCATCGAGAGCAAACGGTGATCCTCCTCGCCGAGCGCGGTGCGGGCGATGGAGGTCGAGGCGTAGGGCACATCGAGGCCCGCTTCGAGCAACAGGCGCACCAGCGGCAGCTCGTTGCCCTCATAGCCCGCGACGATCACCGAGCCGCGCATCCGGCTCTCGAATCCCGCCATCACCTGCCGCGCCCTCTGGCGCTCCTCGTCGGCTACCTGCTTCACCGTCGCCGGATCGAGATCGAGCGCCTCGCCGATCCGCTCGATCCACTGGCCGGTGGCGTTCGCGCCGATGGGATTGCCGCCCACGATCTTCACCCCCGCCGACTCGAAGAGCGCCGCCGTGCGCTCGTAGAAGGGATGCAGCACCGCGCAGGCCGAGGCGCGTCCCGCCTGCACGTAATCGTCGAGATCAGCGCCGGGCAGCGTGATGACCGACTCGACGCCGATCTTCTGCAAAACACCGCCAATCATCATCGCATCAACCGGAAAGATTTCGCCAAGCACCACGAGCGTCTTGCCCTTTTTCGGCTCGCCGAATGCGCCGAAGCGCTTCACGAGCGACGAAACCGCCACATCCTTCGCCTCCGGATGCGTCCTGATCTGGAACGCCGGAAGCCGCACGAGCAGCACCTCGGCGTTGCCAACCCGCTTCGGCAGCAGCTCTTCGGCGATACCGGCGGTCTCGGCGACGCAGGTGCTCACCACCGGAATGAAGCGCACCGCCGGATCTTCGGCGATCTTTTCGATGGCGCGGCGCAAGTCGTCGATCATCGTGCCGCCCGAAATCTGCACGTTCATCAGCTCCGGCGAAACGACCGAGCGGCGAGCGGCGTAGAAGTGCGACACGAAGGTGAGTCCGTAGAGGCAGCCCTGGTCAGCCGCCATGCAGACCTGCGCGCCGTCGATGCGCAAGAGCACGCGCAGGCCGCCAAACGCGGGGCACATCGATTGAGGATGCAGTTTGTTACAAGCCTTGTTCTCCATACAAAACGACATTTTTTTGTGCTTGCTGAATATATCCGTTGCGCGAGACCTCCCTCGGCATCGCCTTCATGCTGTCGAGCGCCGTTGGCCGCGTGTCGAAATCGCCGGTGACGAGCCGGTAATAGCTTACACCGCCGGACGTTACCGGCCAGATCATAACCCTGCGTCCGCCCCCGGAAAGCCGTGCCATCTCCTGCCGGGCCACCTTTTTGGTACTGAAGGTCGCCACGATCACCGTGTATCGCCCTTTCTGAAGGATGAGCGAATCCGGCGATGACGATCCATTTTGCGAAGTTGCCGAAGCCGACGGCGCTTTTTCCGGCGCTACGGCAGTTACCGGCGATGGTGATTCAACGGACGCCGGAGCGCTCGTCCTCGCGACGTCACTGCCGGACGGCAGCTCGAATCCCGCTGACGCAAACTGCCGGTAGAGAAACCAGCCGCTTGCAAGTATCGAAACCACAGCGACAAACAGCGCGACCTTTTTCAATCCTCCCGGCCTCTCCGGAACCGGCGACCTCTGCTTATCCGGCTGCTTTTCGGGAATGACGATCTCCTTCAAGTCGCCATAACCGATGTTGAGCAGCGCTTCGAGCGAGCTTTCCGGCTGGAAACGGAACGCGCCGGAGACCAGCGTCAACGACCCGAAGCCGCGCAGTTCAAGCCTGCCCGGCCCCTTTTTCACCGCCTCGACCATCTCGCCGAGCGCTTTGGCGAATCGCCGCGCCTCGCTCGCCTCCATGCCGAGCCTGCCGGTCGCGATGCGTTCGGCGTCGCCCGTCCGCTCCTTCCGCGCCTCGAAGGCCACGCGGTTCCTCGGTGGCTGGTAGCGCGTGCCCGCGGAGGTCGCTTGCCTCGTCGCCTGTTCGTGCACGACCGAAAAGCGGCCTAGCCCCTCGATGGCGATGCGTTTGCGGTCGAGAAGCTCCGCCGTCATGCCCCCGGCAAAGCGGTCAAGCTGTCGCTGCGCCTCGTCGGGCGTAGTGCCGAGAAGCCGGGCGAGAATATCGGATGCAGTATCAGCGGCCATTGCGTTTCCCCCGAAATGCAGAGTTGACCAAGCTTGAACTTCACAGCTCGAATATAACATATCGGAATCAAAGGCGCTTGTTCGCGCGGAAAGGGATTACGGGCGGAAAACCGTATTTTGCCGAAAAACCGTGACCCTATGACCGAAACCGCGCAAAGCGTTGGCGAGCTGACCCGCGCCATCAAGAACGAGCTGGAGAGCCTTTTCCCCTACGTGCGGGTGAAGGGCGAGCTATCGAACGTCAAGCTGCACAGCTCGGGCCACGTCTACCTGACGCTCAAGGACAGCGAGGCGCAGATTCCGGCGGTGATCTGGAAAAGCGTGCGCGCCCGCTCTCCGCTGGAGCTGCGCGACGGCCTCGAAGTGGTCGCCGAGGGGCGCCTGGAGGTCTATCCACCCGCCGGACGCTACCAGCTCATCTGCACGGCGCTCTTCGAGAGCGGCGAGGGCGAGCAGCGCCTCGCGCTCGAACGGCTCATCGCCAAGCTCGCCACGGCGGGTTGGTTCGACGCCGAGCGCAAGAAGCCGATCCCGCGCATTCCGCGACGCATCGGCATGATCACTTCGCCCACCGGCGCGGTGATCCGCGACATGAGCGACGTCTTCGCGCGGCGCTTTCCGGCGGCGGAGCTGCTGCTCTACCCGGTGCAGGTGCAGGGCGAGCGGGCCGTCGAGTCGATCGTGCGGGCGCTCGACTACTTCAACAATCCGCCGAATCCGGCGCACAAACCCGACGTGCTGATCGTGGCGCGAGGCGGCGGCTCGTCGGAAGACCTGCAAGCCTTCAACGACGAAGCGGTGGCCGAAGCAATCTACCGCTCGAAAATCCCGGTCATCAGCGCCATCGGCCACGAAACCGACCTCTCCGTCGCCGACATGGTAGCCGACCTCCGCGCAGGCACGCCATCCATCGCCGCCGAACGCGCCGCGCCCGACCGCGAGGAGCTGCTGCGCCAGATCGACAGCCTCGTCAACCGGCAATCGATTCTGTTGGATGGCATGATTTCAGGAGCGCAACTCCAGGTGGACTCCATTACCAACAGCTACGCCTTCAACCGCCCGGTGCAGATGCTCGCCAAATTCGAAGAGCGGCTGACGCTGACGGAAAAGGAGATGAAGCGAGCCATCTCGGACAAGCTCCGCGACCGCGAGCAGCACCTCACCGCCGCCGCCGACCGCCTCGCGATGCTCGACACGCAGCGAGTGTTGAAGCGAGGCTTCGCACTGGTAACGCAGGACAACCGCTACATCACCTCAGCCGCCGCGCTGGAGGCGGGCGCGGAGATTGCGCTCACGTTCCACGACGGACGGCGCGAGGCGAGGGTTGGGGGGTAGAACGGGACGTGAGGATCGATGGTAAACCGTTTGGCGGGCTTCCAGAAGATGAGCTTTACTGCGACAGAGGGTTCAGTTAAGCCGGGCTTTTTTCTCCAGTTTTCGGCGGAAGTCGGATTCAGCGTCGAGCGATGAGATCATGTCATTGCCCACATTGGATAAACGAGCCAAATCGTTTCGAGGCAAGGACTTCTGATCGGAAAAAACCAGAATGCTATCGAACTTTGCCTGCGCTCTTAGCAGATGTTCGAGGATGATGGTGACCGTTTTGGCTTTGTCGGGATTGGGGATACCAAAAAGAAAAATCTGCTCGTCCTTCCCCTCGATTTTGTAGTCGATCGGATAGTCCGATGCATTTTCCATCCCTTCGTACAGATAATCCCTGCTCACTTTTTCCGATGGAACAATCCTGTAAATCGATTCCCTGAGGTCTTCGTAAAACGTTGAATCAACCCGATTCCTTTTCAGAAATGTCAGATCGAAGATTTCGGTAATGGCTTGGCCAACATGAAAAATGTCGGCAGCAAGCCGTTCCGGAGTGGTGTCGATGAACAGTACGCCTTCCCGTTCGTCCACTGAGGTATGCGCCTTGATCTTTTCAAACAGCTCGCCTCTGGTTCCATCCCTGAACTTGTCGATATCGTGCTCATAACTGAGATGCATCAGTGTGTGGCCCATATCGGTAAGCCTGAGGAGGCCGCCGGGCAGGATTTGAATGTACAGTTGATACTGATCCCCATCCGGAAAGAGAAAGGGCGTATGAACGGCAAGCAGCTCCGGCGATTTTTCCCGAATCCGAACCTCGGCGCACATTGCCCGGCATAGCGTATCCTGCAGTATGTTGATATCTATCGTCATCACTTGAAAAGATCAAGCTGGTTTTTTCTTGAATTTGACCCTAATCCATCGATATTACAATCACTTATGAGACATATCAGTGCTTTGTCGAGGGTCTGGTAACGGTCGGTTTCGTACGCGAAGCC
>CAYZCF010000050.1:0-15970 GCA_964476855.1 uncultured Chlorobiaceae bacterium
GATGTCGGCACCACCAGCGAGGATTACCGCGCGCTGGTCGAGGATGACGATGAGGATGAAAACGGCGGCGACGAGGGCGACGGCGATGAAGATGAAGAGGGAGAAGTCACGTCCGAAACGGCGGCTCGACAGCGAGAGTCCGCCCGGCCCGTCAGCCAGGCCAAGGCTGAACCGAAGCCATCGGCTCCAGCTGATGCCGCTGAAAGGCGTCAGTCCTACACCCAGATGATCGCCCAGAAGCTCAAGCCGAACGACTCGATCCTCGTGCAGGTGATCAAGGAGCCGATCGGCACGAAAGGTTCGCGCCTCACCTCTGACATCACCATCGCCGGACGATTCATGGTGCTCCTGCCCTTCGGCGGCGGCCAGATCGCCGTGTCGCGCCGTGTGGTGTCGCGCAAGGAGCGCGGACGGCTCAAGAAGCTGGTGCGCTCGATGCTTCCCGAAGGGTTCGGCGCGATCATCCGCACGGTGGCCGAAGATCAGGAGGAGTCGCTCCTGAAGCAGGATCTCGAAAAGCTGCTGGCCAAGTGGAAGCAGATCGAGGAGAAGCTCCAGGACGCCCAGCCGCCGCAGCTCATCTTCAAGGAGGACACCATCATTTCGAGCGTTCTGCGCGACTCGCTCACCAGCGACGTCACCGAAATCGTGGCCAACTCGAACTCCATCTACAACGAGACGCTCAACTACATCCAGTGGGCCGCGCCCGACATGGTCAAAAACGTTTCGCTCCACCAGGGCAAGCTGCCGCTCTTCGAGGGTTACGGCATCGCCAAGGATGTGGAGTCGATCTTCTCGCGCAAGGTGTGGCTCAAGTCGGGCGGCTACATCATCATCGAACACACCGAGGCGATGGTGGTGGTGGACGTCAACAGCGGTCGATACGCCGCCAAGCGCGAGCAGGAGGAGAACTCGCTCAAGACCAACCTCGAAGCCGCCCGCGAGATCGTGCGCCAGCTCCGCCTGCGCGACATCGGCGGCATCATCGTCGTGGACTTCATCGACATGATCGATCCGAAAAACTCCAAGAAGGTCTACGACGCCATGAAGACCGAGCTGCGCAACGACCGCGCCAAGTCGAACATCCTGCCGCTGTCGGACTTCGGCATCATGCAGATCACCCGCGAGCGCATCCGCCCGAGCCTCATGCAGCGCATGGGCGACCAGTGCCCGGCCTGCGGCGGCACCGGCGTGGTGCAGGCGCGCTTCACGACGATCAACCAGATCGAGCGCTGGCTCCGCAAGTACGCGCTTCAGCAGAAGGCCCCCTTCCAGCAGCTCGACCTGCACGTCAGCCCGACGGTGCTCGAACCGATGCGCAACAGCGACATGAAGACCGAGATGAAGTGGTTCCTGCAGCACCTCGTTTTCGTCCGGATCAAGGCCGACGAAAGCCTGCGCAGCGACGACTTCCGCTTCTACAACCGGAAGCACGGCACCGATATCACCTCCGAATACAATTGAAACAAGACCCAAACCGTTACATGGAACAGTATCAGCAGATAAAGGAACAGATCATCGCATTGTCTTCGCTCACCGCCGGCCAGCTCCAGGCCGATGCCGAAGCGCGTCAGCTTTTCGAGAGTTTCAAGGCGTTGCTCAACGAAGGAAAAATCCGCGCCGCCAATCCCGACGAGTCGGGAGAGGGCTGGACGGTGAACCAGTGGGTCAAGCAGGGCATCCTGGTCGGCATGAAGCTTGGCGTGCTGGTGGAGCACCATGTCGAGCTTGGCGGCTTCGAACGCTTCTCCTACATCGACAAGGATACCTACCCGCTCCATCGCTTCAGCGTGGCGGACAGCGTGCGGATCGTGCCCGGCGGCTCCTCGGTGCGCGACGGATCGTATCTCGCCCCCTCGGTGGTGATGATGCCGCCATCGTACGTCAACGTCGGTGCTTACGTGGATGAAGGCACCATGATCGACTCCCACGTGCTGGTCGGCAGTTGCGCCCAGGTCGGCAAAAAGGTGCACCTCTCCGCCGCCGTGCAGGTTGGCGGCGTGCTCGAACCCATCGGCGCGATGCCGGTCATCATCGAAGACGAGGTGATGGTCGGCGGCAACTGCGGCATCTACGAAGGCACCATCGTCCGCAAGCGGGCGGTCATCGGCACCGGCGTCATCCTGAACGGCTCGACGCCGGTCTACGATCTGGTCAACAGCACGATCCTGCGCAAAACCGCCGATTCGCCGCTCGTCATTCCCGAAGGCGCGGTGGTGGTGGCCGGTTCCCGCCAGGCGAAAGGGGACTTCGCTGCCGAACACGGCCTGTCGATCTACACGCCGCTGATCGTCAAGTACCGCGACGAGCGCACCGACAGCGCAACGGCGCTCGAAAGCGCGCTCAGATGATTCGCTTCATGAGCATGCGACGCATCACTTTGTTCAGGAGCTTCCGGCGCTGGCCGCGAACTGCCGCCATCCTCTCCATCGCGGGGGTGATAGTGGCCATCCAGCCCGCCAGCGCGGCAAGTGGCGCGATCAGCGCCGCGGACAACTATTTCGCCGCGACCAGAAGCATCGACCTGCTTGGGGAGGTGTACAAGAATGTGTCGCAGAGCTATGTCGATCCCGTCGATGTGAGCGAGTTCATGTATTCGGGGATCGACGGAATGCTCGACCAGCTCGATCCCTTCACGTCGTTTCTCGATGAAGCCCAGTCCGACGAGCTCGACGAGATCACCAGCGGGCAGTATACCGGTATCGGCATCACCATCGCCGTTTTTTCCGGCGATCTGTTCATCACCTCGGTGATCGGGGGGCAGCCCGCCGCGAAAGCGGGATTGCAGACCGGCGACCAGATTGTGGCCATCGATGGCATTCGAACGACCAAGCGGCCCATCGACGAGATCAGGAGCGCCATCAAGGGGCCGCCCGGCACGGTCGTCAGGCTTTCGATCAGACGAGATGGCCAGGGAGCGGCGAAGCTCATTGCCATCACCAGAGAAGAGGTTCGGGTCAGCACCGTGCCCTATGCCGGTCTGTTCGGCTCGTCGGGTTACGTGCAGATGAACAGTTTCGCGGAGCATTCGCGGGAGGAGCTGAGTTCGGCGATCCGCGTGATTCACGAAGAGGCCGCCAAAAAGCGTATCGCGCTGAACGGCATCGTGCTCGATCTGCGCGGCAATCCGGGTGGCCTGCTCACCTCGGCGGTCGAGGTGGCGGGACTCTTTGTCGAGAAGGGCAGCAAGATCGTCTCCACCCGAGGCCGGGCTGCCGACAGCGAGCAGCTCTTCGTCACCAAAACCGATCCACAAGCGCCATCGCTTCCGCTTGTGGTGATGATCGATGGCGACAGCGCCTCGGCTTCGGAGATCGTGTCGGGCGCGATCCAGGAGCTCGATCGCGGCGTCATTCTCGGCGAAAGCTCGTACGGCAAGGGGCTGGTGCAGTCGATCATCACCCTGCCGTACGACCACATCCTCAAAATGACCACGGCCAAATATTACACGCCGTCGGGACGGCTCATCCAGAAGCCGATCGCCCGTGACGACTCCCGCCGCAAGGTGGTGCTCTCCACCAGCGATGCGGACTCCACGAAGGTCTTCTACACCCGCAACCGGCGCAAGGTCTACGGCGGCGGCGGGATTCGCCCGGACGTGGCCGTCAGGGCCGACGATCTCTCCGAATACCTGCGCACGCTGGAGAGGTCGGGGCAGTTATTCAGATATGCCTCGCGCTTTCACCGGAAGCATCCGGGGCTTCAGTTGCAGCGGTTGCAATCGGAGCCGGTTTACGAGGAGTTTGGCCGCTTTCTCGAAAAAGAGCGCTTTACATTCCGTTCTGGCGCTCAGAAAAAGCTCGACAGCCTGAAGACGCTCGTTCAGAAGGAGTACCCGGGTGAGGACCGTGAACTTGCCGGTCAGCTCGACCTTCTCGACAAGGCGCTCGCCGCATCGACGAAGCGGGGCATCACGCGCGATTCGCTCCGCATCACCGCCGCCTTGCAGCGCGAGATATTGCGGCACTACGACGAGCGGGCGGCGCAACGCAAGGCCATCGAGAGCGACCCTGTCGCGGCGAAGGCATTCTCGCTGCTCGCCGAACCCGCGCGCTACCAGGCGCTGCTCAAGCCGTAGGCGCGAAGCTCAAGCCCTGAGCTGCCTCTCGGCGAGCTTGTGCTGTTTGTGGATGCCGAGGGCGATCATCAGATTGCTGGCGCTGAGCAGGCTTTCGGCGAAACCGTGCAGGAAGTCGTTGTGTGACAGTGACTGGTAGCCCAGCACGTGGATGGCCACGTACATGCAGACGACCGTCACCGAAATGAAGACCAGCACGAACCAGAATCCCGCCACGGTCAGAGAGGAGAATGCCTCGGGGTCTTTTTTTCGCACCCTCAGCAGCAGCACGAGAAAGGTCAGGTAGACGACGCTCGACACCTGCAACACGGCGTCGAACCAGCTTTTGCCCATCAGGAACGAGTAGCCTGGCTCGTCGACTCCAGCGGCAAGCATCACTCCGCCGAAGAGCGCGCCCATGAATGCCGTCCGCGGCTTTGCCTCCCGTTTCTCCTCCCCCTGCAGAATCTTGAGCGTCGCGTACAGGAGCGCGATGCTGCCCACCAGATTGATCGCCTCGGAGAGTTCGAGGAGGCGCATGATGGTGTCGCCGGTGATGTGGTAGAAGAGCACGAACCAGCTCCCGATCCAGTGCGGCAGCATGAAGAGCGCGAAGCGCCGGATGTCTCTCCGCCCGATGAGCCGTCCGTATCGGTACAGCATGACAAGCGCCACGCCCCATTCGAGCGACGAGGAGATGTGGACGAGCCAGTTCAGAGGGGAGAGCAGCATCGAGGGACTTTACGTATCATGATAAAAATTACGGAATCCTCGTCATTGCGAGGAGCATCGCGACGCGGCAATCCATACGGAATCCGCGAAGGGCGGTAAGCGACGGCTCGCCACGTCCCGACGGATCGGGACTCGCGATAACCAGTCTCTGTCGTTCAAGGAGCTGTCTGAAACAATCATCCGTCGCTTTTGTCTTCAGCCGCGTCCATCAACTTCCTTTTGCGAGGTGATAGACGTTTTTCGCCATGATCTTCATCTGCACACTCCACGGCGCGGGCACCATCTTTTTGTAGAGGTAAGAGTCAAAGGTGATCTCCTGCACATGCTTGTCGCGGCAGATCGCCACGAAGCTCTCGCGCAGGCGGTCACTCTTGTAGTAGACCGACTGCAACACCTGCAAGCCAAAGAAGATAGGCGAGTAGAGCCTGCGAAACTCCTTCTCGTACGACGAGAGCGGCCTCTTGTTGCGGATGCGTTCGATCATCGCCTGGGCGCCGAGCTTGCCGGAGCGCATGGCGAAAAAGATGCCCTCGCCGTTGGCCGGAGTCACCAGCCCAGCCGCGTCGCCGACGAGGATGGCGCACTCCTGCGTGAACGAACGGCGCGGCTTCATCGGAATCTTGGCCGCTTCGTTGAGGTAAGGCTTTTCGGTGAGGCCGATCTTCTCGACGAAGCGGTGCTGCAACTGCTTGATGTCGTTGCGGTGCTCCTCGGTGCCGGTGCCGATGGCAATGTGGTCGGTTTTCGGGAATATCCAGCCGTAGAAATCGGGCGAGACCTCGCCGTCAAACCATATCTCCACAAGCTCCTCGTAGGGCTTCAGCGCCTCGCAGTAGTGGAAGCGCTGCTGCATGGCGATCACCTTGAGGTCGTTCGGCGGAAAGCCCAGCTCGTCGGCGCTCTTCGAGTTTGCCCCGTCCGCGCCGATGACGAACGACGCCTCCACCGGCGGCAGCTCGTTGCCCTCCTTGTTGAAAAGGTGGATCGTGAAGCGGTCGGCGGAGCAGTCGATCTTTTTGACCAGCGCCTCGACCAGCGTCGCGCCTGCCTTCTGCGCTTTTTCGCGAAGGTAGCGGTCAAAGCGCTCGCGGCGCACCATGCCCACGTAGCCGTTCGGCATGTGCATGAAGATGGTTTTGCCCTGGGGCGAGCGCACGCTCATGCGGGTCAGCTTCTTCTCTACCAGCTCGTCGGGAATCTGGAACTCCTCGATCAGCCCGAGCGGAATCGCGCCGCCGCACGGCTTGACGTTGGCAAGGTTGCGTTCGATGAGGATGGTCGAATGGCCCGCTCTCGACAGAATCTCCGCCGCGACAGCGCCCGACGGCCCTCCTCCTATGACTGCGACATCGTACAGCATCAAAATCCGGGGTTATGCGTTAACCATTTTCGTGGCCAGGAACTCCCCGGCTTTCGTCATATCGATCCGCTCCTGCGCGGCGGTGTCGCGGTAGCGCACGGTGATGGTGCCATCTTCGAGCGTCTGGTGATCCACCGTAAAGCAGAACGGCGTGCCGATCTCGTCCTGGCGGCGGTAGCGCTTGCCGATCGAGGCCGCGTCGTCATACTGCACGAGGAAGTGCTCCGACAGGTCGCGGCAAAGCTGCGCGGCCTTTTCGCCCATCTCGCCCTTCTTCATCAGCGGCAGCACGGCGGCTTTCACCGGAGCCACCTTCGGCGCGAACTTCAGCATCACGCGCGGCTCGCCATCCACCACATCCTCCTGATAGGCGTCGGAGAGCAGGGCGAGGAAGGTGCGGTCGCAGCCCGACGAGGTCTCGACCACGTAGGGAATGTAGCGCTCGTTGGTGGTCTGGTCGATATACTCCATGCTCTTGCCGGAATACTGCTGATGCTGGCTGAGGTCGAAGTCGGTGCGCGAGTGGATGCCTTCGATCTCCTCGATGCCGAACGGGAACTCGAACTTGATGTCGTAGGCCAGGTCGGCGTAGTGGGCCAGCTTGTCGTGCTTGTACCAGTGCAGCTTCTCCCTGGTCATGCCGAGCGTCTCGGAGTACCAGCGGAAACGCTCCTCGCGCCACGCCTCGAACGCTTCGAGCTGCGTGCCGGGCTTGAGGAAGTACTGCATCTCCATCTGCTCGAACTCCACCATGCGGAAGATGAAGTTGCCCTTGACGATCTCGTTCCGGAACGCCTTGCCGATCTGCGCGATGCCGAACGGCACCTTCATGCGCGCCGCCTCGCGCACGTTGTGGAAGTTCACGAAGATGCCCTGCGCGGTTTCGGGACGCAGGTAGACCACGCCCGCAGACTCGGCCACCGCGCCCATGTTGCACTGGAACATCAGGTTGAACTGGCGCACCTCCGTCCAGTCCGCCGAACCGGTGTCGGGCGCCTTGATCCCCTCGTTGACAATGATATTGTACAGCGTACGGTTCGGGTCTTCGGTACCGGCAGCGGCTTCGTAGTCGATCTTGACGGCAGCGGCATCAGCCTCCTTGCCATCGCGCACGAGCTTGCCGATATGGTTCTCGATCAGGTGGTCGGCGCGGTAGCGGCGCTTGGTCGTCCGGTCATCGATCATCGGATCGTTGAAGCTCGCCACATGGCCCGACGCCTCCCAGACGGTCGGATTCATCATGATCGACGCATCGATGCCCACGATGTTCTGATGGCGGCGCGTCATGGCGCTCCACCACAGATCCTTGATATTCTTCTTCATCTCGCTGCCGAGCGGGCCGTAATCGAAGCACGACGACAGGCCGCCGTAAATTTCGGACGACGGGAAAATGAAGCCTCGCCGCTTTGCCAGCGAAACCAGCTTGTTCATCACTTTATCGGGCGACAGACTCTGCGTCTGCACCCTCGACTGATCGGAATTGCTCATCGTTAGAACTCTGAGGTTGAAAAATTCACCGCCATCCGCCCGCCAGGCAGGGCGCAAACCGCAAATATAACAAACAGCGAGGATTTAACGTGCCGGGAGTGTGTTGGGGAGGGGCGTAGGTGCCGGTGCTTTGGATCAAGACTTGTTGGGCGTGTATATTGTAAAATTTGCGTCATAAAGCATCCGCTGTTATTCTCAAAGAGGTGGATGCGCTCATCGAAACCTTTTACGCCAACGACCGACTCATGGCGCATGCCGTCAAGACCTTCGCCGCCAGCAATTTGCGCAAGGAAAAGTTACAAGCAGATCGTTTTCAGAACGGTATAAGGAAAATTACGTTATGGCAAAAGACCTGACTGTGTCGGCAGTTGACCGGCAGAACATCCTGAACAATCCGTACGCAGTTGCTGAAATACAGAAAAGCATCGGCATGAATGGGGTTGATTTCAAGGGACGCATGGTTGTTTTGAAGGAGCAAGTTGCGTTATTTTTTGAAGTTAGTCCTAGGACAATCGATAATTATCTTTCGAACAACGAAAACGAGCTACGCCAAAACGGGTACGAGGTTTTGCGCGGTAAAGCATTAAAAGAATTCAAATTAGCTCTTGAACGCACAGATGTTCACGAAACAGATTTCGTGAACATCATGAAAACCCCGCAATTAGGTGTGTTCGACTTCCGGGCTTTCCTGAACCTTGCAATGCTCATCACCGAAAGTGAACGTGCGCGATTGCTACGTCAGGCCATGCTCGACATTGTCATCGACACGATCAACAGCAGGACTGGCGGTGGTACGAAATACATCAATCAGCGGGATGAGGATTTTGTTGGTTCATATTTCATGGAGGAGAACTATCGCAAGCAGTTCACTGATGCTTTGCGGGATTGTGTCGATATGGGGAATTTCAAGTATCCCATGTACACCGACAAAATCTATGTGAGCATCTTCAAGGAGAATGCAAGAGAGTACAGGAAAATCCTGCAACTGCATGAAAAAGAACAGGTTCACAACACCTTTTACAGTGAAATACTTGACCTGATCGCTTCCTATGAATGTGGTTTTGCCAATCTTCTTCAGCAGCAACACGAGGAAGTCGGCAGAAAACTCAGCTCATCCGAAGTTGACGTTCTTTTCCGGCAGTTCGAAGCTCAGGCCCACTGGAAGCCGCTGATCGAAAAAGCGCGTATGAAGATGGCCAGCCGTGATCTTGCTTTCCGCGATGCCCTCCACGAACAACTGAAAGAGTATGTTACTCCTGTTCAAGCGGAAGACTATGAAAGGTTTATTGGTGAAAAAAGTGCAGAACTCTTAAAGCGACTTGAGGATGTCAAAGATGTCATGAAACGCCTCAAGGAGCGTGAGTGATGGGGCTGGTTTACATTACCATAGAGCAGGCTGTCGAAATTCATGCCAAGACTGTCGAAGTGTCGGGTGGCGGTTCGCACGGAATTATCGATAAAGGTCGGCTTGAAAGCGTTCTGGCTCATATTCAGAATGATGACTACTACCCGACGTTTCTTGATAAAATCACGCATCTCTTTTTTTCAGCAAACAAGTTTCACTGTTTTCAGGACGGGAACAAGCGAATCGCAATAACCCTTTCTGCTCACTTTCTGCTACTCAACGGTTACATGAAATGCGTGGGTGATTTCATGCGGCAAATGGAAAATATCAGTTACCATGTGGCAGCGGGTAGAATTGACAAGGACTTTCTCCGTGAGCTGATCGATGCGGTTATCAACAAGACGATCGATGAAGACGAAGCACTGAAACTCAAGCTTATTCAGGCAATACAGAGAGAGTTATGAACCTGAAATTGAATCCTGGGGTTTGCGCGAAGGACAATGGTTCCGCATACCAGAATTTTGAATGTCTGCTAATAATCATTCCCGTTAACAAGTGCGTAAGGAGTTGCTGATTTGGCTTTGATTTCGATTCCGAGGCTGATGATTTCGGCTTCGTGGAAGAGCGCCGGGAAGACCACGGTAAGCCTGGGGCTGCTTCGGCTGCTGGCTGAAAAGGGTGTGCCGGTCGTGAGTTTCAAGAAGGGGCCGGACTATATCGACCCGATGTGGCACCGGGTCGCCAGCGGGGGCGAGTGCTACAATCTCGACACCTGGATGATGGGCGAGGCGGCTTGCCGCAGCACCTTCGCGAGGAACTGCGCACGGAGGCCGGGGAGCATCGCCCTGATCGAAGGCAATCACGGGCTGCATGACGGCGTCGATATGGCTGGCTCGGACAGCAGCGCCGGGCTGGCCACGCTGCTCGACGCGCCGGTGCTGCTCGTCATCGACAGCCGCCGGATGAACCGTGGCGTGGCCGCGCAGGTGCTCGGCCTCCAGGCGATGCCGCCGAAGGTCAGGATCGCGGGCGTCATCCTCAACCATGTCGCCAGCTCCCGGCAGGAGTCGAAGCAGCGCCAGGCCATCGAAACCTTCTGCAACGTGCAGGTGCTCGGCGCGATTCCCGCGGACGCCTCGCTTCTGCTGCCCGAACGGCACCTCGGCCTCGTGACGGTCGGCGAGGCATCGGATGCCGAAGCCTTCATTCGCGTCGCCGCCGGGCAGGTCGAGCGCCATTGCGCCATTGCGGCCATTCGCGCCCTTTTCGAAACCGCCGAACCGCTGTCGCTTCAGGAAGCTGTCGAAGCTCCGCTACCGCGGAACGAGCCGATAGTGAAAATCGGAGTGTTTCGTGATGCCGCGTTCTGCTTTTACTACCCCGACAATTTCGACGCCCTTCGTGCCGCCGGGGCGGAGCTGGTGTATATCGATACCTTCATAACGACTGCTCTTCCGGAGATCGACGGTCTTTATCTCGGCGGCGGCTTTCCGGAGTCGTTTTTCGCGGAACTGAGCGCCAATGATGGTCTTCTGCGCGACGTGCGCGAGCGGATCGAGGCGGGGATGCCCGCGTGGGCCGAGTGCGGCGGATTGATTTATCTTTGTCGGAGCGCGACGTGGGATGGACGGCGCTGGCCGCTGGCGGGCGTGCTTCCGGTGGAGATCGACTACCAGCGAAAGCCAGCCGGGTGCGGTTATCTGGAACTCGAAAGCCGTTCAGAAACCGGATGGTTTGCGGCGGGCGAGCGGCTTCGGGCGCATGAATTTCACTATTCGAAATCTGCGGATGGCGACGTCGATCTTGCCTGCCAGTTCGATGTTGCGAGAGGATTCGGCCTGACTGGCCGCGAAGATGGGTTGCTGTACAGGAACCTGTTCGCTTCGTACGCCCATTTTCATGTGGCGGCAAATCCGCATTGGGCGGAGCGATTCGTCGGGCTTGCCGTAAAATTCAAAGGTCGGAAAAGTGCGGGGAATGCCTGAAATTACACCGCTCCCCGGGCGGCTAATTTTTCCGGAAAGCTTGATTCATTCATGATATTTTGCTAACTACATGATTCAGTGGTTTAAGCATCGAAGTACTCAACCACCCGAATTTACCTTCCGCTATATTATCGCTCGGGAACTCCGGGATTCCGGTTCGACAACCGTCACCCGGTTCACGATTCCCTGACAGGCTCGTTATCGCTGAACAGGAGAGACTGATAAAAAATTGCAGACCTGTTGAAAAATTGAAATGATTATGTTAACTACATAACCACATACCGATATTGTTTATAGGCGGACCGGAATCACCCGATGCCATCGTCCGCGCTCATTTTCAACATCTTATCTCAATTCAAGGAGAATCATTATGTCAATTGAAGTCAATGGCATGAGCGTCGAGACGGACGAGAACGGTTATTTGGTGAACCTGGATGACTGGAGCGAGGATGTGGCGGTGAAGATCGCCGAGGGCGAGGATATCACGATGGAGGAGGGTCACTGGGATCTGGTGAAGTTTCTCCGTAACTACTACAAGGAGTACCAGATCGCTCCTGCCGTGAAGGTTTTGACCAAGGCGGTCGCCAGCGAGAAGGGGATGGACAAGAAAGAGGCGTCGGAGTTCCTCTACGCGATGTTCCCGAAAGGCCCGGCGTTGCAGGCCTGCAAGATCGCCGGACTTCCCAAGCCGACCGGCTGCGTCTGAAGCGCAAGCCTGAGGCAACCCACAACGAATTGGCCGGCGATCCGTCTCTGGACGTCGGCCCACAAAGTATCTGAGAACCAAAGGAGGCAACATGGATGGTGCTAACGACAGCGCTGTGAAAGGCTCGTGCCAGTGCGGCGGCGGATGCGGATCGTCGGGCGACGGTAAATTCCTGAACGAAACGCCGATGCTCGACCAGCTCGAAAGCGGCCCGTGGCCGAGCTTCGTGTCGGGCTTCAAGGAGCTTGCGGAGCGGACGAAAAAGCCGATGCTGCGCGGCGTGCTCGACCAGCTCGAATATTCCTACAAGACCAAAATGGGCTACTGGAAAGGCGGCCTCGTCACGGTTGACGGCTATGGCGCGGGCATCATTACGCGCTACTCGATGATCAAGGACAAGTATCCCGAAGCCGCCGAGTTCCACACGATGCGCATCCAGCCGGCTCCGGGGCTGCATTACAACACGGCGATGCTGCGTGAACTGTGCGACACCTGGGAAAAATACGGCAGCGGCATCATCACGCTGCACGGCCAGACCGGCGACATCATGCTGCAGGGCATCGAGCAGGACAAGGTTCAGGAGTGCTTCGACGAGCTGAACCAGAAGGGCTGGGATCTTGGCGGCGCGGGCGCTGGCATGCGAACCGGCGTGTCGTGCATCGGCCAGGGTCGCTGCGAGAACGCCTGCTACGACAACCTCAAGCTGCACCTCGACGCGCTCAAGCACTTCTCCCCGCAGGTTCATCGCCCGGAATGGAACTACAAGCTCAAATTCAAATTCTCCGGCTGCCCGAACGACTGCACCAACGCCATCATGCGCTCCGACCTCGCGGTGATCGGCACCTGGCGTGACGCGATCGACATCGACCACGACGAGGTGAAGGCCTGGATCGCCGAAAAGGGCGTGGATGCGCTGGTCAACAACGTCATCAACCACTGCCCGACCAAAGCGATCACGCTCAGGGACGGCGACATCGCGATCGACACCGGCGACTGCGTACGCTGCATGCACTGCATCAACGCCATGTCCAAAGCGCTCTCGCCCGGCAAGGAGCGCGGCATTGCGCTGCTCATGGGCGGCAAGAACACGCTGAAAGTCGGAGTGAACATGGGATCGCTGATTGTGCCCTTCATGAAGATGGAGACGGACGAAGACCGAGAAGCCTTCCTCGAACTGATCGAAGAGATCATCGACTGGTGGGATGACGCCGGCCTCGACCACGAGCGCATCGGCGAGACCATCGAGCGCGTGGGTCTGAAACAGTTCCTCGACGGCGTCGGCATCGAGTACGACATCAACCAGATCTCGCGCCCGAGGGACAACCCCTATTTCAAAGCCAAGTACTGACAGCCGCGACTCTGGACAGAGCAACAGAGCGGCGACGAAATAACAGCACAAACTCAGTCGTATCGGCTCCCCGCGAAAGGAGCCGGTGCGCTTCAACCTACAGGAACGAGCATGAGCAGTCAGGAAAGAACCTGGAAGACCATAGAGTCCGGTCCCCACAGCTATGAAGAAGCCCTGCATCCGGTCGTCAGGAAGAACTACGGCCAGTGGAAATATCATGAAATCCCGAAGCCGGGCGTGCTGAAGCATGTGGCCGCGAGCGGCGACACGATCTGGACGGTTCGCGCGGGCACGCCGCGCCAGGACACCGTCGACAAGGTGCGCCTGCTCTGCGACATCGCCGACAAGTACAGCGACGGCTTCCTGCGCTTCACGGTGCGCAACAACGTCGAGTTTCTCACCCCCAACGGCGAGAACGTCGAGCCGATGATCGCCGAACTCGAATCACTCGGCTTCCCGGTCGGCGGCACCGGCATGTGCGTCTCGGCCGTTTCGCACACGCAAGGCTGGCTGCACTGCGACATCCCGGCCACCGACGCCTCGGGCGTGGTGAAGTCGATGATGGACACCGTGTACAACGAGTTCAAGGATATGCAGATGCCCAACAAGGTGCGTCTGTCCACCTCGTGCTGCTCGATCAACTGCGGCGGCCAGGCCGACATCGCGGTGGTCGTCAAGCACACCCGACCACCGCGCATCAACCACGACCACCTCGTCAAGACCTGCGAGCTGCCCAAAGCGGTCGCCCGCTGCCCGGTTGCGGCGATCCGCCCGACCGTCGTTGACGGCAAAAAGAGCCTCATGGTTGACGAAGCCAAGTGCATCTGCTGCGGCGCGTGTTTTGGCGCCTGCCCGGCGATGGAGATTAACCACCCCGAACACTCCAAGTTCGCCGTCTGGGTCGGCGGCAAGAACAGCAACGCCCGCTCGAAACCCTCGACGATGAGTCTCGTCGCGCACAACCTGCCCAACAACCCGCCGCGCTGGCCGGAGGTGACCGAGGTCGTCGGCCGCATCCTGACCGCCTACAAGGCCGGAGGCCGCCCGTGGGAGCGCATCGGCGAATGGATCAACCGCATCGGCTGGAAGCGTTTCTTCGAGGAGACCGGCTTGCAGTTCGACGACAACATGATCGACAGCTACCGTCACGCCCGAACCACCTTCAACCAGTCGGCGCACATCCGTTTTTAAGCTGAAAAGCAAAGGAGCAACCTCATGAATGCAGAATCAAACCCGATTCTCGATTTTGCGACAGAGTATGTCTTCCCTGCCTTCAGCGAACTGACAGGGACCGACAAGATCGTCGCCTTCGGGGATCACAGCCATAAATGCCCGGTCTACGTGCCGCAGACTCCGCCCTGCACCGCCGAGTGCCCGGCAGGCGAGGACATCCGCGGCATCAACCGCTTTCTGAACGGCACCGACCCGTCGGACGATGCGCTGAAATCGGCGTGGGAGACGGCGGTCGAGACCAACCCGTTCCCGGCGATCATGGGCCGCATCTGCCCGCACCCGTGCCAGAGCAAATGCAACCGCGGCGTCCATGACGAAAGCGTGGCCATCAACGCCGTCGAGCAGGTGATCGGCAACTACGCCATCGCAAACAACCTCAAACTCAAAGGCCCCGGCGCTGACACCGGCAAGCGAGTCGCCATCATCGGCGGCGGCCCGGCGGGTCTGTCCGCCGCGTACCAGCTTCGCCGCAAAGGCCACGCCGTCACCATCTACGACGCCAACGAGAAGCTCGGCGGCATGGTGCTCTACGGCATCATGGGCTACCGCGTGGATCGCAAGGTGCTCGAAGCGGAGATCGCCAGAATCATCGACCTCGGCGTCGAGACGAAGATGGGGGTCACCATCGGCAAGGACATTACTCTGGAACAGCTCGAAGCGGAGTACGACGCGGTGTTCATCGGCGTCGGCGCGCAGAAAGGGCGCGGCCTGCCCGTGCCCGGCTTCGACGGCACGCCCGGCGCGACCAACGCCATCGACTTCCTGAAAAGCTACGAAGTGCTCGGCGACGACATTCCGGTGGGCAAGCACGTGGTGGTGATCGGCGACGGCAACGTGGCGATGGACGTCGCGCGCCTCGCCCTGCGCCTCGGCTCGCAAGCCTCGATCATCTCCGGCGTACCGCGCGAAGAGATGGCCTGCTTCGAGAACGAATTCGACGACGCCGTAAAAGAGGGTACGACGATGTACTTCCAGACCGGCACCGCAGAGGTGCTCGGCGGCGAGAGCGGCGTCACCGGCCTGCGCTGCACGAAGATGACGAAAAAAGCGAAGGGCGAGGAAGGCTGGAACTCTCCGATCCCGTTCCTGCGCTACAAGAGTACGGACGAGAGCTTCGTGATCGACGCGGACATGGTGGTGGCGGCCATCGGCCAGGCGACCGACCTGTCAGGCCTCGGCAGCGCGGCCAATGGCCCGTGGCTCAAGGTTGACCGCAACTTCCGCATCCCCGGACGCGAGAAGCTCTTCGGCGGCGGCGACGCCCTGAAGGTCGATCTCATCACCACCGCCGTTGGACACGGCCGCAAAGCCGCCGCCTCGATCGACGCCTTCCTCAAGGGCGAGGCGATGCCGGAGTACCCGTACCGCGAAATCACCAAGCCGCACAAGCAGGACTTGCTCTACTTCGTGCATACGCCACAGGCCCGGCGCAGCACTATAGAGCCGGAGGTGGTGGTGGGCAACCACGACGAACTGCTCGTGGCGCTCAGCCCGGAGGACGCGCTCACCGAATCGAAACGGTGCATGAGCTGCGGCTTCTGCTTCGACTGCAAGCAGTGCGTCTCGTTCTGCCCGCAGGAGGCGATCACCCGCTACCGCGACAACCCGGCGGGCGAAAAAGTGTACACCAACTACTCGAAATGCGTCGGCTGCCACCTCTGCTCCCTGGTCTGCCCCTGCGGCTACATCCAGATGGGCATGGGCGACGGACTGTAA
>CAYZCF010000051.1:0-2981 GCA_964476855.1 uncultured Chlorobiaceae bacterium
CGGTGTTATCGCTTCTTTGTAAGATAACTGTTCGCCAAGATACTTATGAATACAGATAATCAGCCACACTACTCCTTTGCTGCTTTTCCTTATACTATTTTCTGAATACGATAATTTCTTTGACATTTCATCATCAACCTTAAGATTAATGTTAACAACATTTTCTGCATCACCTGAATTACTATACTCTTCTTCTTTAACCTCCCACGATGGCTTATAATTACCAATCACATATTTATTTATCTTTTTCAAAACAGGCTTAATTCCAACAGCAACTTCTTTATATTCGCCATCAATATTCTCATAATTTGTTTGATATTTCCAGTTTTTATCAGTTTTCGGGTTAATTGAATCAGGAACCTTATCAAGAGTTTCTAAAACTCTTAACCTGTCTAACACAGGACAAAGATCATTCTCTTTGATCGCCAGCTCTAGTTCATGTCTGATTTTGTTTTTATCGAATATCCAAACACCGTTCTTATCAAAGTTTCCATAGCTCAACCACCCACCACCCCACTCATAAATTGGCATATTTAAACGCTTACACCCCCAAATATTGGCTTCGTAATCGCTTTCTCCAAAACAGTATTGTTCTGGCTTGTATGCCTTTTGTCGACTCCGAAAACAACCAACCCCATAATATGTCAAATCTTTTTTTGTGGAAGCATGACCATTAATAAGCATCTGAGACGATTTCCAACTACCAACCAAATCATACAAATTTACCAACAGTTCAACTTCTGTAATAGGAAGAACTACTTGATGGTTTAAATTTTTCCCTTCACCCGTTTCCGTATATGTCGGAATGTTTTTACAAATATCTACTGCTTTTTGATAATTTGCTGATGAACTAAAACCAAATGATATTTCAACGTTAGAAATTTGGCTTTTAGAGGCTGACATAGGCACTCTATCTGCATCAGTAACAGGATCACCACATTGAGGACAAAATTTTGATCCTTCTGTAATTCCAGCATTACATTTGTTACATACTAGCATTTTGACTCCTTATTCTTTCTTGTTAAACACATAAAATAATCATCCCCATATAAAACGCAAGATTCCGGATTCTTCTCCTTATCAAAATACATCTGGTCGTTTAACAGTATAAAAAATCTGTTTTCTCAATTATCTATATATATAGCCTAACTATTTATAGATAATTTTCACATAAGACCTTATAACCAAACCTGATACCACACAGTTCGTCAATAACTTATAGCTAAAAAAGTAGCGTAAAATCAGCTAAGAAACAACCTCCTCACCACCGCATCATCGGCAGCTGATCCTTCGGGTGCTCCTTCATTCGCCCGAAGGTCAGTCTCGCCAGCGCGAGGTGGAAGCCGGCGTTGGGGTAGCGGCGCTGGATTTCGAGGATGAATCGGCGCGGGAGGCCGAAGTTCCGCACGCCGAGAGAGACGTCGATCCAGTCGGCCTGGCGGAAGGGTTCGACGAGCCAGCCGGGGTTGCCGCTCCACGGGGTGACTTTGTGGTGGTTGTCGATCATCGCCGCGATTTCGCCGGCCCATTCGGGCTTGCCGGTCGAATCGAGATACGCGCGGGCGAGGCGCTTGGAGGGTTCGAGGTAGTCGAAGGTTTTGTCCGCCCAGATGCCGAGGTCGTGGAATGCGGCGGCGATGGCGATCTTCTGGCGGCTCTCCCCCTCCGCTTCGGCCAGCTCGCAGGCGAAGATGAACACCCGGCGGCAGTGGTTGCGGTAGCCCGCGAAGTCGCGCCCGATCACCCCCAGCCAAGGATCGACCAGCGCATCGACCATCGAAATCTCTTCAAGACCGGAGTGCATCATGGTTGACCTCCGCTTTTTCATTTTCCTGAATCGGGCGCGAGCTTTTGCGGCAAATCGTGTACGCCCTTTCGTATATTCCCCGAATCGTTAAAAAATAAACTTTTCCGAACATTAGCTAACCATCGGGACGACGCTCATGATGAAAGCAGACGAGAAAGAGGCGGGCAAAAGCATTGGACTGGCATGGGCGGCGAGCCTGGTGGCGACGGCGCTCATCACGCTGCTGGCGTCGTTCTGGTTCCAGAGCGCCGCGATCATGGGCGGCGGGTCCGCCGGATCGCAGAAACTGGCGCTGCTCGCGGATATGCGGATGAACCTCGCCCGGTCGGCTGAGAAGGAGAAGAGCGCTGTTTTGTCCGCCAACGACGGAGATGCCGCCGGTTTCGCCGAGCAGTCGAAAGCCGCGGCCAGCAAGGTCGGCCGTGACCTGAAAAAGCTCGACGCAGTGAGCGAGCAAAGCGGCTCCGAAAAGGAGAAGGAGCTGGTCGCGAAATTCGGCGCATCGTGGAGGGAGCTTCAGCAAATCGACGCCGGCCTGCTCGAATCGGCGATGCAGAACACCAACGTCAAGGCGCTCGACCTGTCCAGCACCATCGGCGCGGAGCTGCAACAAAAGATCGACGGCAACCTCGCCAAGCTGACAGCCAAGGTCAAGCCGGAGTGGAAAAAGGCGCAGATGGACAAGATCGCCGGAGAGACCAGGCTCGCCATCCGCAACATCGCCATCCTTCAGATGCGCCACGTGAACGCCACCGCTGACGGCGACAAGAAGAGGCTCGAAGCATCGATGCAGGCCGAACAGGCAAAGGTCGGCGCGGCATTGAAGTCGCTCGACAAAATGACCGGCAAAAAGAGCCGCGTCTTCATCCGCGAGGCGACGACCGACTTCGGCGAGTTCATGCGCGTCAACAGCGAAATCGTGCGTCTCTCGACGCTGAACACCAACAGGAGCACCGCCACCCTCTCGCTCGGCGACAAGCGCAAGACCGAAGCCGAGTGCGACCGCACCCTCGAAGCACTCCAGAAGCTCGCCGCCGCAAAACCGTAAACGCAATCATCCGGGCGGTTGTCCACCAGGCGCACAACGTCCACAACGTCCACTGCAACACCGCCGCCCATGCAACCACCCGCAGACACCCATGAAGAGCGCCTCTCGGGTTCCGTCGAGCGGGTG
>CAYZCF010000051.1:2991-8080 GCA_964476855.1 uncultured Chlorobiaceae bacterium
GGGCTTCACGGTGCTTCGGCTGAGCGTCGCGGGGCAGCGCGAGCCGGTTGCGGTGGTGGGCCGCGCCGCCTCGCCCGCCGTGGGACAGTTCATGGAGTGCGTCGGCGAGTGGCAGAACGACCGCACCCACGGCTTGCAGTTCAAGGCCTCGAAGATCACCCCCGTGCAGCCCACCACCCTCGAAGGCAAGGAGCGTTACCTCGCCTCGGGGCAGGTGAAGGGACTCGGCAACTATTTCGCGAAGAAGCTGGTCGAGCAGTTCGGCGACGCGGTCTTCGAGGTGATCGAGAACGAACCGGAGCGGCTGCTCGAAGTGCCCGGCATCGGCAAAAGGCGGCTCGACATGGTCAAGACGTCGTGGAGCCAACAGAAGGCGGTGCGCGACATCATGCTCTTCCTGCAATCGCACGGCGTCGGCGCGGCGCGCTCCTGGAAAATCTACCGGCGCTATCGCGAACGGGCCATCGCCACGATCACGGAGAATCCCTACCGCCTCTCGCTCGACATCGAGGGGATCGGCTTCCAGACCGCCGACGCTATCGCCACGAGCCTCGGCGTTGCGAAAAATTCGCTGATGCGGGCCGAAGCTGGCATCAGCCACGTGCTCGGCGAACTGTCGCAGAGCGGCCACTGCGCCGTGCCGGAGGAGACGCTCATCGACGAGGCGTCGCGCCTGCTCCAGATCGACCGCCCGCTCGTGGCCGAAGCGGTGAAGAACGAAAAGCTGACCCGCCGCATCGTGGGCGAAATAATTGACGAGGTGCCGTGCATCTTCCTCGAATCGCTGCACCGCGCTGAAACAGGCGTGGCCTCAGGCCTGCAACGCCTGATGCGCGGCGGATTGCCGTGGGAGGCGTTCGACCCGCACGAGGCGCTGCCGTGGATCGAGAAGGAGACCGGCCTCGAGCTCTCGCCGTCGCAGCGCAGCGCGGTGACGCTGGTGCTGGCGAGCAAGGTCTCGATCATCACCGGCGGGCCGGGCGTCGGCAAAACCACGATCCTGCGGGCGATCCTCTCGGTGCTTCAGCGCGAGGAAGTCTCCGTGGCGCTCTGCGCACCCACCGGACGCGCGGCCAAGCGGCTCACCGAATCGACCGGCATCGAGGCCAAAACGATTCACCGCCTGCTCGAATTCGACCCGCAGGCGTTCGACTTCAAGCGCGGACGCGGCAATCCGCTCGACGCCTCGTTCGTGGTGGTTGACGAAACCTCGATGGTCGATGTGGTGCTGATGCAGAAGCTCGTGGCGGCGATTCCCGACCGCGCGGCGGTGGTGCTGGTGGGCGACGTCGATCAGCTCCCGTCGGTCGGCCCCGGCGCGGTGCTCGCCGATCTGATCACGTCAGAGGCGATTCCCACCGTTCGCCTTACCGAAATCTTCCGGCAGGCCGCCGAGTCGATGATCGTCGTCAACGCCCACCGCATCAACCAGGGCGAAATGCCGCTGACGGCGGAAGGTGAGAAGCTCTCCGACTTCTACATCGTCAAGGCCAGCTCGCCGGAGGATATTCACGCCAAGGTGATGCAGCTCGTCACGGAGCGCATCCCGAAGCGCTTCGGCCTCGACCCGGTGCGCGACGTGCAGGTGCTGACGCCGATGAACAAGGGGGGCGTCGGCGTACACACGCTGAACGTCGAGCTTCAGGCGAAGCTGAACCCCGCCGCCAGACCGACGGTAACACGCTTCGGCAGCACCTTCGCGCCGGGCGACAAGGTGCTCCAGACGGTCAACAACTACGACAAGGAGGTGTTCAACGGCGACATCGGCCTCATCGAGCATATCGACGCCGAGGCGGAGATGGTGACGGCCCGCTTCGACCACCACCTCGTGGTGTACGACTTCGGCGACCTCGACGAACTGTCGCTCGCCTACGCCACGAGCATCCACAAAAGCCAGGGTTCGGAGTACCCCGCCGTGGTGATTCCCCTCGCCATGCAGCACTTCACGCTGCTCGAACGCAACCTCGTCTACACGGCGGTCACGCGGGGACGCAAGCTCGTGGTGATCGTGGCCGAACCCAAAGCGCTCGCGCTGGCGGTCAAAAACTGCAAGTCAAAGCGTCGCCTGACCGGCCTGGTACAGCGGCTCAGAGAGTCCGGGAAACAAAGCTGGCAAAATTTGTAAGCACCCGCCCGGCCAGCGGCGTCTCGCCCAACACACCACTCCCCTTCCGCGACGCTCCGGAACCGGCTCTCCCCTCTTGCAGATAGGCCGCCATGATCTCCCGCGTATACTCGGGATGAAACTGCACGCCCCAGGCCGACTCGCCAACGCGGAAAGCGTGGTTCGGTTCGAAGCTGTTGCAGGCCAGGCGCAGAGCGCCGTCGGGCAGCCGCAAGACGCTCTGCGAGTGAGTCGCATGGACGGCGAACCGAGGCGGGATTCCGTCGAAGAGCGCGTCGCGCTGGCCCTCGGGCGTCAGTTTGATGGCGACCGTGCCCGCCTCACGGCCCTGCGGATGGTAGCCCACCTCGCCACCGGCGGCGCGACCGAGAAGCTGGTGGCCGTAGCAGATGCCGAGGAATGGCGCGCTGGCGGCGACGAGTTCCCCGATCCACCGCTCGATGGCCACGCTCCACGGCAGGTTGTCGGTCACCATCGCGTGCGAACCGGTGACGACCACCCCCGCGCATCGCTCCGGCGCGGGCAGCGCCTCACCCGCCTCGGCGTTCACCACCGCAACCGGGCATGGCATGTCGCCCAACCCGCGTCGCACCCACTCCTCGAAATCCCCCAGCCGCTCCACCTCGGTGGCAAAAGTGCTCCCGGCCTTGATGATATACAGGTTTTTCATAAACGACGATGTCAAATGATCAAAATTGCTGCCGCAAAGCTATCATCTTTCACGGGCGGAAACAATCGCGCCGCGCCGGTTATCGCGCTTTTTCGTATATTGGCCGCAAATCAACAGCGGGCCGACGTCGCCCGCCGAATCACAGGATGAAACACCACTCGCTCATATTTCTGACCGGCTTCAGCGGCTCCGGCAAATCGACCATCGGCCCGCTGCTGGCCAACTCGCTCGGCTTCGAGTTCATCGACCTCGACCGCGAGATCGAGCTTGCTGCCGACAAGAGCATCAACCGGATCTTCACCGAGGATGGCGAGGCCGCCTTCAGGGCGCTCGAACTCCAGACGCTCGAAAAGATCGGCCAGCAGGAGAGGATGGTGGTTTCGCTCGGCGGCGGCGTGCTCGAAAACGACCGCTGCTTCGAGCTGATCCAGACGCACGGCACCCTGATCTACCTCAAGTCGAGTCCGGAAATCCTCACGCTCAGGCTCCAGCACAAGACCGACCGGCCCTTGCTGAAAGGCGAGGACGGACGGAAGCTGACGCGGGAGGAGATTCAGCAGCGCATCGCGGAGCTTCTGAAAAAACGGGAGCCGCGCTACCTGAAGGCTGATCTGGTGCTCTCCACCGACACCAAAAAGATCGGCGCGAGCGTCGAAGAGCTGACGCGCAAAATCGAGCGGCACATCCGCCGCGCATCGAAAAACAACACTAACGACAAGTAAGACATGCAGACTCCCGACAGCCATATCATTGTCAGAACGCCGGTTATCGATTCGATTGGTGAACTCTACGCCACGAGGGGACTCGGCAAAAAAACCGTGCTGCTCTTCGACGAAAACACCCACACGCTCTTTGGCGACGCCATCATCGAGTCGATGCACCGGCAGGGGTTCCGCACCGTCGAGCTCGTCGTGCCCGCGCGAGAGACCTCCAAAAGCGTCTCGACGGCGTGGAAGTTGTATGGACAGATGATCGAGGCCGACGTTGACCGGAGCTGGAACCTCGTCTGCGCGGGCGGCGGCGTGGTCGGCGACCTCGGCGGCTACATCGCGGCGAGCTACTACCGCGGCATTCCGGTGGTGCAACTGCCGACGACGCTGCTCGCCATGACCGACAGCTCCATCGGCGGCAAGGTGGCCATCAACCACCCGCTCGGCAAGAACCTCATCGGCTTCTTTCACATGCCGGAGCTGGTGCTGATCGACCCGGCCTACCTCCGAACGCTCCCCTCGCGCGAGATTTACGGCGGCCTGAGTGAAGTAGTTAAATACGGCTTCATCGCCGACCGAGACTTCTTCGACCTGCTCGCCGCGCACTGGAGCGAGATCGTGCGCCTCGAAGAGCCGTGGCTCTCCAAAGCGGTCAGCCGAAGCGCCTTCATCAAGGCCGACGTGGTGGAGAAGGATTTCCGCGAGACCTCTGGCCTGCGGGCGACGCTCAACTTCGGCCACACCTTCGCCCACGGCCTCGAAAAGATGGCCGAATACCGCAACCTGCGCCACGGCGAAGCGGTAACGATCGGCATGGTCTGCGCGCTCTTCCTCTCGCACCGGCTGGGTTTCCTCGCCGAAACGGAGCTGCGCGAAGGTCTCGCGTTACTTGGACGTTTCCGCTTCCCGCGCGGCCTCGTCGAGAAGCGCTTCCTCTCGCTCGACCGCGACGAGCTGATGGAGAGTATGCTCTCCGACAAGAAAAAGATCGACCGGCAACTCCGCTTCGTCCTCCTCGACCGAATCGGCCACGCCTTTTTGCACGACAAGGACATCCCGAAAGCCGACGTGCTCCAGTCAATCGATGATGCGAAAGCGTGGTTTGAGATGAAGAGGTAGAGCGAACACATCTTGCATTCAGCAGGGTTTTAACCCTGCGGACATTCGATCTTACATTCTTTTCTGTTGTCCCGGCTTTCAAGCCGGGGTTTGATTCCGCTCTTACTGGATCAGACGGATCTGTCTGATCCGCCCCGACACCTTCACAAATTCATCCGCAGCAGCAAATCGGTTCCTCGAAGCACGGCAAGTTCGTCGATGAGGCTGACCGCGCCAAGTTCGGGGGCGATGAGGCGGCTGTTGCCGCCGGTGACGATCACTTCGGGTGCGGGCTGGCCGGAATCGCCAGACAGCTCCCCGGCGATGGCGTCGATGAGGCCGCCGATCTGGTTGACCGCGCCCCAGAAAATCCCGCTTCTGATGCACTCCTCCGTCGAACGTCCCAACAACGCTTCAGGTCGGACAATATCCACCTTTGGCAGTTGCGCGGTTCGCGCGTGGAGCGCTCCGGCCATCATGTCGATG
>CAYZCF010000051.1:8090-15741 GCA_964476855.1 uncultured Chlorobiaceae bacterium
GCCACAGTACGTTCCCGATGCATCGAGCACGTCGAAGGTGATGGCCGTGCCAATATCGACGGCGATAACCGGTTTTCCTGCAAAAAGATGACCGCTCCAGGCGCACAGGGCGAGACGGTCGGCGCCGAAGGTTTTGTGATTGCCGTATTCGAGGCGGAACGGCAGCTTGAGAGTGCTGCCGATAGTGAGCACCGGCACGGAAAAGAGCGATTCGAGCAGCGCCGATCCGGCTGCGGCTGCGGCAGGCACCACGCTGCAAATCGCGATGGCGCGAGGAGCGCCGTGTTGGCGGGACAGTTTGGCGAGCACATCGCGCATCGCGCCGGAATCGCCGAACAGAGTACTCTGCACCGATTCGACAAACGGCTCTTCATCACGGACGAAAATCGCCAGTGTCGTGGTGGTATTGCCAATGTCAACGACCAGCCGCGCCAGTTCAGCGGGCGATTCGCTCCGGGAACTCTGCATGGAAAATTCGCGGAATGTCGAGATCAGGGGCGCTTGACCGGCAGGCCGGTGCGCTCAGAGAGCGCCGTCAGCAGCTTGTCCGCATCCGGAAGCCCGTACTTACCCTCGGTGACGGTGATCGAATCCCGAAGTCCTGCATTTTTGGCGACGATGAAAATCTTCGGTGGCGGATTGTAGGTGACAGGCTCCTGATAGATCGAAACAATGTCCTTCAGGAGGAACATCTTCTTCTCGCCGTTGCGGTAACGGTACTCGATGCGATCGGGCGAAAGCGCGACGGAATCGCCGTCGTTGCCATGTTGGGCAACGAATTTCGTGTTGTAATACGACGGTCCGCCAAGCGCGATGGTGGTCATGATGACCAGAAGGGCGGTTTTCCAGAAACAGCCGAAATCGACACCGTAACTGAACTTGCCGTACCGGTAGAAAAAAGCCCATCCGCCAGCGAGAAAGAGCATGGCGAGCGTCCAGGTGAAGTAGTAGTAGTTGCTGAGCCACCAGCCGGGATAGGTCATCGGGTACTGGAAGAGATCGGTCATGGGCGAACCTTGAGATGTTTCGTGTTATCTTTGATCGACAATAATACGGCTTTTCGAGCGATAAACACAGAGCCGTTCCAAAATCAAAAGAACCAATCGTATCACAAGGAACTCTGGATGGAGGTGCCGTCCAGGATGGATTTCGTCAACATCACCCGCGACGTTTCGCGCGCGCTCGACGAGAGCGGCATCCGCGAGGGGCTGTGCCTGGTCAACGCCATGCACATCACGGCATCGGTCTTCATCAACGACGACGAACCCGGCCTGCACGCCGACTACAAGCAGTGGCTTGAAAATCTCGCGCCGCACGACCCGTCGCGCTACCGCCACAACCGCACGGGCGAAGACAACGGCGACGCCCACCACAAACGCCAGATCATGGGTCGCGAAGTGGTGGTGGCCGTCACCAAAAGCCAGCTCCACCTCGGCCCCTGGGAACAGATCTTCTACGGCGAATTCGACGGTCACCGCCGAAAAAGGGTACTCATCAAAATCATCGGAGAATAATCTTCAGTCCACTTCGTCCACCTCTTACATTCTCCCCCAAATGCAAAAAGCCCCGAAAAACCGGGGCTTTTTTGCTTTGCACGCTTCTCCTCAGTGCTCGAAAAGCATCTCGGAGTAGGTCGGGAGCTGCCAGCGGCTGCGGTCGACCTGGACTTCGATCTTGTCGGCCACTTCGCGGATGGCGTTCATGCAGGGCAGAAGCCTTGCTGCGCAGAAGTCGGCCTTGTCGAGCTCGCTTTCCTGCTCCTCCATCTCTTCGATGGTCTCTTCGAGGATAGTGGTCAGGTCGATCAGCTTCGACAGATCTTCGGCTAGCGTCTTGAGGTGACCGGCCTGGCTCTGGAAAGCGCCTTCGGACAGGCCGATGGACTCGGCGGCGGCCACGAGGTTGTTGAAAGAGCTGGCCAGGTCGCCCTGGTACTCCGAAGCGTCCGGGATGACCATGGTCTTGACCATCAGCAGGAGCGTACGGGCCTCGATGTCGATGCCTTTGACGTAGCGCTCGATGCGTACGTTGTAGCGGGAGTCGATCTCCTCGGCGGTCAGCACGCCATACTTGACGAACATGGCGATGGTGTCCTTGTCGGTCCAGGCGCGAACCGATTCCGGGGTGTTCTTCATGTTCGGCAGGCCACGTTCGGCGGCAGCCCTCTGGAGGTCTTCGCTGTAGTTGTCGCCAGGGTAGCGCACGGCTTTGGTGGCGGTGATGCCTTCGCGCACGGCGGCCAGAATGGCGTCCTCCTTGGACATGCCGCCCTCGATCTTGGCGAGGATTTCGGCGTTCAGGTCATCGACCGCTTCGGCCATGAGGGTGTTGAGCACCGTGTTCGGCACCGAAATCGGCTGGCTGGAACCAACGGCGCGGAACTCGAACTTGTTGCCGGTGAAGGCGAACGGCGAGGTGCGGTTACGGTCGGTGTAGTCCTTGTTGAGCAGCGGAACCTGGCCGAGACCGAGGTCGAGAATCTGCTTCTCGGTCTTGAGATCGACCTTGCCGCTCTCGATGGCATCGAGCACGCGCTCGAGCAGATCGCCGAGGAAGACGGTGACAACAGCCGGCGGAGCCTCGTTGGCGCCGAGACGGTGGTCGTTGCCAATGCTGGCGACCGATGCGCGAAGAATCGCGGAGCGTTTCAGCACGCCCTTGAGCACGGCGACGAGGAAGACGAGGAAGCTGATGTTGGACTCGGGAGTGTCACCTGGATCGAGGAGGTTCATGCCGCCGTCGATGCCGATCGACCAGTTGTTGTGCTTGCCGGAGCCGTTGATGCCTGCGAAGGGCTTTTCGAACAGCAGCAGCGCGAAGCCTTTCTTTTCGGCCACCTTGCGCATCACCTCCATGATGAGCAGGTTGTGGTCGGAGGCGATGTTGGCCTGCTCGAAGATCGGAGCGATCTCGAACTGGTGCGGAGCCACCTCGTTGTGACGGGTCTTGGCCGGAATGCCGAGCAGGAAGAGCTCCTCTTCGACCTCCTGCATGAACTCGAGCACGCGATCCGGGATCGAGCCGAAGTAGTGGTCTTCGAGCTGCTGGCCCTTCGGCGGCAGGGCACCAAGCAGGGTGCGGCCGGTCATGACGAGGTCAGGACGCTGCGAATAGAATTTCTTGTCGATCAGGAAGTACTCCTGTTCCGGACCGGCGTTGGTGATCACGCGCTGCACACCCTTGATGCCGAGCGTGTCGAGCAGGCGGATTGCGGCCTTGCTGACGGCGTCCATCGAACGGAGCAGCGGAGTCTTTTCGTCGAGCGCCTCGCCGTGGTAGGAGATGAATACGGTCGGGATGCAAAGGGTCATGCCCTTGCCGCCCTTCATGAGGAACGCCGGGCTGGAGATATCCCATGCGGTGTAGCCGCGAGCCTCGAAGGTCGAACGCATGCCGCCCGACGGGAAGCTCGATGCGTCAGGCTCGCCCTGGATGAGCTGCTCGCCCGAGAAACGCTCGATCACGCTGCCATCTCTCTCGGTGGAGAGGAAAGCGTCGTGTTTTTCGGCGGTGGTGCCGGTCATCGGCTGGAACCAGTGGGTATAGTGGGTGGCGCCATGTTCCATCGCCCACTCCTTCATGCCGTGAGCGACAACACCGGCGATGTCGGCGGGAAGTTTTTTGCCAGCCTTGATCGTCTCCTGCAACGCCTTGAACACCTCTTTGGGAAGCCTGTCGCGCATGGCTTCGGTGCCGAAGGTCAATGCGCCGTAGTAGGACGCCACTGTTTTTTTGCTCTCGTTACTCAAGAGTTCCTCCTTTACATTGATTTGAACGTGATTGATAAACGCAAATATGATAGCGTACTATTTTCTCGACTTCTTTTCATCGAAGGTGATCAGCACCTGCCTGTCCTGCAGGTTGTTGCGCACGATCTCGGCAGAGATCCTGTTGTTCCTTTTCAACTGCGACAGCACGAAGCTCGTGTTGGTGCCCAGCACTCCCGGCCAGCTCTGGATGCGCGACAGGAAGCGTTCGAGTGAAGCCGTATTGTGCGTCATGACCTTGAGGATATGCGAGCCCTCTCCGGTGACGGAGTAGCACTCCATGATCTCCTCTTCCTTCATGACATGTTCCATGAACGACTTGTAGTGCTTCGAGGAATCGACCCGGACGCGCACGAAAGCCTGGATGTCGAAACCGAGCTGACGCTCGTCGACCTCCATCGTGAACCCTTTGATGATGCCGTTTTTCTGAAGCTTGTCGAGACGCTCGCTGACCGAAGGTATCGACAGGCCAACGACCTCGGCCAGCTCGCTCAGACGTATCCGTCCGTTGCCGCCAAGGGATTCGATGATCTTCAGGTCTATGAGGTCAAGGTGTCCGGACATAAGCAGAATCTTCGATTTTGTAGGAAATTAATGAAATCTAAGAAATAAACAAGCTTATTCTAAATAATGATGGTTTTCGCCACTACTTTCCCTTAATATTTTAGGAGATTATCCCGCCTGCAAGCAGCGACCTCTGAATAAAAATCTTGTTATTTACAGACAAGAATGTAAGTTAATAATCCATGTCTCTCAACTGCTTTCTCTGCGCCAAACGGCAGCCGGAGCGCCCCGCCAGAGTCAGCCGGAAGAGACCCGTCACCTTTATCGACTGAGTTACCGTCATGAAAGAGTTGTCCAGAAAATTCTCCGCTGATGAAAACGATACACCGAATCCCTCTGACCAGTCGATCCGGCAGCCAGAGAGAGATGGCAGGCCGGTGTGCCATGACCTGCGTTTCGTCGTGAAGGAGTCGCTCAACCTCGGCTTCCGCTTTTTCGACGAGGTTGACAGGATGCTCCAGAAATTCAGGGAGGAGGAGCCTGAAAAAAAGTCTGAAAAGCAAGATGGAGAGGAAAAAGGGAACGATCCTTCGTAAGCCTCCGGAAAACCGCTCCCGGACAACGCTGGTCATCCTTTCGCGAAAGAGCGCCAATTCCTTATATTCTGCATTATTTTTCAGCATCTCCAACCTCAAGCCATCCAAGCAACGTTGAAAGTAGCCATATTCGGAGCCGGTGTCGCCGGTCTCAGCGCGGCCATCGAACTGGTCGATCGCGGCCATACCGTCAAACTCTACGAAAAACGCAAGGTGCTCGGCGGAAAAGTATCGGTCTGGAAAGACAGTGACGGCGACTCGATAGAGTCCGGACTGCACATTGTTTTCGGTGGTTATGCCCAGCTCCAGGAGTACCTGAAAAAGGTGGGCGCGGGCGACAACTACCAGTGGAAGGAGCACTCGCTCATCTACGCCGAACCGGACGGCAAGCAGTCGTTCTTCAAAAAAGCCAACCTGCCCAGCCCGTGGGCCGAAGTGGTCGGCGGCCTGCAAGCGGACTTCCTCACCATGTGGGACAAGATTTCGCTCATCAAGGGCCTCTGGCCCGCGCTTGCCGGAAACGAGGAGTACTTCCGCAGCCAGGATCACATGACCTACTCCGAGTGGCACCGGTTGCACGGCGCGTCGGAGCACTCGCTCCAGAAGCTCTGGAAAGCCATTGCGCTCGCCATGAACTTCATTGAGCCGAACGTCATCAGCGCCCGGCCCATGATCACGATCTTCAAATATTTTGGCACGAACTACGCCGCCACGAAATTCGCCTTCTTCCGTAAAAATCCCGGCGACTCGATGATCGAGCCGATGCGGCAGTACATTCAGAGCAAGGGTGGCCGCATCTTCATCGACGCCCGCCTGGCGCGCTTCGAGCTGAATGACGACCAGACCATCAAGCGCGCCGTGCTGCGCGACGGCCACAATATCGAAGCCGACGCCTACATCTCCGCGCTGCCGGTGCACAGCGTCAAGAAGATCGTGCCGAGCGAATGGCTTCAGCACGACTACTTCCGCAACCTGCACCAGTTCGTCGGCAGCCCGGTGGCCAACTGCCAGCTCTGGTTCGACCGGAAGATCACCGACACCAACAACCTGATGTTCTCGCAGGGCACCACCTTCGCCACCTTCGCCGACGTCTCGATCACCTGCCCGGAGGACTTCCAGGCGGGCATGGGAAGCGCGACCGGCGGCAGCGTGATGAGCCTCGTGCTCGCCCCCGCGCACCAGCTCATGGGCCTGCCGAACGATGTCATCACCGAGATGGTGATGAAGGAGATTCACGACCGCTTCCCGAAGTCGCGTGGCGCGAGGCTGCTCAAATCGACCATCGTCAAGATTCCTGAATCGGTCTACAAGGCGGTGCCGGACGTCGATCAGTACCGTCCTGACCAGGTCAGCCCGATCCGCAATTTCTTCCTCGCAGGCGACTACACCGACCAGCACTACCTCGCCTCGATGGAGGGCGCGGCGCTCAGCGGCCGACAGGTCGCCGAAAAGCTGCACCAGAGGCTGGGGCACTGAATCGGCGGACAGCGATTGTTTTTGTTATTTAGGATATTCTGCAGGGACGGCTCTTGTGGCCGTCCTGCCTTCACGACGCATCACGGCGCCATCGCATGAGCCAGGCAACCGCGAGGGTTGCCCCTACAGAATCAGGTTTCCAGCGCAATCATCGAAATCCTCTCGCGGAGAACATCGCATGAAATCCCGACGCGACCGTCTGCTCATCGTCTTCTCGAAAAACCCCGTCGCCGGGCGAGTCAAAACCCGACTGGCCTCGGCAATTGGCGACGCCGAAGCGCTGCGCGTCTACGAGCAGCTTCGTGAGTTGACGAGAGAGGCCACCGAGACCGTCGATGCCACGAAGGTTGTCAGCTATGCTGACTTCATTCCCGACGCCGACCTGCTCCTGACCGGCGACACGGAAGCGTGGCTCCAGCAGGGCCACGAACTCGGCGAACGGATGCACAACGCCTTCGTCAAAGGCTTCTCGCTCGGCTTCAGCCGCGTCGCGCTCATCGGCACCGACTGCCCGGAGATCAGCCCGTTCATCCTCGATCTCGCTTTTCAGAAACTCGACGAGTGCGACCTGGTGCTCGGCCCGGCGCGTGACGGCGGCTTTTATCTCTCAGCCCTGAAGCGACCCTTCCCGGAGCTTTTTCTCAACAGAACCTGGAGCACATCGAGCGTGCTGAACGACTCGCAGCGCATCGCGCGTGAGCATGGCAGAACGTGCGAGCTGCTCCCGGCGCTCTCGGACATCGACACCTTCGACGACCTCAAGACGAGTGGCTTATGGACGCCGAATCGCGACTGAGCATCGTCATCCCGGCGTGGAACGAAGAGGCCGGAATCGCCCGCACGCTTGAGACCCTGCTCCGATTGACGGCGGAGCACGGCGACACCGAAATCATCGTCAGTGTGTCGGGCGACGACCGCACCGAAGCGATTGCCCGGACGTTTCCCGTCACCGTCTGCCGCTCCGAAAAGGGGCGCGCCATTCAGATGAACACCGGCGCGAAACTTTCGTCAGGCACAGTGCTGTATTTCCTGCACGCCGACACCACTCCCCCGCCCTCGTTCCGCGACGACATTCTCTCGGCCATCGGGCGCGGTGCAGAGGCTGGCTGCTTCCAGATGACCTTCGACGACGACGACTGGCTCATGCAGCTCTACGGCTGGTTCACAAAATTTCCGCTTCAGCTCTGCCGTGGCGGTGACCAGTCGCTGTTCATCACGCGGAAGCTGTTCGAGCGCATCGGCGGTTTCGACGAGCGTTTGCAGATCATGGAGGATATCGAGATCATCGAACGCATCCAGCGTCACACG
>CAYZCF010000052.1:0-5501 GCA_964476855.1 uncultured Chlorobiaceae bacterium
GCCGCCGAAGTTGGTCTGCACGAGCACTCCGATCGTCCACCCGCCGAGCCGGGGCGGCAGCCGGCGTGAGGCGGTGCCGATTCCGCCCTTGAAGCCGAGGCACCTCGTTCCGGTGCCTCCGCCCACGCAGCCCTCGGCGACCGGTCCGGGGGCCGCGCCGGCAAGCGCCGCCCGGACCTGCTCGCGGCCGACCGGCCGCCGGCGCGCGTCGGAAAGATAGCCGTCGCTGCACTCGCCCACCACCGGGTTCACCGACAGCGCTGCCTCGTTCCCCGGCTGCTCGAGCACCCACTCGGCCAGAGCGTCGGCGACGCGCCAGGTGCTGAGCGTCCCGGTGAGGGCGATCGGCGTCTCGAGCAGCCCCAGCTCGTCGATCTGGGTGACCCCCGTCAGCTTGCCGAACCCGTTGACGACGAACACCGCCGCCGGGACCGGCTCGGCGAAGAGGTTGCCGCCGTGGGGGAGGACCACGGTCACTCCGGTGCGCAGCTCGTCACCCTCGATCACCGTCGCGTGCCCGACCCGCACCCCGGCGACGTCGGTGATGGAGTCGAGAGGGCCCGGATCCAGCACGCCGGTGACGGCCCCGGCCTCCCTGGCCCGCGGGCGCCCCGAGGGCTGATCAGCTGCGGCCATGGCCGCGGCCACCCACCCGACCCAGACAGCGGCAGCAAGCGCCCTTCGCATGGCAGCCTCCCCGCCGCTCGGGTGTCGCGGACACCCGGGCGCGGCTCAAGCGGGCCTCTGCTCGCGGACCCGGTTGTGCTCGTCCACCAGCACCACCACCGGCCGGTGGAAGGCGGCCTCCTCGGCGTCGACCTCGACGTAGGCGACGATGATCACCCCGTCCCCCCGCTGGACCCGCCGGGCCGCCGCGCCGTTGAGCTGGATTTCGCGCAGGCCGCGGGTACCCTCGATGATATAGGTCTCGAATCGCTCGCCGTTGTTGTTGTTGACGACCAGCACCTTCTCGTTGGCCAGCATGTCGGCCATTTCGAGCAGCTCCTTGTCGATGGTGATGCTGCCTTCATATTCAAGGTCTCCACTGGTGACGATGGCGTTGTGGATCTTGGATTTGAGCATGTGTAATTTCATAACGGCGCAAACAGAGTCGGATTATTTGGATAAGGCTTCACCGCTGGCATGGAAAATCCTGTAGCGTTTCATGGCTTCGTCGCTTTCGAAGCCATATCCCCGTATGGTGCGGGACGGGCCGGAAATAGTGACATATTTGTCTGACCGTATCATGCGGTCGTGACTGGTGCGGGAGATGTGTTCGGTGCGAATGACCGTGCCGTCAGTCGAACGGATGACGACGTTGTCGAACGCTTCGATATCGTGATTGTCATGTACGATGCCCCGGCCTGCCGTAACGAGAGTAGCGGCTCCATCACCGTTGAACAGTTGCACACTGAGTCCGCCATCGAGACGGATCTCCTGCTTTTTACCCTGACGGTATTCAGATGCATGGCGAGCGCTGACAATCGTTTTGGTCCTGCCATTGTCCGAAACCACGAGCGTGACATTCCAGCTCTCCTGGGCAGGCATCTCTTTTGCCGAAACGGCAGCCGTCGGCATGCGAGACTCCTTTTGCGGAGAGTTGCAGCCGACGGCGCTGAACACTATTGCCAGAAATAATAAGGTTGTCCGGCGAGAATGCAAGGGGCTTCCTGAAGTGTGTTACTTGATTTTCAACTGGTCGAGCACCTTGTAGGTGATGTCCGACTGGGCATCGCCGTACACGCGGGCGCTCTTGTCGAAAATCATGCTGTAACCATCCTTCTGCGCGACCGCAGCGACGGTGGCATCGATTTTCTGACGGATCGGCGCGATCAGTTCCTGCTCTTTCTGGGAGAGCAGTCTCTGCTTCTCCATGGCGCTTTTCTGCAGGTTCTCCTGCTGGGTGCGAAGCTCTTTCTCTTTGACCGCGTTCGGCTTGCCACCCTTCTGATAGGCCTGGATGGCGCTCTGGAGCGCGTTCTGCTGTTTGGCAAGCTCCGCGCCGCTCTGGTTTTTCATTGTCTGGAGAGACTGGTCGGCGGCCTTGGTTTCCGGCATCATCTGGAAAATCCTGCCGTAATCGACAACGCCGATTTTCTGGGTATTATCAGTGGCAAAAGCCTGTGGGGCCGAGAGAGTCATGCCAAGCGTGAGCGACATGAACAGAAAACCTGATACTGCTTTTTTCATTCTTTTGAAGTCTGTCATTATCGGTGTGTTTAGGTTTTTCATGATACAAAGCGTACGGTTCTTTGGCTTATCATCGAATCGATACTTCGAAAAGTAACAATTCCGGTTTGAAAATACTATTACGCCAAAGAAAAACAGGACAAGGCAAACGCACCCCGTCGAGGCGGCACTGCACGGGATTTACGCTCTTCGCGGCGTGCGTTTCCTGAATATCTGCCCAGGTTCCTGCTCGACGATCCGTTTCAGTTCGAGTTCGAAAAGATGCACCAGAAGGGCGTCGATCTTCAGGCCGGTTTTTTCGGCGATGAGGTCGATGTGCAGAGCGCCCGCCTGAAGCGCTTCGACGATGCACGACTCCTCGATGTTCAGCGCGAGCGGTTCGGGAGCTTCCGCCTGCTGCTTCAGCGCCGGGTTGCGCGACGGGTCGAGTTCGGCGAGAATGTCACCGGCTGAGTGGACGGCTTTGGCCTGGTTTTGCTGGATGAGGAAGTTCGTGCCGCGCGAGGCGGCGGAAAAGATGCTGCCCGGCACGGCGAACACTTCGCGGTTCTGTTCGAGGGCGCAGGCGGCGGTGATCATCGAGCCGCCCTTGATGTCGGACTCGACGATCAGCGTGCCTTGCGTCAGGCCGGAGATGAGGCGGTTCCTGCGCGGGAAGTTGCCCGGTTCGGGCTTGATGCCGATCCACTCCTCCGAGACAATCGCGCCGCGTTCGAGAATCCTCGGCCAGAGCCGTCCGGCGGGGTCGGTATAGATGCGGTCGATGCCGCAGCCGAGCACGGCGACGGTGACGCCATCGCTCTCGACCGCCGCGCGGTGCGCCATCATGTCGATGCCGTAGGCCAGGCCGCTGAAAATCGCGTAGCCGTTGCCCGCCATTTCGCGGCAGATGAATTCGGTGGCCTGCTTGCCGTAGGCCGTGGCCTTGCGCGTGCCGACGACAGCGAGCGAGGGACGCGAGAGCGCATCGGGATTGCCGCGCACGAAGAGCAGCAGCGGCGGATCGTAAATCTCCTTCAGCAGCGACGGGTATGCGGGGTCGAGGATCGTCACAATCGTAGCTCCCAGCAGCTCCGCCCGCGCGATTTGCTTTTCCGCCTCCTCGCGAGCCTTTCCCCGCCACGGCGGGCTTGCGAGCCGTTCGGCGGTTTCGCGGGCGATGGTCTCGCCGATGCCGGGAATCTGGCGCAGCGCCTCGAAGTCCGCTTCGAGCAGCGCGGGGCTGGGGCCGAAACGGTTGACGAGGGCGCGCGCCCGGGACGGGCCGATGCCGGGAAGCTGTGAGATGATGAGCAGCAAAAGCGCAATGCTTTGCTCAGGGGTCGTTGTCATGGTCGGGGTCAGGGGTAGTGAAGAGAGCCGGGGGGAGGGGTTTCCCCCCGGAAAGGTCTCAGAAATCGCGCTTCATGAGGATGTTGGCGAACCCTCGCAGGTAGCCGCGTCCCTCCTCCAGCGGCAGAAGGTCGAGCGCGGCGAAGGCCGCTTCGGTATCCTCGTTGATTTTCGCCCTGGTCTCGTCGAGCACGCCGCAGCGCTCGAAGATCGCCTTGACGGCGGGCACGTTGTCGGGCGTGGTGCCCTTGTTGTCGAAGATCGACTGCAACAGCTCGCGGTCGCTGCCGGTAGCCAGTTCGAGCGAGCGCAGCAGGAGCCAGGTCTTCTTGCCGTTGATGACGTCGCCGCCCGGTACCTTGCCCGACTTGCCGTCTCCGGCCATGATGTCGAGGTAGTCGTCCTGGATCTGGAAGGCGCGTCCGATCATTTCGCCGAAGGTGACGAGTGCCGCGATCTCTTCCGGTTTGCCGTTTCCGGCCACGCCGCCCGCTTCGAGCGCCGCCGAGATGAGTCGGCCGGTCTTTTTGGCGATCATGTCGAGATAGTCGGCGATGGAGACATCCGTGCGCTGTTCGAGCTCCATGTCGAGCGCCTGACCTTCGCAGATGGTGATGTTGGCGTCGTTGAAGATGTGGATCACTTCGGCGTGGCGTGCGGAGAGCGCCTTGAGCGCCAGCTCGTAGGCGTAGGCGATCATCATGTCGCCCGAGAGAATCGCCGCGTTCACGTCCCACTGCTTGTGCACGGTCGGACGGCCATGCCGGAGGTCGGCGGCATCCATGATGTCGTCGTGCATCAGGGTGAAGTTGTGCAGCACCTCCACGCCGAGCGCGACGCCAAGCGCGTTGTCGCAGGAGCCGCTGACCGCTTCCGAAGCGAGGAGCGTCAGGAACGGACGGATTCGCTTGCCCTTTCCTTCGAGAATGTAGCGAGCCGGGCCGTAGAGCGTGGCGGGACTCTCTTTCTGGAAGCACCGGGCGAGGGCTTCGTTGATTCGGGCGTGGTATTGACGGTACTTGGATTCAACCTGCTCCTGGGTTATCTGTAAAGTCATGGCTCCGGTGCTCAGGGTTTGTGATTGATGGGTGCTCGTTTCAGATTTTCGATGGTGGCCGATCCGGTCAGGAACATCGCCGCCTTGAGGTCGTTCGACCATGCGAGGATCATCTCGTCGAGCGTTCCGGCGTGGAGCGCGACGAGCATGTGCCGCGCGGAGGCCGCGATGTTTGCGCCGAGGGCGATCGATTTGGCGACGTCGAGGCCGTTGCGGATGCCGCCCGAAGCGATGACGCTGACCTCGCTGTACTCCGGGTTCTGCTGCTTCAGCTCGCTGATGCCGGTCAAGCACTCGGCGGTCGTGATGCCCCAGTTCAAGAGCTCGTCGAGCGCCGACGGGCTGAATCGCTCTTCGCTGCCGAAGCGGTCGAGATACCGGTGCTCTTCGACCTTCTGCCAGCTGATGCCGCCTGCTCCGGCCACGTCGATGGCCCTGACGCCCGCGTCGGCGAGCTTTCGGGCGGCCTCCGCCGAGATGCCGCAGCCGACCTCCTTGGCGATGACCGGCACGCCGATGGTCGCGGTGATGTCGCCGAGCTTGTCGAGGAATCCTTTGAAATCGGTGCTCCCTTCCGGCTGGAACAGCTCCTGCGCCGGGTTGAGGTGCACGATCAAGGCGTCGGCTTCGATCAGGTCGATCAATATCGAGAGCTGCTCGCGGCTCAGTCCGGCGGCCACTTCGGGCGCGCCGATGTTGGCGTAGATCGGCGCGGATGGCGCGGATTTGCGGACAATCGAGAAGCTTTCGCGGTGCGCCGATCCTTCGAGCGCTTGCCTCATGCTGCCGACGCCGAGCGGAATACGGAAGCGTTCGGCGGTTTCGGCGAGGGTGCGGTTCAGGGCGAGCGCGTCGCCGTAGCCGCCGGTCATCGAGGAGATCATGAAGGGCAGGCCGATCTTCTTGCCGAGGAACTCCGTCG
>CAYZCF010000052.1:5519-15630 GCA_964476855.1 uncultured Chlorobiaceae bacterium
CCTCCACGCGCCGAGACCGGTATCCTGATGGTCGAAACAGACCTCGCGGTTCAGGCAGATATCGACGTGGCTGTGCTTGCGTTCAGCGGTTATGGCGGCGCTTGTCTCTTGCATGGGCGGTGTAATACGCTCCTTGATCCGGGATGATTTTCAGAGGTGCTCTTAAAAGTATAACTTATGGCTGACTTACCAAACTTTTTCTAAAGCCTCCCGTCGCTACCAGGAATGTTCAGAACCTTGTTCGATATAGCCATCAGGCACATTCTCGGGCGCAGACGCCAGACGCTGACCACCATGCTCGCCGTGTCGGTCAGCACCATGGTGCTCATCACCACCATCTCGCTCACCAGGGGGCTGCTCGATTCCTTCACCGAAACTATCATCGACGCCGCGCCGCACATCCGCATCAAGGGCGAGAAGATCGATCCGGTGCCGACCAACCTGTTCGACGCTGCCGGTTCGAAGAGGGCTTTCGTGGCGGACAATATCGGCAGGGATGAACCCGAAGAGGTGCGCAACTACGGGAGAATCCTCGAAATTGTTTCCTCTCCCGCCTTCGCGGGAAAGATCACCGCCGCCTCGCCCTTCGTCGAGTCGCAGATCATGGCGGTCAAGGGGAACCGCAACCAGCCGGTGCTGCTCAAGGGGGTGGAGATCGACCGCGAGGAGCGCATCAGCCACATCGGGCGCAGCCTTGTTTTGGGCGATCTCGTGCTGTTCCGGAAAACCCCCGATGCCCTGCTCGTCGGGCGCTCCGTCGCCACCGACCTTGGCGTGGAGCTGAACGACCAGATCACCATCATCTCGCCCGATGGCAAAAGCCGCCAATGCAAGGTCGCCGGCATCTTCTTCACCGGCATCAACGCTGTCGATAACAGCATTCTTTCATCGCTCAAGCTCGGCCAGATCATCGAGGGCATGCCGCCGAACAAGGTCACCGGCATCGCGCTGAAGGTGGCCGACCCGCTCGACAACGCGCCTCTGGCCCGCGAGTTGGAGCGCATGACCGGTTACCGCTGCCTGACCTGGCAGGAGGAGAACGCCAGCGTGCTGGTGCTCTTCAACCGGATCGGCTCCATCGTGCTGTCGCTCGTGGGGTTCGTCGGCGTGGTGTCGGGCTTCGGCGTGGCGAACATCCTCGTGACGACGGTTTTCGAGAAGAGCCGCGACATCGCCATCATGAAGTCCTTCGGCTTCTCGTCGGCGCAGATGGTGGGGCTGTTCGTCTTCGAGGGCTTTCTGGTCGGTCTTGGCGGAGCGCTCGCCGGTGGTCTCCTGGCGACCGGCTCGATAGGCTTTCTGGCCAGCCTGCAGATCGAAAGCTCGCAGGGGCCGCTCACCAAAAGCGGCTTCAGCATGTCATGGAACCCTTGGTACTTTTTCTTCGTGATCGTGGTGACGGTCATCATCAGCACCATCGCCGCCGCGATTCCCTCGCTCAGAGCCGCCAGGCTGGAGCCGGTGAAGGTACTGCGCGAGAGCAATGTGTAGCGTGGGTGTTGGTCTTGCAGCGGGGGTTTGTGCTGTGGGACTATTGGGGCTTATGGGACTCTTGGGACAAAAGGAACCAAGAAGAAAAAGCGATCCCCCTTTTCTCTTCCTCCCAAAAGTCCCACTCGTCCCAATAGTCCCATAAGTCCCAACTATTCTTTGCTTCACCCTGCCCCGTCCAGCCTGCCCCGTTCCGGGTGCTGGAGCAGATACAGCTTGTAGTACAGCCCGCGCTGGGCGAGGAGTTCCTGATGGGTACCGGTTTCGCGGATGGTGCCTTTGTGCAGCACCACGATCTTGTCGGCGTGCTGGATCGTCGAGAGGCGGTGGGCGATGATGATCGAGGTGCGGTGCTTCATCAGCCGGTCTGTCGCCTCTTCGATGAGCGACTCGGTCTCGGTATCGACCGAACTGGTGGCTTCGTCGAGCACGAGAATGTCGGGGTTGTAGAGCAGCGCCCGCACGAAGGCGAGGAGCTGCTTCTGGCCCGCCGACAGACCGGAGCCGTTCTCGCGGATGCGGTAGTCGTAGCCGCCCGGCAGCTTTTCGATGAAACGGTCAGCGCCGACGATGCGCGCCGCCTCGTGAATCGTTTCGTCCGAAATCGAAGGATCGCCGAACGAGAGATTCTCGCGGATCGATCCGGCGAAGAGCACCACATCCTGCATCACCACCCCCACGAGTTTGCGAAGGTCATGGCCGGGAATGTCTTTCAGCTCGATGCCGTCGATGGTCACCGAACCCTTCGCATAGGGGTAGAATCTCGAAAGAATGTTGATGAGCGTGGTCTTGCCGCTGCCGGTCGCGCCGACGATGGCCACGGTTTCGCCCGCCCGGATATCGAGCGAGATGTCGCGCAGCACCCAGTTGCCCTCGTCGTAGGCGAACCACACCTTGTCGAAACGGATCCGATCCCGGAACGAATCGAGCGAGTGGGCGTTCTCCGCCGGTTCGGGGTCGAGCGGCTCTTCGAGCAGCCGGAAGATGCGGTCGGAGCTGGTGATGGCGGTCTGCATGATGTTGAACCGGTCTGACAGGTGCTGCAACGGGCGGAAGAAGAGCCAGATGAACTGCACGAACGACACCACCACGCCGACCGACAGATCGGCCTGCAGGATGCGCGTCGCGCTGAACCAGAGTACCAGTCCCGCCGCCGCCGAGCTGAGGAACTCGATCAGCGGGAAGTAGATTGAAAAGTAGAAGACCGTTTTGATGTTGGCGTCGCGGTGGTCGGCGTTGATCGCGGAGTGTTTCCGGAACTCGGCCTCCTCGCGCGCGAAGAGCTGCACCACCTTCATGCCGGTGATGTGCTCCTGGAAGAAGGAGTTCAGGCGGGCCAGATGCGTCCGTACATCGAGGAACGCCTGGCGAACCCTGTCCTTGAAGAAAATGGTCGAGTAGATCATGACCGGCAGGATGCTCAGCACGACGAGCGTCAGTCGCCAGTCGGTCAGGAACATCATGACGACGATGAAGAGCAGTTGCAGAATGTCGCCGATGATGGTGATGAGGCCGCTGGAGAGCATCTCGTTGAGCGCCTCGACGTCGTTGGTGGTGCGGGTGATGATGCGCCCCACCGGGTTGCGGTCGAAGTAGCGGATCGGCAGGCGCTGCAAGTGGCGGAAGATGTCGAGGCGTATGGCGTAGACCGCTTTCTGCCCGATGAGCTGCGTCAGCCAGGTGGCGGCGTACTGCTTGACGCCGTCGAGCACGATCACGAGCAGCATCAGGATGCTGACTACGGCGAGTCCCTTGTGGTCTCCGATGGCGATATGGTCATCGATGGCGATGCGGGTCAGCCAGGGGCGCAGCGGTGTCAGGATCGCTCCGGCGGCGGTCAGAGCCACCGCGCCCGCGACCAGCCCCCTGAAGGGTTTGATGTAGCCGAGAAGCCGCTTGATGATGTAGCGGTCAACGGAACCCTTTTTTCGGTTGCCGAGGGTTTCGTCCTGCTGCGTGCGGAATCCCGATGCCGCGCCTGCTCCCATCCTCATGCCGGTCAGCCCTCGCTCGCGTTGGCCGACGCGGCGGCGTCTGCGATCTCATCGATGAAGTTCGTGGCAAGGGCGTCGGCCTCCTCCTGCGTTGCGGCTTCGGTATAGATGCGCACAATCGGCTCGGTGTTCGAGGGACGGAGATGCGCCCAGCCTGCTGCGAAGTCGAGCTTGAGACCGTCGAGCCGGTTGCACTCCGCTTCGGGATGGTTTGCCGCCACCGTGTCGAAAATTCTGCCGAGCGTCTCTTTGGTCAGCGAGGCCAGCTCCACCTTCTTTTTCGACATGAAGTAGTCGGGGAAGGTTTTCCGGAACTCCGAGAGCGTGCCGCCCGTCGCAGCTTTCCATTCGGCGAAGGCCTGGAGGAAGAGCGCGATGCCGGCGAGCGCGTCGCGCCCGTAGTGCAGCTCCGGCAGAATGACCCCGCCGTTGCCCTCGCCGCCGATCGCCGCCCCCTTCTCCTTCATCACCTCGGTCACGTTGGCCTCGCCGACCTTCGCGCTGAAGCACTCGACCTCGTGCTTTCGGGCGATGTCCCGCAGGGCGCGGCTGCTGGAGAGGTTGTTGACCACCGGCCCTTTGTGGTGCTTCAGGTAGAAATCGGCGCAGGCCACCAGCGTGTACTCCTCGCCGAAGAGCGTGCCGTCCTCGCACACGAGCGCGAGGCGGTCGGCGTCGGGATCGACGATGATGCCGAGGTCGCAGCTCTCGCTGGCGAGAATCTCCATCGTCTGGCGGAGGTTCTGTTCGACCGGCTCCGGGTTGCGCGGAAAGATGCCCGTGCCCTCGCAGGCGAGCGTTTTGATCTCGCGAATGCCAAGCTTGCGGCACAGCTCCGGCACTATGTACGAGCCCGCGCCCTCGACGGCGTCGATCAGCACGCGAAAGTTCATGCTCGCGATCAGGTCGCGATTGACGCAGGAGAGTTTCAGGATGCGCTCGATATGCACGGCGTCCCACGACCCGTTCGTTGTCAGCGAACCGATGCCGTCCCAGCGGGCGGAGTCGAACGAGCCTTTTTTTACGATAGCGAGCAGCTCCTCGACGTCGGAGGCGTTCATGAACTCTCCCTTTTCGTTGAGCATTTTCAGGGCGTTCCACTCGACGGGATTGTGCGAAGCGGTGACGATCAGCCCGCCGTCAGCCCCTTCACCGGCAGTGGCGATCTCGACGGTCGGCGTGGTGGTCATGCCGACATCGACCACATCGCAGCCGCAGAGCGAGAGGGTGTTCGATACCAGCCCGGTGATGACGCCGCCGGTCGGACGGCTGTCCCTGCCGATGACGATTTTCGGTTTGGCCGTGGAGCCGGGATTCAGCGCCTGTTTGCGCCGCCATATCCAGGTGGCGAAGGCCATGGTGAATGCCGTGAGGTTTTCCGGGGTGAGGCTCTTGCCGACGACGCCGCGGATGCCGGAGACGCTGATCATTAGACTCATTGGCTTGTAAATAATCTTGAGTGTTGACAGAAAGATGTCGTTTCGCGCGGAAATATACAGAAAAAACCGACGAAGCCTGCCCGCCAGTCGGGCGGATTCTGTCAATAATTTGTTTCGATATTTTTTAATTTTCGTGGTGGGTTCGTATATTACATGCCTTTTGTTGCGGATACCGCACACTCTTAACAAGATATTATAACAGCACAAGGTTATGCCTCTACACAAATCAGCCGAAAAAAGACTCAGACAGGCAGCGCGCAGGAATGAAAGGAACCGTGCCCGTAAAAAAGAACTCAAGGGCGTTTTGAAGAACATGCAGAAGCTGATCGACGCCAATGCTGCAAAGAGCGAAGTCGAGGCGGCATACAAAGCTGCCGTCCAGAAGCTTGACAGGCTTGGCGTGAAGCGCTACATCCATGCCAACAAGGCGTCGCGCAAGAAAGCCCAGTTGACCAAAGCGCTCAACAACTACACGCCGACTGCCGGCTGATCATCTGGCATCCGCAAGCGTATCGCGAGCGGACGATGCTTCATATTCAGTCATACCCGGCCAGCATCCGCTACTGTGAAAGCGCTTATCGGTTGCAAGCCGGGTATCGTCCATCCCGTACATCATGTTCGCATTTTTGAGAGGTGAGCTGGTAACGGCCTCCCGCGAGGAGGCGGTTGTCGAGGTATCCGGCATCGGGTACCTTCTGCACATCTCGTCCGGCACGAGCCGCCGCCTGCCCGCGGAGGGGAGCCAGGTTCGTCTCTTCACCCATCACTACGTCCGCGAAGACGCCCAGCAGCTTTTCGGTTTTCTCGACGAGGAGGAGCTTCAGCTTTTCCGCCTGCTGCTCACCATCAGCGGCGTGGGGTCGAAGCTCGCCATGGCCGTGCTGTCGGGCCTCAGCGTGGGTGAAGTGCAGGAGGCGATTGTGGCGAACCGTCCCGAAACCCTCTACGGCATCACCGGTGTGGGCAAGAAAACCGCCGCCCGCATCATTCTCGAACTCAGGGACAAGATTCTCAAAATCCAGCCACCAACCGGCGGCAAGTCGGCCACCGCGCCTCACGCTCTTCAGCTCAATGAAGACGCGCTGGCCGCTCTCTTGACCCTCGGTTTTCCCAAGCAGACCGCCCAGAAAGCTGTTTCCAGCGTTCTGGAATCGTCGCCCGCGCTGTCGGTCGAGGAGCTGGTCCGGGCCGCCCTTACCGCCATTCACAACAACTCTTGAGCAGACTGTGGATTACCAGCAAGCTATCGATTTTCTTTTTCCCCTTCACCGATTCGGCATCAAGCCCGGCCTCGAACGCATCGGGGCGCTGCTCGACGCGCTCGGCCATCCGGAGCGGCGGCTCGGCACCATCGTGCATATCGCCGGAACCAATGGCAAGGGCACGGTCGCCTCTTGCATGGCCTCGATTTTCAGCGCATCGGGTCGCAAAACCGGCCTCTTCACCTCGCCGCATCTGGTCGATTTCACGGAGCGGATTCGCATCGACGGCCAGCAGATAAGCCAGCAGCAAGTTGCCGACTATTGCGGGAAGCTGCAAGCGGCGGTCATCGAGACGGGCGCGACCTTTTTCGAGGCGACCACGGCGATGGCGTTCGCCTTTTTCTCGGACGAGGGGGTCGATGCTGCCGTGATCGAAACCGGCATGGGTGGACGACTCGACGCGACCAATGTCGTGCAGCCCGACATCGTGATCATCCCGAGCATCGGCATGGATCACACCGAGTGGCTCGGCGGAAGTCTCTGCGAGATTGCCGCCGAGAAGGCGGCGATCATCAAACCGGGGTCGCGGGTGTTCACCGCCGTACCCGAAGCAGGGGAGGCGTTCGAGCCGATCCGCGAGGCCGTCGAAGCGGCGGGCGCGGAGCTGCGCCAGGTCGAGCGCGACGCGGAGTGGTCGGTGGAGGAGGTTTGCCCTGGCGCGCTCGCTCTGCGCATCGCCATCGAGGGCGCCGAGCCGCGGCAGATTCGGGCTGCGCTGACCGGCTCGTTCCATGCGCCGAATGTATGCCTCGCCGTCATGGCCGCCCGTTCGGAGGGCATCTCGTGGGAGCATGTCGGCGACGGGCTGGCGCGGCTCGGCGCTTCGGGCTACCGGGCGCGGCTGGAGCGGATTGCCGACAAACCCGTGGTGATGCTCGATGTCTCCCACAATCCCGACGGTATGCAGAAAACCGCGCAGTCGATTCTTGAACTTCGGAACTGTTTCCGTTTTCTCTACGTGATCATCGGCATCGCCGCCGACAAGGATGCTGCCGGTATCGTCCACCATATCGCTCCGGTCGCCGACGAAATCGTCGCCGTGGAGCTGCCGACGGAGCGAAGTCTTCCGGCGGCGGAGCTGGAGCGGCTCTGCGCGGAGGCTGGGGCGCAGCATGTCAGCTCGTGCCACTCGGTTGCCGAGGCGCTGGAACTTCTCGACGGGCGAGTCGAACATGAAGATATGATTCTCGTGACCGGCTCGTTCTATCTGGCCGGGGAGGTGGCGGCGATGGAGCGGTTTCGTTTGGCCCGGGCATCCGCGGGAGTGATATGATTCATCTGTTTTTACATAAAAAATTTTATATTCGTGTTGACCTCTGAGATTCTCCAGCTAGGCCGGAGGCCTTCCGTTGGCGCTTCTCCTGGCAAATACAATACATACCATCTTACCTCATACGGCTTCTTTTCTCATTTTCATGTCGCTTTCTACAGGATCGAAGGTGTTTCTCACCATATCCGGCGGCCATCGACGATGATCCCGTTGTTTCTCCTCAGTGATTACGCATGAGGCAGTTCTTTTACTGCATACTTAACCATTAAGCGTTGACCAATCAACAATGTCGAACAATTCGGTAACCAAAGGCCTGGACATCAATGTACTCCAGAAGAAGAAGGTTCATGAACTCAATGCCATAGCCAAAGAGCTTGGCGTGATTACCGCCGGTTTTCGGAAGGAGGAGCTGATCTACAAGATCATCGAAGCTCAGTCTTTGAAAAACCCCGATCCCGAAAGCGGGCAGGTGATGGTCAATACCGGAGTTTTGCAGGTCATTCCCGAAGGGTACGGTTTCCTGCGCTCATCGAACTACAACTATCTCTCCTCTCCCGACGACATCTACGTTTCACCCTCACAGATCAAGCGTTTCAACATGCGCACCGGCGACACCGTCTCCGGCCAGGTACGGGCGCCCAAGGAGGGGGAGCGTTTCTTCGCTTTGCTTAAGATCAACACCATCAACGGCAAAGACCCGGAAGTGACCCGCGAGCGTCCTTTCTTCGAGAACCTGACGCCGCTCTTTCCCCATTCGCGCCTCAAGCTCGAAACCCGCCAGAACGAGTACTCAGGGCGCATCATGGATATTTTCACCCCCATCGGCAAAGGCCAGCGCGGCCTGATCGTCGCCCAGCCGAAGACCGGCAAGACCATTCTTTTGCAGATGATCGCCAACGCCATCATCAAGAACCATCCTGAAGTCTATCTCATCGTGCTGCTCATCGACGAGCGCCCCGAGGAGGTGACCGACATGGCTCGCAGCGTGGAAGCGGAGGTGGTCAGCTCGACCTTCGACGAGGATCCGGAACGCCACGTGCAGGTTGCCGACATGGTGCTCGAAAAGGCGAAGCGGCTGGTCGAGGTGGGTCACGACGTGGTGATCCTGCTCGACTCCATCACCCGCCTGGCTCGTGCGCACAACACCATCATTCCGCACTCCGGCAAGATTCTCTCCGGTGGTATCGACGCCAACGCGCTCACCAAGCCGAAGCGTTTCTTCGGCGCGGCGCGCAACATCGAGGAGGGCGGCAGCCTCACCATCATCGCCACGGCACTGGTCGATACCGGCTCGCGCATGGATGACGTGATCTTCGAAGAGTTCAAGGGCACCGGCAACATGGAGCTCGTGCTCGACCGCCGTCTTTCGGAGCGCAGGATTTTCCCGGCCATCGACATTCTCCGTTCGGGCACCCGCAAGGAGGAGCTGCTTTTCACCCAGGAGGAGCTGTCGCGCACCTGGCTGCTCAGGAAGTACCTCGGCGACAAAAACCCGATCGAGTGCATGGAGTTCATGCGCGAGAAGATCGTCGAGACCAAGGACAACAAGGAGTTTTTCAAGTACATGAACGCCTGATTCGCGTGCTTCGGCAGATCGGACGGATCAGTTCGTTCTGCCGAAGCAAAAGCGGCTACCGGGGAAAATTTTTCGTACTCATTTTTTGTTTGGTGAAATGGGGTCGAAGCCATATATTACTTGCCTTCTAAAACACAGGAAAGATTTTATCATTCATGCCCTGCGGAAAAAAAAGAAAACGCCATAAAATGGCCGTGCACAAACGCAAGAAGATGCGCCGTAAGAACAGGCACAAGAAGCGTTTGAGGTACCAGAACAAGTAGGCTTTTATCGAGCCAGGAGCTTGGTTGAGAATATAGCTCAGTCGGTAGAGCAACTGCCTTTTAAGCAGTGGGTCGAAGGTTCGAGTCCTTCTATTCTCACTGGAAGCACTGTTGTTTCCTGAACGACAAGACAAGTTGCCCGAGTGGTGGAATTGGTAGACACACCATCTTGAGGGGGTGGCGCCGTTAGGTGTAGGAGTTCGAATCTCCTCTCGGGCACATAGAACAAAAAAGCCGCTTGATGCGGCTTTTTTGTTGCTGTGAAGGAGTTATTTCTCAGGTATCCAGATTTGTTCTGAATGGTCAATCGTTTCATACTTCTTTGAACGAGAAATGTTTAACAGTACTTTTCTGTTAGAAGATCACGGGATTTCTCAGCTCCCGATGAAACGATAAATGTTCCCGATATCATGCACAAACTACAGGTTGATATTCTCGGATTGTCAACGAGTCCGCATACCAACGGCGCTTACGCCCTGATTCTTTATGAAGTGGAAGGCAAACGCAAATTGCCGATCATTATCGGTGGGTTTGAGGCTCAGGCTATTGCACTCAAGCTCGAAAACATAAAGCCGCCTCGTCCGTTCACCCATGACCTGTTCAAACAAGTTGCTGATGCGTTCGATCTTCATGTTAATGAAGTGTTCATCGATGAACTGCACAACGAAACCTTTTATGCGAAAGTGATTTGCGAGATGGGTGGCGTAGTGCATGAAATTGACGCGAGGCCGAGCGATGCCATTGCCATAGCGGTTCGTTTCAGTGCTCCGATTTTTGTTTCGGAAGAGATCATGAATGAGGCAGGCATCGTCGAGG
>CAYZCF010000053.1:0-15563 GCA_964476855.1 uncultured Chlorobiaceae bacterium
AGACCATTAAATTCTGCGAAGAGCCTAAATTTTTTGTGGATCTAATCGAATATAAATAGGTGAGTTAGGAAAAGCACCCTTACTTGATGCAAAAATAGCAGGATTAAGCGCTTGGTCTAACTTATAATAAAAACCATTTCTTTCAAATACCTCAGAACCATAAACACAATTTAAAGCCATAGCATCTATCAATTGATTATCTATTGAGTAATTTTTTCTTTTTCGTAGAAAACCATACAAAGATTCATCTTTAGAAAATATTGCATGATCTTTCCTATATGGCTCAAATCTGACTTTTAGAGATTTTGAAGCCAAAGCTCGAGATATATCAAACAGATATGAAAAAAGAGCCATACGACCCTCTGAGTTGAATCCCTGAAAATATCCAATATCGAGATAACCTGTCAAATCATCTTTATCTTTCTGATTCAGAAACTCTTTTCTAATATTGACAATATCATTAATCAATCTCGGATTTTGGTCTATCATTTTTTCAATATAATCTTGCACTTGCAAGTTACGCTCAATGCAAGCATCAACTCCTTCACTAACGTTTCTAAAGTATTCCTCTAAATCCATAAACCCTCCCAATTTTAATCATTTATTCAATAAAACGGATTCAGCAGTTTGAACAGGTCGCGGCGTTTGCGGTTGTGGGCGACGACGTCGGCGAGGAGGTCGGCTCGGTGCTGTTTTTTGGCGGTGTAGCGCATGAAGGTTTCCACGAACCACTCATTGTTCATGAAATGCTGAAATGCGTAACCGGGGAAATAGACGCGGGTCGAAAATTCGCCTCTCCAAAGCTGCTCGTAGCGGGTCAGCGCCGCAGTCTCATCGTTGCGTTCCAGCGCATGGGCGACCGCTTCGGCGGCGTAGCGTCCGGTTTTTAGCGCGTAGTAGATGCCTTCGCCGGTGATCGGATCGATGAAGCTTCCGGCGTCGCCCGCGAGCAGCACGTTGCTCCAGCCCCGTTTGCCTGCAAAGGAGCCGAACGGCAGCGGCCAGCTTTTGAGCGTACCCAGCTCCATGACGGCGTTCTTCAACCTGCCCACCGCGTAGTGGTGTTCGCCGACGAAACGCTCGAAGAGGCGCTTGAGCGTTCGCTGATCGGTGAAGCGCGGCAAAAGAAATACCCCGACGTTGGCCCGCTGCTCACCGGCGGGAAAGATCCAGCCATAGCCCGGAAGCATCGTCTTGTCGTAGCACAGCTCGATTGAATCGCCCAGCCCTTCAACCCCCGAAAACCACGCCCGCATGGCGAATCCCTGCTGGCGTTTATCATGGTTCCAGAGATCGAGCTGTTTCGCTATCGGAGAATACGCCCCGTCAGCAGCGATGATGATTCTTCCGCAAAACTCACCGGCTGAGGTAGCAACGCCCCGTGCCCTGTCGCCATCCATGACGAGACCGGTGACAGTTGTCTTGTCGAGAAAAGTGATCGAAGAGTGCTCTTTGACGCGAGAAACAAGGGAGTCGTCAAGCATGATTCTCGGAATGACGTAAGAGGTACCGTTCAGATGGCCATTCCGCAAAATCCTGCCCTGCACTACCGTACCGCCGGGCGAAACAAAGGTCGCGCCCCTGAACTCCGTCAGGCTGCCGGGCCGCTGACGGAGCATCTCCAGCACACCCATCTCTTCGAGCAGCTCGGTCGAAGCGGCGGTTACGCCGTCTCCGCAAATCTTCTCTCTCGGAAAGCACGCCTTGTCGAGCAAGGCCACACGCAATCCTTGCCGGGCCAGAGACAAAGCCGCTGAACAACCGGCAAGCCCGGCGCCGGAAATCACAACATCATAGCGCTGCATAGATCAATCGGCTTCAGGTTACCGCCTAAAGAAAAAATATACGGTTCTGGGTACCAAGAAACACGTATCAATACCAGCCTCCGCTCACTCCTCCGCCAAGCCAGAAAGATATCGGTGGGCATAAAGCCTGTCGATTTTCGAGAGTTCACTCAACTGGTCGAAAAATATTGTAGAGAGACCATATTGCCGGCGAATGCGGTCAATCATCGACATCCACAAGGATGCCGTCATCTCGGCATCGGCCTGCGCACGGTGAAAACGACCGGTTTGCGGAAGAGCAGCATAAGAAACAAGCGTCTGTAACTTGTGATTCGGAGCCTCCTGATAAATTCGCCGCGATAGAAGGAGTGAGCAGCAGCACTCCCCCTCGTAGGCCTGGTTCAGCCGTTTCAGCTCGGCGTCAAGAAAACGCCGGTCAAATGACGCATTGTGCGCCACGATATTGTGCCCGGCGATAAACTCCGAAAAATCGGCCATCACCTCTTCGCAACGAGGCTCACCTTTGAGCATCTCGTTGGTAATACCAGTGTACCCTTCGATGAACCGGCTGATACGAAATCCGGGATTCATGAGCCGCTGGAATCGATCGGCAATCGTTCCGTTTTCGAGCAGCACCGCGCCGATCTCGATGGTCCGGTCACCATGCTCCGGCGACAATCCAGTCGTTTCGAAATCCAGCACTACCAGCGTATCCGCCAACTTCCGCTGCATAAAAAAATATCAGATTATGATTAGTCAACCTGAGCTGCCGCCATTATTCAGGCACGAAAGGATGCACTCGAACGAGTCAATGAGGAAGGTGGGATCGAGCCTGCGAAGCTCGTCCGCCGAATGGTTCCCGTAAGTAACCGCACAGGTATCGGCACACGCCCGCTGCCCCATCTCGATGTCGTACACCGTATCGCCCACAACCAGACACTCTGCCGCTGGAATACCGAAATGCTGCAACGCGAGCAGCACCATATCGGGGGCGGGTTTGCCATTCGAAACATCCTGCGCTCCGGCAATGAAAGAGAAATGATCGACAATACCGAACTGACGCATCATGGACAAAAGTCCCTGTCGGCTTTTGCTTGAGGCAATCGCAAGCAGGTAGTTCTGCCTCAACTGTTCCAGGGTCTCTTTGACTCCCGGAAAAAGGCAAGTCGAATCGAAAGCGATCTCCTTGTAATACCTCCGGTAGAGTTCGACCGCCGCCGCTGCATCTCCGGCCTCAAGACCAAGTCCTATTTCAATTGTACGCTGCAACGGCAAACCGATAGTTTGTCTGGCTTTCACGCAGTCAACTTCCGAAAGCCCGAAATCTTTGGCCACAAGCTGCATTGCACCCATGATACTTGCTTCGCTGTCGGCCAGCGTGCCATCGAAATCAAAAACAAGCAGTCTGTAGTTCATTTATCACCCTCACAATTCAACAACCGATTCCCCTCACGCCTTTTCACATTCCGGAGATAATGTACGGCAACGGAAGCACATCGCCTCGCGCACAAACTCTTTACTAGCTGGACTGTGAACTGCTCAGGAGTTCAAGGTGCGTAGCTCTACGTAAATTCGACACCAGATGTCATAAACCCGATTCCATTCACTCGCGCCACTCATGCTCAAAATAAACAAACTCGAGACATTGAGCCGCAGTAACAAGCCTTGCGGTATCTCTTCCCGGCCGTTTCCGTGATCGGCAACGTCTCCGGGCTCACTTCTTCCTGCCAAATCGGCGGTACAGAGCGGAAACCCATAAAACGCAGAAAAGCAGATACATGGCAAGAGTGGTCAGGGGATGATCGAGCTTCGATGCGTGTCCGAGAGAGACCTGAAACGACTGATTGATGAAGTCGAGCACGAACAGCAGGTTACCGGAGCCGAAGAGCAGCATACCGTTTCTGACATAATGCAGGGTATCGTGAATGCGTTCCGGCGCCAGCCAGTACTCCTTGTTGGGAATGTTCAGCCATGAGAGGCGGCCCGGTCTCAGGAGGCGGTTCACCACAATGAACATCACAATGCAAAGACCGGTGATGATGAAGTACCAGAGGAAAAAGACCGTTTTCGGCCCCCAGGCGTCCGGGTTGCCCGAAAAGCCGAAATGGGTAGCAACCTGATCGGGTAGAATAAAATAGTGGTAAATAGCGTGACCCACCAGCAGGGCACTGAGTAAAGAGAAGAAGGCGACCGCGAAGGGATGCTTGTTTTGTTTTGATGTCATCTATGGCTCCATTTTGCAGGGGTGACTGAAATGTGCCTCAGCGAACAGGCGCATCCTCGACAAAAATAGACGCAGGCACGCCCGGAAAACGGCGAGCGAGCCTCCTGAAATAACCGGGACTGTCGATGCACTCGGGATTCTCCGGTTCGGTGCAGGGAATTTCGGCGATACGCCACCGCCCGGCCTCCCGGCGCATTAGCGCGTAAAAATCCTCGTAGCGGGACAAGCCATCCTTTGAGCGCGGCATGGTATGCACCCACGCCCATCCGCCGCTGACATGCATCGTCTTGACGACGAAAACCACGTCGAGGCTGTGCAACTCCTTTATTTTCATACGCATCGCGTCGAGAATCGCACGGCGCTCCGTGCTGCCCGGCGGCGGCGTATGAAGATTTCGCGTCATCCCTTGAGCCGCGCGGGCGTGCAGCGGTGCGGCGACGGCAATGTCGGCCACCGCCAGAAAAGCCACGAGAAGCGACACACGAAAAGCTTGCATGATTGTGATGTCAAAGGGGGTTCATCCTGAGTTTGCCCGGTTTCAATATACCGCAAACGAAGCGCGATTTCACGCTTGCGGTCAATCCGTATCATCCCACAGATCAGTCTCATCCGAATCATGATTCAGCATTCATAATTCATAATTCTCGCCGCGCGAAGCGGCGAGCGGCACGGTTCTCGTGGAAAACATGTTTTTTTCGGCGGTTGTTTTTTCAGCGTGCTAAATTCGGTACTTTAGGGCTCATTGGAAAGTGCGCCTTACGCCACCGGAACCGTCACGAAACACCGAGAAATCAAAAGATTACATGCTCAAAATTTTTGCAAGGATTTTTGGATCGAAGCACGAAAAAGACATCAAGAAAATCCAGCCGATCGTCGATAGCATCAATGAGATTTATGGCTCGCTCAACGCACTGACGGACGAGGCGTTCCGAAACAAGGGGGTGGAGCTGCGCAAAAAGGTGCGCGACAAACTCGTCCCGTTCGAAACGAAGATAAAAGAGATCGAGCACAAGCTCGACCGTCCGGACGTGAACCACGAGGAACACGAGAAGCTGAACGCTGAACTCGAAAAGCTCCGCGAAGAGTATGAGGAGGCCACGGCGGCCATTCTCGACGAAGTGCTCCCGGAGACCTTCGCGCTTGTCAAGGAGACCTGCCGCCGCCTGAAGGGTCACACTTACACTGTGATGGGCCGTGAAATGGTGTGGGACATGGTGCCCTACGACGTGCAGCTCATCGGCGGTATCGTGCTGCATCAGGGCAAGATCGCGGAGATGGCCACCGGCGAGGGCAAAACGCTCGTCTCCACCCTGCCGGTATTCCTGAACGCTTTGACGGGACGCGGCGTACACGTAGTGACGGTCAACGAATACCTGGCACAGCGCGACATGGAGTGGATGCGTCCGCTCTATGAATATCATGGCCTTTCGACCGGCGTGATTCTGGCCGGGCTGTACTCGAACCAGCGCCGCAACGAGTACCTCTGCGATATCACCTGGGGCACCAACAGCGAGTTCGGCTTCGACTACCTGCGCGACAACATGGCCGGTTCCGAAGCAGAGATGGTGCAGCGCGACTTCTACTTCGGCATCGTTGACGAGGTGGACAGCGTGCTCATCGATGAAGCTCGAACCCCGCTGATCATCTCCGGCCCGGTACCCAATTCCGACACCGACACCAAGTTCCGCGAAATCAAGCCCTGGATCGAGCAGCTCGTCCGGGCGCAGCAGAATCTGATTGCATCGCTTCTCGGTCAGGCTGAAAAGATTCTGAAAGACAAACCGACCGATTTCGACGCCGGTCTGGCGCTGTTGCGCGTCAAACGCGGCCAGCCGAAGAACAACCGCTTCACCAAGATGCTCTCGCAGTCCGGCGTCGGCAAGCTCATCCAGTCGGTCGAAAACGAGTACCTGAAAGACAACTCCGCCCGGATGCACGAGGTGGACGACGAACTGTTCTACGCGGTGGATGAAAAGGCCAACACCATCGACCTCACCGAGAAGGGGCGCGAGTTCCTGAGCAAGCTGAGCCATCAGGATCAGGATCTCTTTCTCCTGCCCGACGTAGGCAGCGAAATCGCTGCCATCGAGGCGGACAAGAACCTTCAGCCAACCGACAAAATCCGCAAAAAAGACGAGGTCTATCGCCTCTACTCCGAGCGTTCGGACAGCCTTCATACCATCGGCCAGCTCCTCAAGGCCTACACGCTCTTCGCCAAGGATGACGAGTACGTCGTGCAGGACGGCCAGGTGATGATCGTGGACGAGTTCACGGGCCGCGTGCTCGCCGGACGCCGATACAGCGACGGGCTGCACCAGGCCATCGAGGCCAAGGAGAACGTCAAGATCGAGGGCGAGACGCAAACAATGGCCACCATCACCATCCAGAACTACTTCCGCCTCTACAAGAAACTGGCCGGTATGACCGGTACCGCCGAGACCGAGGCGTCGGAGTTCTTCGAGATCTACAAGCTCGACGTGGTGGTGATTCCGACCAACCGCCCCATTGCGCGTAAGGACCAGGACGACCTGGTTTACAAAACGCGCCGCGAAAAGTACAACGCCATTGTCAACAAGGTGCAGGAGCTGATCACCAAGGGCCAGCCGGTGCTGGTCGGCACGGCGAGCGTCGAGGTGTCGGAGACGCTGTCGAGGATGCTGCGCGCCAAGCGCATCCAGCACAACGTGCTCAACGCCAAGCAGCACGCCCGCGAGGCGGACATCGTCGCGATGGCCGGGCAAAAGGGGGCGGTGACCATCGCCACCAACATGGCCGGTCGCGGCACCGACATCAAGCTCGGGGCTGGCGTGCGCGAGATGGGAGGCCTGTTCATCCTCGGCTCGGAACGGCACGAATCGCGCCGCATCGACCGCCAGCTTCGCGGACGCGCCGGTCGCCAGGGCGACCCCGGCGAATCGATCTTCTACGTCTCGCTCGAAGACGAGCTGATGCGCCTGTTCGGCTCGGATCGCGTCATCGCGGTGATGGATCGCCTCGGCCACGAGGAGGGCGACGTCATCGAACACTCGATGATCACCAAGTCTATCGAGCGTGCGCAGAAGAAGGTCGAGGAGCAGAACTTTGCCATCCGCAAGCGCTTGCTCGAATACGACGACGTCATGAACCAGCAGCGCGAGGTGATCTACACCCGCCGCCGCAAGGCGCTCAAGATGGCCCGCCTGAAGAGCGACATCATGGACCTGCTGCACGACTACTGCAATACCGTGGTCAAGAAGTTCCACGACGCCAACGATCCGGAAGGATTGGAGGAGCAGGTGCTGCGCGAACTGTCGGTCGAGTTCCGGCCCGGCGCATCGGTCTTCGAGCGCGAGCCATTCGAGCAAACCGCCGAAGCGCTCTACAAGAGCGCCAGCGAGTTCTACCACCGGAAGGAAAATTCGCTGCCTGACGACATCATGCAGCAGATCGAAAAATACGCCGTGCTGTCGGTGATCGACCAGAAGTGGCGCGAGCACCTTCGCGAAATCGACGGATTGCGCGAGGGCATCAACTTGCGAGCCTACGGCCAGAAGGATCCGCTGCTCGAATACAAGCAGGAGGCCTACAAGCTGTTCGTCGAGCTTCTGCGCGACATCGAGCACGAAACGCTCTCCGTGGCCTTCCGACTCTTCCCGCTCACGCAGGAGGAGTCGGAGGAGATAGAGGCCCGCCAGCGCCGCCAGGCCGTGCGCCAAGAGCGGCTCGTGGCGCAGCACGCCCAGGCGGAGAGCGCCTACGAAATCGCCGCAGATGGAGGACTCAGCGCCACACTCTCGATGCCCGGCGACGAGATTGTCATCCAGCAACCGGTACGCGTCGAGAAAAAACCAGGCCGCAACGACGACTGCCCCTGCGGCAGCGGCAAGAAATACAAAAATTGCTGCGGCGCGAACGAGTAATTGATAATGGACAATTGATAATGCGTAGGAGCAGCCCCCAGTGCCTGCCTTGGTTTGTGGACGATGTTGACTTTGTGGACAAAAACCTCAACCCGTCATTTCATTTTCAATCCTGTTTGACCTATAAGTCCTATTCGACCTATACGACCTATTAGACCTATAAAACGTCCCACCCTACCATGAGCACCGAACCTGAAGTGAACCTGAAGCTGGCCCAGGAGCATGGCCTAAACGAAGAAGAATACGCCAGGATATGTGACCTGCTGGGCCGGACGCCCAGCTTTACCGAGCTGGGCATCTACTCGGTGATGTGGTCCGAGCATTGCAGCTACAAGAACTCCATCGCCGTGCTCAAGACCCTGCCTCGTGACGGCGCTTCGCTGCTCACGCAGGCGGGCGAGGAGAACGCCGGACTGGTCGATATTGGCGACAACCTCGCCGTGGCCTTCAAGATCGAGTCGCACAACCACCCCTCGGCGGTCGAGCCTTACCAGGGCGCGGCGACCGGCGTCGGCGGCATCCACCGCGACATCTTCACGATGGGCGCAAGGCCGGTGGCATCGCTCGACTCGCTGCGCTTCGGCTCTCCGCGTGACCCGCGCGTGCGCTACCTCGTTGACGGCGTGGTGCGCGGCATCGGCGACTACGGCAACTCCTTCGGCGTACCGACTGTGGCGGGCGAAATCTACTTCGAGGAGTGCTACACCGGCAACCCGCTGGTCAACGCCATGTCGGTCGGCCTGGTGGAGCACCACAAAACCGTCAGCGCCACAGCGCTCGGCAAGGGCAATCCGGTGCTGATCGTCGGCTCTTCGACCGGACGTGATGGCATTCACGGCGCAACCTTCGCCTCGGAAGACCTCAGCGAAGCGTCGGAGGACAAGCGTCCGAGCGTGCAGGTGGGCGATCCCTTCGCCGAAAAGCTGCTGCTCGAAGCGACGCTCGAAGCGATCGCGACCGGCGCGGTGGTCGGCTTGCAGGACATGGGCGCAGCTGGGCTGACCAGCTCCACCTCCGAGATGAGCGCGCGCGGCATCGAGAAAACCGGCAGCGGCGGTATCGAGATCGACCTCGACCTGACGCCCGCCCGCGAAAAGGGCATGACCGCATACGAGCTGATGCTTTCGGAGTCGCAGGAACGGATGCTGATCGTGGCCGAGAAGGGGCGAGAGCTGGAGATCATCGACGTCTACCGCAAGTGGGATGTGAGCGCAGTGGTGATCGGACAGGTGACGGATGACAACATGCTGCGCGTACGCCACCACGGCGAGGTGGTCGCCGAGATTCCGGCCATGTCACTCGTGCTCGGCGGCGGCGCTCCGGTCTACATCCGCGAGGCAGTCGAGAAGAAGCCCGACACTCCGGCGGCTGACCTCGTGGCGGACAGTTCGCTCGACGTCAAGGCGCTCTCGCTGCAACTGCTCTCCCGCCCGAACATCGCCAGCAAGGCGTGGGTCTACCAGCAGTACGACTCGATGGTGCAGACCAACACCGTCACCCAGGCGGGCCAGACCGACGCGGCGGTCATCCGCATCAAGGGCACCAAAAAGGGCCTCGCGATGAAGACCGACTGCAACTCCCGCTACGTCTACCTGAACCCGAAAGCGGGCGGCGCGATTGCCGTCGCGGAGTGCGCGCGCAACATCGCCTGCACCGGCGCACGACCGCTCGCCGTGACCAACTGCCTGAACTTCGGCAATCCCTACAAACCGGAGGTCTACTTCCAGTTCAAGAGCGCCGTCGAGGGAATGGGCGACGCCTGCCGCATGTTCGACACGCCGGTGACGGGCGGGAACGTCAGCTTCTACAACGAAACCTCGCTTGGCGGCGGACGCACGGCGATCTACCCGACGCCCACCATCGGCATGATCGGCCTGCTCGACGACATCGACAATCTCGTGGAATCGACCTTCCGCGAGGCGGGAGACGCCATCGTGCTGCTCGGCGATCCGGAACTCTCGCTCGACGGCTCCGAGTACCTCGTGATGCAGTACGGCACACCAGGCGCGGACTCCCCTGCTGTCGATCTGAAGCACGAGAAAAACCTTCAGGAGCTGCTCGTCACGCTCGCAGCGAAAAAGCTGGTCAACTCGGCGCACGACGTGTCGGATGGCGGCCTTGCGGTCACGCTCGCCGAAAAATCGATCATGAACCGCGACAGGATGCTCGGCTTCGAGGTCGATCTCGAATGCGCGGGCGCAGACAGCGCGGCCATCCAGAAGCTCCTCTTCTCCGAAGCGCAGGGGCGCGTGGTGATTTCGGTCGATCCCGGAAGAGCCGGAGCGATCATCGAGGAGGCCGACCGCCTGAACGTGCCGGTGCGTGTCATCGGCAAGGTAATGCCAGAGGGTGGCAGCATCGCGGTCAATGGCAGCCCGGTGTCGGAGTTTACGATTGACGAACTGCTGCACGCTTACGAGCACGCGCTCGAGTCGGCGCTGCATCTCGAAGAGTTGTAAGAAAGGGATACAAAGGACGAAGAAGGAGACGAACGATGAATCCGGTATTGACGGCGCGGGAGATGAGCCTTGCGGATCGGGCGGCCATCGAGGAGCTGCGCACCGGCGAAACCCGGCTGATGGAGCTTGCCGGGCGCGAAACCGCGCGGATGATCGCCGGGCGCTTCGAGCACGGCAAAAGCCTCGACGGCGTTTCGGCGCTCGTCGTCTGCGGCAAGGGCAACAACGGCGGCGACGGATTCGTCGTCGCGCGTCACCTCTTGAACCGTGGGGCGCGGGTCGATGTGCTGCTGGTCTGGCCGGAAGACGATCTAGCCGGAGTGAACCTCGAAGGGCTGCATATCCTCAAGGCGTACCGGCGGTACAACGAGGGGCTGAGAATCTTCGCGGGAATCGACGAGGCGCGAACCGCCGTTGGCGCGACCGAATATCAGGTGGTCGTGGACGCTATTTTCGGCACCGGACTCAGGATCGATACCGAAAATCCGGAACTCCGAGAACCGGCCAGGTCGGCCGTCGAGCTGATCAACTTCATCAACGCCCACTCCGAAGCCGTGACGGTGGCCATCGATCTGCCGTCGGGCCTCGACGCTACCAGCGGGCGCTCTTCCGAACCTTGCGTCAATGCGGACATGACTGTAACGATGGCCTTCCTCAAGACCGGATTTTTCCAGAACTCCGGGCCATCGCTCTGCGGAGAGATTCAGACTGCGGAAATCTCGATACCGGAGTTCCTCGTCGAACCGACCTCCTGCCTGCTCGTGGATGAAGCCTTCGCGGCGGAGAGTTATTTGCTGCGCGACCCGTCGAGCGCCAAGCACCTGAATGGCAAGGTGCTGCTCGTCACCGGCTCTGCGGACGGCGGCGGCTCGATGCTCGGCGCGGCACTGCTCGCCGCCCGCGCCGCCGTCAAGACCGGCGCGGGGTACGTCTGCGCCTCCTTGCCCGACGGTCAGGCAGCGGTGATGCACAGCTTCGCCCCGGAAGTGGTGGTGATCGGGCGCGACATGATTTCGATCATCGAAAAAGCCAAATGGGCCGACGCGATTGTGATCGGCTGCGGTATCGGTCGCAGCGACGAGGCGCAGGAGCTGGTCGAAACGCTGCTCTGCACGCCGGAGATCGCCGGAAAAAAGCTGGTGCTCGACGCCGATGCGCTCTACGCCATCGCCGAACGCGATCTGTTCGACCGGGTCTCCGGCCTCGAAGACGCCGTGCTGACGCCGCACGCGGGCGAATGCAGCCGCCTGTCGGGTCTCTCGGTCGAGGACATCATGCTCTCGCCGATCGACACGGCGCGGATGCTCGCCGAGGAGTGGAACGTCAACCTGCTGCTCAAGGGAATGCCGACCTTCATCGCCTCGCCATCGGGCATGGTGCTCATCTCGAACAGCGGCACCGAAGCGCTCGCCTCGGCAGGCACGGGCGACGTGCTCTCCGGCATGATCGGCGCACTGGCCGCCAAGGGCCTCGACACCCACGAAGCCGCCGCAGCAGCAGCCTGGCTGCACGGCCGCGCCGGAGACCTCGCCTCGAACGTATCGAGCCTCGTCTCTTCAGTGGATGTGTTGCAGGCTATTCCCCAGGCTGTACTGGAACTGTTCGAAAGCGAGGAGTGAAATTTATCCTATAAGTCCTATAGGACTTATAGGATAAGATTGAAAGAACAACGCCTGTGCTACTGGTCGCTGTTGCTCTTCAAAAACCTCTTGATATTCCTTGCAGCCTGGCGGATTCGTTCTTCGTTTTCGATCATCGCCACGCGGACGTACTCGTCGCCGTAGGTGCCAAAGCCAATGCCCGGGCTGACCGCCACTTTGCCCTCCATCAGCAGTTTCTTGCTGAATTCGAGGCTGCCCATGGCGCGCATCTGTTCGGGAATTCTCGCCCAGACGAACATCGAGGCCTTCGGGGATACAATGTCCCAGCCTGCATTGGCGAAGCTCGAAATGAGCACGTCGCGGCGCTTGCGGTACACCTCGCTGATCTCACGAACGCAGCTCTGGTCGCCGGTGAGCGCGATGGTCGAAGCGACCTGAATCGGCGTAAAGGTGCCATAATCGAGCCAACTCTTGATCTTCTCCAGCGCGCCGACAAGCTTGGCGTTGCCGACCATGAAACCCATGCGCCAGCCAGCCATGTTGTAGGTCTTCGAAAGCGTATAGCTTTCGACAGCCACATCTTTCGCACCCGGAACCTGAAGAATTGACGGCGTCACATAACCATCGAAGGTAATTTCGGCATAGGCGATGTCGCTGATGATGTAAAAACGCTCCCGCCGCGCCAGCTCGACGAGGCGTTCGTAGAAGGGCAGCTCGACCGTGGCCGTGGTCGGATTGTTCGGAAAGTTGACCACGAGGTACTTCGGCTTGGGCGACGATTCGCGAAGGGCGGTTTCGAGATTGTGAAAAAAAGCCTCCTCGTCGAGCGTGTAATCCTCGTTCATTTCGAGCTTCATGCGGTGCACGTTTCCGCCCGCGAGAATGAAGGCCTGCGAGTGAATCGGGTAGCACGGATCGGGCACGATGGCCAGGTCGCCGGGGTTGGTTATCGCCTGGACGAGGTGGACATACCCCTCCTTGGAACCCATCGTCACCACCACCTCCCGGTCGAGATCGAGATCGACATTGTACTTGTCGCGATACCAGCCGCCGATAGCGCCGCGCAGCTTGTAGATGCCTTTGGAGACCGAATAGCCGTGCGTCCTGGGTTTGCCGACGCTCTCGACGAGCTTGTCGATGATATGCTGGGGCGTCGGACCGTCGGGATTGCCCATCGAAAAATCGATCACATCCTCCCCTGCCCGGCGCTCGGCCATCTTCAGCTCGTTGACGGCAGCGAACACATATTTAGGCAATCTCTTGATCTTGTCGAATTCTATCTCGTCGAACATGGTTTCTTGATTCTGAATATCGTTGAAACAGTGCACTGAATTTTTGGCAAAGCAAACCCAATCATAAACAAAAAGCTGTTTATCTCCATAGAAGAACCTTTAAAAAACTCATCTTGTTGCCCGCAGGCTACTGGCTCGTCTGTTTTTTACAACTGCGAGGTGCAATTCGGGCAGCGAACGGCTTTCGACGGAATGGTCGAGAAGCAGAAGGGGCACTTTTTGGTCTCCGGAGCGGCAGCGGGCGCGGCGGGTTTTTCTGACATGGCGCGAAGCCGGTTGATCGACCGGACAAGGAGAAACACCGCGAAGGCCATGATCAGAAAACCGATGAGCGCATTGACGAACAGCCCGTAGTTGAGAGTTACCGCCCCGGCAGTTTTGGCGTCGGCAAGAGCCAGATAGGGACCCGGCGAAACTCCTTCTTTCAGCACGACAAAAAGATTCGAAAAATCGACCCCTTTCAGAAGCAGGCCGAACGGCGGCATCAAAAGGTCGTTGACCAGCGAATTGACCAGCCCCCCGAAGGCTCCGCCGATAATGATGCCAACCGCCATATCGACCACATTGCCCTTGAGGGCGAACTCCCTGAACTCTTTCAGCATAGTTGTCGTTGTTTATTTTTTAACGGATTGCACACATTGCAAGAATACGTTTTTCCGGTGAAGTAAAGAAAATAAACCCCCTTAATTGGACATTTGTGTATTTTTTATTACAATAGTAGTTCATGTCTTTGTTGAACCCGCACGAATTCATCCAGAAATAGCAGGCATCTCTGAACCCTTGACGTAGAATTTTACGCATCATCGCAGCCATTCGGCTTTGGGGCGTTCGAAACGCCAGACGGTTTTCGGGATTCCATAACATCAGCAGTCATCAATCGATGGAGCATACTATCCGTACAGATTCATTGAAGCGGCAGCTCGAACAGACAACAGGCAACAACTACGCCTGCTGCTATCAGTGTGGCAAATGCACCGCGGGTTGTCCCGCCGGGGGCTTCATGGACAACCCTCCGGCGAGGATCATGCGCCTCGTGCAAGCCGGTTACGTCGAGGAGGCGATGCAGAGCGACTCGCTCTGGTACTGCATCGGCTGCATGACCTGCACGGCCCGCTGCCCGCAGAACATGGAGATCGCCGGCACGATGGATGCTGTCCGGGAGATGGCGCTCAAGAGCGGCATCATTTCATCCGACAAGGCCAAAAAGCTGGTCACGGCCTTCCACACGTCATTCCTCAACACGGTGCGCAAGAGCGGAAGATTGCAGGAGCTGGCGCTGGTCAACAGCTACAAGCTGCGCACCCGCACCTTCCTGCAGGACGCTGGCGCGGGCCTCAAAATGATGAAGCAGGGCAAGATCAATCCCGTGACCGCCTTCACCTCGAAGGAGACCGTCGAGCACAAGGAGCAGATCGAGAAGATTTTCCAGATCGCCGAAGGAAGCAGCCTCTCCGCAGCGCCAAAACGCAAACCCGTCAAGCGCACCTTCAAGGCGGACGAACCGGTCAGGATCACCTCCGGCATGACCATCGGCTACTACCCCGGCTGCTCGCTCTCCGGCACGGCGAAGGATTACGACATCTCGATTCGCAAGATGTGCGACCGGCTCGGCATCCGGCTCCACGAAATCGAGGACTGGAACTGCTGCGGCGCGAGTTCGGCCCACGCCACCAACCACAAACTCTCCGTGCTGCTTCCGGCGCGGAACCAGGCGCTCGCTGACCAGCAGGGCCTCGACTACGTGCTCGCCCCCTGCGCCGCCTGCCTGAACCGGCAGGTGACCGCCCGCAAGGCGCTCATGGAGTCCGCGGAGCTGCGCGAAGAACTGAAGAGCGCGATGGGGCGCGAGACCGAACTCAAGTCTCGCTTCATCGGCGTCATGCAACTGCTCGAAGTCATGGGCGCTGAAGAGATCAAGAAGCGGGTCACCCACCCGCTCAAGGAGCTGCCTCTCGCCTGCTACTACGGCTGCCTGCTGGTGCGTCCGTTCGACGCAATGGGCTACGACGACCCCGAAAATCCGACCAAGATGGAGGAGATCGTCGAAGCGATTGGCGCCAAACCGGTGGATTGGGCCTACAAGGTCGAGTGCTGCGGTGCAGGACTGACGATGGCCCAGCAGGAGATGATCGAGGACCTGACCCACAAGATCGCCAAAAACGCCACAAACAACGGCGCGGGCGCGTTCGTCGTGGCCTGTCCGCTCTGCCACACCAACCTCGACATGCGTCAGGCGGGAATGCGCAAACGGTACAACGACGTCGGCGAGATGCCGGTATACTACATTTCCGATCTGGTGGCGAT
>CAYZCF010000054.1:0-14407 GCA_964476855.1 uncultured Chlorobiaceae bacterium
CCGGTTGACGTAATTGCTGACGAGCGTTACCATTAAATTTTACGATGAACCAAAAGTAATAAGGCACCCAACTACGCAGAAGCTGTCGATTACCGACGAACTTCCCGAAAGAGCCTGTCATATGCAATGAGCCACCAAGCGCACCGAGCATGACCACCATAAACAGAATCGTGCTCTCGGTAACACTTCCATCCCGGATAGCCTTGATTGCAACAATCGCATTGTTGTTCAGACTATCTTTAGCCGCTTTTGCTAAAATCTCGGCACTTGCAACGGCATTCTGGGCTTCAGTAACACTCGCCTCAGCTTTTTCAAGTTTAGCCTTATCTGGCTTTTTCTGTTGCTTAATCTTTTTTTGTGCATTCTCCGAGTCTAACAGACTTAAGCGGGCTTTGTCCAGATTGGTGACAGCATCGTCAAACGGCTTCAACTTCTTTATGGCGTTCTCTACGGCCAATGGGCGGTCGAGGCCAGTAGCCGCATCCCATTTCCAGATCACAACGCTGAGCAGGGAAATGTTCACAACCGCCATAAAAATCAACATGGAAATTATAACCGTATTTGATGCACGGGCATAATGCATGATGTGAGAAGTGTCCTCCGGTCCATCCTGACCCGCTGCCGCCAACAATGAAATCTTAAGCTGGTGCAACCGGTCAGCCCGCGCATCCTGCTCCTTTGAAGAGAGCTCATCCCAAGCCGCAGAATTGAATTCCTTATTGGAATCAAGAGTTAATGCGCTATCCCGAACCTTCTCCCAGGAAATATCCGCCAACCGGTCACGGCCACGGTTACCGGCCGTCTCAATACTTTTAACCAGCTTCTTGATATTCTCATGAAGTTCCTGTGCCTGCTCATGTGTAAATGGCATAACCTGTTCTCCTTATCGTTTTGGAAACCCAACCTGCTCGTTTGCAGGGCACTTATTGCTGAACACAGACTAACTGATTGTGGAATATGGTCTTACTGACGACCTATAATGCACTCTTTATAACAAATCTTACAGCTGTCTGTTGATCTGTTTCACGAATGATTGAGTGGATGAGGATTTTTATATAAGCGTGACTTATTAAAGTTATCAAAACCTGACTACAGAAAATAAAATTATTTCAAGCATAACACGTCATTCACAACTGTTTCAGTGAAGTGGACCCCAGTCGTCAGACAGAATCGGGTCGAGTTTAAGCTGGTAAGTCGCCGTTGTTCATGCAACTGATTGCTGCTGCTGTGCAACCTCTGACGACCCATCAGAAGATTTCTTTTGAGAGAACTTGTCAACGATGCACGCACCGCCACCCGTGCCGCTTGCGTACACCTCGTCCGGGGTTCTGTACCCCAGCGACTGATGCGGCCGCTCCGTGTTGTACAGGTCGAAGTACTTTGCCAACCCATGCTTCAATTCCACCGGCGTTCCGTAGCCTTTCAGATACATATCCTCATGCTTGACGCTCCTCCAGAGCCATTCGACGAAGATGTTGTCCAGCGCCCTGCCGCGACCGTCCATGCAGATGCTGATTGTTTCATGCTGCTTGAGTACGCCGATAAATACGTCACTGGTAAACTGCGCGCCCTGATCACTGTTGAAGATTTCCGGTACGCCGTACTTTCGGAGCGCCTCTTCGAGACATTCCACGCAAAAACTGCTTTCCAGCGAGTTCGACAGCCGCCACGCCAGCGCCTTGCGCGAATACCAGTCGATGATGGCCGTCAGGTACATGAATCCTCCCGGCAGTCGGCAATAGGTGATATCCGTTGACCAGACCTGGTTCGGCCTGGTGACGCTAACTCCTCGCAGCAGATAAGGATAGACCTTGTGCTCCGGATGCGGCTTGCTGGTGTTCGGGCCGGGAGCCATGCCCGCCAGCCCCAGCTGCCGCATCCGCCGACTGCCGTAAAATGGATGCAGCGCGTATTCCTCCTCGATCAAACGGATCAGCAAGTCGTCGTCACTGGGCGAATACGGCTCAGGCTTACCGTAATAACTCGTGCGATTGACATCGACCAGTTGGCATTGCGTCGAAACCGGCAATGGCTCCTCGCCGCCGATCCAGCTTTTACGCTGCTTCACAGGTAAGGCCCGACTTTTTTTTAAGCCAGTCCAACTGCACCTTGAGCCGACCGATTTCGGTGTAGAGCTTTTCAGGATCCGAGGACGGATCGACTGGTTTCGACCCGCGATTTATATCGAAGATTCCGGGAACGTTCTCGAGAAGTTCCCGTTTCCACAGGCCGACCTGGGACGGGTGGGCACCGAACTCGCTACCGATTTCGTTCAGCGTTTTGTCACCCCGGATTGCCTCCAGCACGACCTTGGCCTTGAACTGCGCCGTGAACTTGTTGCGTTTTTTCTCGCTCATAACTTGACCTTGTTTTCAGGCAAGTTACCACCTTAAACCGCTGTCCGAAAATCGGGGGCCACTATACAGCAGCAACTCAACAATGAATATCGAACCATCCACGTGACTCTTCACGGACTCACGTTCACATCCACTTCACATCAATAGGCAAGATGAGAAAAAGCGGCTGGCCGAGCAGGATTATTTTTAGAAAAAATCAGAAAGATGGAATTGGAAGAACAGGCAACTAATCCTTTGAACGCAAAGGCAACTTCTTCGGCTTGCAAAGATTCTTCTTCTTTTTCGACACCCTCGCACACTTCTGGCAAATGTACTTTGGCTTTGAGACTGCCTCCGCAATCGCAGCAAAGTTTTCCTCGATTTCTTTCTTATCGAGCTGGCAAAGCTTCTGATCTGATTTCATTGGATTTTAGAGCCATTATTTGCGACCAATCGTACAAGGTGCTTCATAAATGAAGAAGTTATTTCAAGTATAAATTCGATTTCTTCTTCAATCACTGCATCATCATGCTTTACGTAGCTATTATTATATTTTGCATAATAATCCAAGAGTTTCATAAACATATTTGACAACTCTGCTGAACCACCATTTGATTTTATATGAGCACCTACCGGTGAGATTTGGTTTTCGAGTGACTTACCATTGCTTAAAATAGATTTAAGCAGTTTTTCTAGCGATAAGCGCAGATCATCCAACAGATTTCGCTGATATGCACCATGCTCATATTTTCCCAAAGCTTGTGAGTAGAGCGACAATGAATCTGGATACTCATCTAACCAGTGTTTTGTTTCTTCTATTAGGATTGCATTGACCTCGGATGGTGTATCGTGTGGCTCTAAATGAGAATACCGAGTTACGAGCCTTATCTTTAGTTCTTTCCGTTCCCTATTGGGTATCGATGGAAAAGATTGGTGGTCACAAAGCTCTTTAATTATTCGGTATTGCTGTGGGGCAGAAAAGGCCATCAAATTATCAAACAAAGCAGTACGCTTGTTTTGCGCATCAAATGGATAAGACGTGTGTGGAACCGATACATCATATTCGACAGCATATGCTGCTGTGGCGCTTACAATATTTGGTACACTCAGTCCACTGTTAGTTTCTGCCAATATATCAGCGGCATATCGGACAAATGTCGCTGGCATTTTCTCTTCATACATGCGCGTTCTTATTTATAGCCAACATTGATAAATTTTTTCGTATAAAAAAACAACTCTCGAAGAAGCACGTAAACTGGAGCTAAATCCTTATATTCCTTCCGAAACGCTTCATCCTTTTTCGCCTCGCGAAGAAATTCCTCGTGATCGTGATCAACCGGACTGTACGTCAGTTTATTTGACATTTCTAAACTCATCGGTTGACATACCAAGTATTTTCAGCAATTGCCTCTCAACACCTGGAGAAATATCTTTTGATCCATGATTAGGCACTGGAAAAGTGTTTTTCCCGTCAGAAAAAATGACATGCGAACCTTTCTGGCGAACAATGGCATAGCCCATTTTTAGCAACCTTTTTTCAATCTCCTTATACTTGAACGGCATATTTCTCTACCGCGGTAGCCAGTTCATTTCTGATAAGCCGCTCATCGTTTACCTGCTCGAGGTGATAATCCATAATCATTTCAACAACGTTCTTCAACTCTATGATGGCCTCCTTTTCCGAGTAGGCGAATGCAAACAGATTCTGATGGCCTTCCACTCTGGCCAGGTAACCATCCCCATCCTTTTCAATTATGATATTGGTTTTCATAACCTCTTTTACCTTCAGTTTTTAACCGTGCCATGCGCCACGAAAAACGCTCCAACTACAGGACTTGAAATAAATAGTAGCGCATAATTCAAAAAGAAACAACCAGCACATCAAAAATCTCCCCTCACCACGACAGCTCCGACGGCGAAATCTTCTTTGCATTCCGCCGATCCTCGACCACTTCGCCGCTCCGCAACGTAATAACCCGATCAGCCATGCCGGAGATCGAGACGTTGTGCGTGATGACCAGCGTCGTGGTGCCAAGTTCGCGGTTGACTTTTTCGATCACTTCGAGCACGAGCTTGCCGGTGCTGTAGTCGAGCGCGCCGGTCGGTTCGTCGCAAAGCAGCAACTCCGGACGTTTGGCGACCGCGCGGGCGATGGCGACGCGCTGCTGCTCGCCACCCGAGAGCTGCGAAGGGAAATGGTTCATCCGGTCGCCAAGACCGACCAGTTCGAGCGCCTCGGCGGCTGGCATCGGATTCTCGACCAGTTCGGTGACGAGCTGCACGTTTTCGAGCGCCGAGAGGCTTGCAATGAGGTTGTAAAACTGGAACACGAAGCCAATGGAGCGGCGGCGAAAGGCGGTCAGCCCCTCCTCCCCCGAAGCGTTGATGTCCTTGCCCCGGAAGGAGACCGTGCCGGTATCGGGCACGTCGAGGCCGCCGACGATGTTGAGCAACGTCGATTTGCCGCTGCCCGACGCGCCGAGCAGCACCACGAGCTGGCCCGCGCCGAAGTCGAGCGAAATGTCGTGCAGAGCCTTCACAGTCACCTCGCCCATCAGGTAACTTTTCGACACTCCATCGACTGAGAGAACGGCTTGACTCGCTTGATCCATCATCGGCACAAAGCTTCAGAAATGCTTAAAAAACCTCTTCGACTCAAACCACTCTGCCAGAGAAAACATTCCTGAACGCTCCGGCATACGCCCGATGGATTCAGCCGCGAGATTCGTATTTTCCGCTTTTTCATCGACAGCCGGAATCGCATGACACCACTTCTCTTTTTTATAGCGACCATCATCTTCGCCGCTGGAGCAGTCGTAGGCGCGGTTGCCATCAACGCTCTCCGCAAAAAAACGCCGAGAATCAGCCGTGGTGCGGTTTTTATCGACTCGTCGAAGGTCGCCGGACGCGGAGCCTTCGCGCTCACAGCAATCAGGGAGGGAGACATCATCGAACGCTGCCCGGCGCTTGAAGTGACCGACAAGGACATCGGCGGCGAGCTGCTCAACTACGTTTTTTACGGCAGCGCCGAAGACCGCCGACTCATTGCGATGGGCTACGGCATGATGTTCAACCACTCCTCGACGCCCAACGTCGCCTACTACCGGGAAGACGGCCCCGGCGGCGCGGAACTCATCATCTACGCCCTGCGCAACATCGCCGAAGGCGAAGAGATGTACTACAACTACGGCGACGACTGGTGGAAGACAAGAGGGGAAAAGTCTGATTTTTGAATTTCAGCTTTTCCGCCAGATCAGACGGATCCGTCCGATCTGACTGATCTCTCCTCACGCCCTTGCTGCCAAAATCCGCCGCATTGCTGCCGCATCAAGCGGAACAGCGTTGCTTTTGCTCCGGGTGGCAGCAATAATCTCCGCGAAATCGCTCTCGCTCACGCCGAACTCACCAAGGCACGGAAAAGCAAAACGCTCCTGCCACCTTTCGAGCAGTTCGACGAGGCGATCGCAATCATCCGCGAGGTTGCCGGTCGTGCTGCCGGTGAGGATGCGGCTGGCGTTGGCGAACTTGCGCAAGCCCGGCTCGCCGCCCTCCGAGGCTCTGAGCTGGCGAATGTTCTCGCGCGTCGATTCGGCGAGCAAGGTCGCGCAGAGCGTGCCGTGCGGAATGTTGAACAGGCCGCCAACCGACGAGGCGAATCCGTGCACGATGCCGAGGCCCGCATTTGCGAGCGCAATGCCCGACATCAGCGCCGCGTAGGCCATGTCGGCGCGGACGGCTACATCGCCTGCGCCACTGCCACAGGCCAGCTCGAACGAGCGGCTGAAGCTCTCCAGACCGCTGCATGAGACTGCATCGGTATAGGCACTGGCAAAAGGCGAAAGATAGGCTTCGAGAAGCTGGGTGAAGGCATCCATGCCCGACGCGGAGGTCAGCTCGGGTGGAGCGGAGGTCATGAGCGCAGGATCGATAATCGCCTCGTTCGGCACGAAAGCCGGATGGCGCAGCGAGCGCTTGTAGCCACCCTGCCCAACGCGGCTGATGACGGCGTTGCTCGTCGCCTCGGTGCCCGTACCGGAGGTGGTCGGCACGGCGATGAAGGGAACCTTGCGCCCGTCGTGGGGCGTGAAACCGGGCTGCCCCTCGATGAAGCGCTCGACGGATTCTGCCGCCGCCGATGGCCACGACGACGTCGTATGGCGTTTGGCGACCGAGCGCCGCCGCCTCGTCAATCAGCTCCGGGGACGGCTCGCGCTCGACTTCGAGGCGCTGGCACTCGATCCCGGCGCGGCGAAGTTCGTCAGGAATGGACGCCGCAACCGGCGAGCGCCGCAACGTCTGGCGCCCCGTGACGAGCAGCATCCTCCGGCCATACGCGGCAGCGAGGGAGGGAAGCTTCGAGAGCGTTCCCGCGCCGAAGTGGATGCGCGGCGTCGGCAAAACGGAAAATTCAAGTCCCCTCTCAATCGACACGGCTGTGCCTCCCCTTGCGAATCAGCATTTTGCCGCAGTGCGGGCAGTTGGCCGTCCGGCACGGCACGCCGGGCACGTGCGGCTGCTCGTAGCCGCAGTGCAGGCAGATGCAGACGACTGGCTCCTCCGACTCGCCCGTCAGGCAACTCCCTTCGATCACTCCCCCTTCGATGCAGATGGTCTTGCCGCCGACCAGGGCGTCTGCCACCTTTTTGCGGGCCGACTTGATGATGCGGCCAAAGGTCTGGCGGGAGACCTTCATCTTTTCGGCGGCATCGGCGTGGTACATCCCTTCGAGATCGGCCAGGCGCAACGCCTCCACCTCATCGACCGACAGCACGACATTCTGGAGGCGGGCAGGTGGGACGCCTTCGGGCAAAAAGCAGGTGACGCCGGGAAGCTCTTCGACAGAACGGCTCTGAAGCGGTCTGCCAGCGCGAGGGTTTTTCATGAATCGACGAGTATCATTCAATTTTGCTATCAACGGAACATCAGGCGTGATGATACCGACTTGTCGTAAACGGCGGATAGGGTAAAGAAACGGCTCTTACATTCAGAAGGGTTTTAACCCTTCTGACATTCAAAACTTATACATTCACATTGCCCCGGCTCTCAAGCCGGGGAACAGATTTCGAGCGCCACCCAATCCCGACTCGCCGGGACAATAACTTGCGGAATCCGTCAGCCGCCGACAGTTTCGGTCTTGACCTCAAACACCGGTGGCTCCATGATGTGCTTCTTGACGGCGCAGAGGTTGGCTGCGTTGATCACCGCATCCTTGTACTTTTCCGGGAAATCGGGAGGCAGCTCGATGGTGATGGTGATCTTGCCAATGCTCCGGCCATCCGGCTTCGGTTCGTGGCTCTGGACGACCCGGATTCCATCGGTCGGAATGCCGCGGCTCTGGCAGAAGGAGAGGACGAAAATGCCCGCGCAGGTGCCAATCGAGGCGAGGAACAGAGTGAAGGGTTCGGGCGCGGAACCTTCGCCGCCAGCGTACACGGCCTGGTCGGTTTCGATGGTGAATCCCCTGAACTCGGCGTTGACTTTCTTGCCGCCGCCAAACGTGACGATCATATCGCTGCTCATATCTCTGATGCTGAACTTGTTAGTGATTACTATTATTTGCGCGCCCCCATAATAACCATCTGACGGCTGAGAAGCAACGCCCACCCGGAGAGGAGAGTTCCGAATCCACTCCCGAAATCGAAACCGGAATTACATCATGCCAAGCAACGGAAAGCGTATCGACAGCACGGCGGCGAACCAGACGAACGTTTCGGTCAGCTCGCTGCATGCGCCAAGCACGTCGCCGGTAACGCCGCCGATCTTGCGGCGGCTCAACAGGCCGAGGGCGAGCGTTGACGCAGCGGCGCTCGCCATGAGAAAGAGCGCTCGCGACCAGCCGAAGCCAACCGGATAGAGAAGAAAGACGAATGCCGAAGCGACGGCGACAACGAGATGCGGCCATCCCGCGCCTTCGACGAAGGCGGTCGCCGTGCCCCCCTCGGCCCGCGCGTAGGGCAGCCACGTGGCGAGCAGCACCTGCCCCGTTCGGGCGAGCAGCACGCCAGCGGTCATCGTGCCGAATGCGCCATACCGCGCCAGTTCGAGAAGGCAGACAAATTTGAAGAGCATCACGAGAATGAGCGCCAGCGAGCCGAACGAGCCGACGTTGGGGTCTTTCATGATGCGCAGCGCCGCTTCGCGATTGCGCCCGCCGAAAAAGCCGTCGGCGAGGTCGGCGAGGCCATCGGCGTGCAATCCCCGCGTGAGGATAATGCCGCCACCAAGCGCAAGTAGCGCGGCCATTTCGTACCATCCCGCGAGCACGCCGAAGCGAGCGAGCAGAGCTTCGAGCGTGCCGATGACGAGGCCAACGAGCGGAAACCAGTAGAGCGAATCGCTGAAACGCCCGGCATCGCGCCCCGGCACCGGCAGCGCCGTCAGCGTGCGAAGCGCCGTCACGAGGCCGCGCAGCATCAGGCGCTTCTCCCGACGAAAGCCTGGACACCTTCGACGAACTCGCGAGGCTTTTCCTCCTGCGGCAGATGGGCGCAGTCCGGAATCACGAGCAGCTCAGCCTTCGGCAGCTCTTTCGCCAAACGGAAACTCTCCTCCGTCTTGACGGTGAGGTCGTGCTCGCCGGTCACGACGAGCGAGGGCGTCGAGACCGATGACACTCGCTTGTCGAAATGGAGGCGGTGCGTTTCAAGGAACAGCTCCCAGAAGCCGCGCGACCAGTCGCCCACCATCAAATCGCTCCTGAACGCGGCGAGCGTCTCGTCGGACAGGCGCGACTTGACGTGCCAGAATCCCCGGATGTTCTTGTCGTACAGCTTGGTAATGATCTTTTTCATGAGCCGCGAAAACACCGGCGACATCGCTTTCATAAAGGGCTTCATAAACGCCGGAACCTCGCTGTTGGCGTAACCGCTGTAGATCATCGCGCCTACGAGCACGAGGCCCTGCACGCGCTTCGGATGGCGCAGCGCCGTCAGCAGCGCCAGCGTACCGCCGGTGGAGTTGCCGACGATCACCGCGCGATCCATGCCGAGCTTGTCCATCAGCGCCACGACAAGGTCGCTCTGCGCCTCGGGGCTGTACCGCGCCTCGTTGGTTCGGGACGGCACGGGGCGCGAGGTGAGGCCGAAGGCCGGGCGGTCAAAGGCGAGCACGGTCGCGTTTTCGGACAACGGATTCGCCACGTCGCGCCACGAGCGGATGCTCAGAAAGCTGCCGTGCAGGAGAACGATGAAGGGCGGCCTGCCGCAGCCGTAAAGTTTGTAGTGCACGCGGAAGCCGTTGCAGTCGATGAACTTGCTGTCACTGTCGGCCCGCTGGCGCTGTATGTCGAGAAATGAGTCCATGGTATCAGTCGTTTTTGCCGGAAACTCCCGCCGAGCTGAAGGTAGCCATTTCGTTGCAGATTTTCACCGATGCTTCGATCACCTGCATCGCCATCGCTGCGCCGGTGCCTTCGCCGAGCCGCAGGTCGAGATCGAGAATCGGCCTCGCGCCGAGCTTCTGCATCACCGCGCGATGCCCCTGCTCGTTGGAGAGGTGGCTGAAGAAAAGATAATCGCTCACCTTGCACGAGAGCTTGATGGCGCACACTGCCGCAGAACTCGAGATGAAGCCATCGACCACCACCGGCATCCCGACCGACGCCGCGCCGAGAATCAGGCCGCAAATACCCGCGATCTCGAAGCCGCCAAGCGCCGCCAGCACTTCGAGCGGCGTGGCAAGGCTCGCGCGATTGACCTCGATTGATTTCTCGATGACCGCGATCTTGTGGCGGAGTCGCTCGTCGTCGATGCCCGTGCCGCGCCCGGTGATCGCCTCGACCGGCAGGTCGAGCAGCACCGAGTAGAGCGCCGTCGCGGGCGTGGTGTTGGCGATGCCCATCTCGCCGGTGGCAAGCAACTCGTACCCCTGCTCGCGAGCCTCGATGGCCAGTTCCGCGCCAGCCATGATCGCCTGAAGCGTCTCGTCGAGGCTCATCGCCGGTCCGTGCGCCATGTTCGCCGAGCCGTGCTTCACCTTGCAGCGGCGCAGCATCGGATGCTCCGCGAAGTCATGATTGACGCCCATATCGACCACTTCGAGATCGGCCCCGGCGTGGCGCGACAGCACGTCGATAGCCGCCCCGCCGCCAAGCATGTTGTAGACCATCTGCGGCGTCACCTCGGCGGGATAGGCCGACACCCCTTCGGCGGCCACGCCATGATCTCCGGCGAAGCAGAAAACCTTCTTCTTCGACAGCGACGGCCTGGTCGTACCGGTCGCGATGCAGTACTTCATCGCAATCTCTTCGAGCCGCCCAAGGCTTCCCTGCGGTTTGGTGAGATCGTCAAGATGCGCCTGAACTGCGCCCGTGAGGGACATATCGACAGGCTTGATGGAGGCAAGAAGCTGCTGGAATCGGTCGGTCATGGATAGTACTGAGGTTAAAATTGGTGACGAAAAATATGGATAGTTTGATGCGGTACCGGAAGCGCATTAATTATTTACTTTGGCGACAATAAATGCTCTTCGATTTTCGGTGTTTGGAATCCCTAATCCCCCCTGCCCCCCTTTTCTAAAGGGGGGATTTCTATTTTGTCCCCCATTTGCTAAAGAGAGGATTTCTAGTTTGTCACCCCTTTTTGCTCGATGGAAAATTTTTCAATTTTGTCCCCCCCTCTTGCTAAAGAGAGGATTTCTATTTTGTCCCCCCTTTGGCAAAGGGGGGATTAAGGGGGGATTTCCCTGACTCCTTTATTTCTTTCCTGTCGTTCACAACCCTGGACTAAAGCGCAAACAGATCAACTCCGCTTCTTCAGAACAAGCGGCAGGCCGCTGCACAAGAGATACGCCTGCGTGGCGCGTTCGGCCACCTTGCGGTTGAGCGTTCCGGCCAGGTCGCGGAACTCGCGAGCCATCGCGTTTTCCGGCACGATGCCCATGCCGACCTCGTTCGAGACGAGAATGATGTCGCACGGCGGATCGCTCAGCACGTCGAGCAGCGCGTCGATGCGTTCGCTGATCGCGGCCTCGTCGCCGAGATGGTGCATCATGTTGCCGAGCCACACGGTCAGGCAATCGAGCAGCACCACGCCGGTTCCTTCCGGGAGATTGCGGAGTGCGCGGTCGATGAACACAGGCTCCTCGACGGTCACGAACTGCCCCTCGCGCTCCTCGCGATGCTTGTCGATGCGCCGCTGCATCTCGCCATCGAACGCCTCGGCAGTGGCGAGAAACACCCGCCGCTCGTAGGGTTCGGCAAGCTTCAGAGCATAGCTGCTCTTCCCGCTCCGCGCGCCGCCGGTCACGTAGATTACTTCAGGCATGGTAATAGAAATTGATGTTCGATCTTACATTCCGAAGGGTTTCAACCCTTCGGACATTCAATGCTCTTACATTCACATTGCCCCGGCTTTCAAGCCGGGGAACAGATTTCGAGCACCCCCGCTCTTCCCCTTCTCCCCAGAAAGAGATTGGGCTAAAGCCCATGTTTATTGGGTATTATCCCTTTACCCCGGACTGAAGTCCGGGGCAATTGGTTAAGAATTTTAATGGCCGGAGTCATAACGACCCCATCACACCCCAAACCGCTCCAGCGCATCCACCGACGAGAGAAAATCGGCCTCCGAGAAAATCTCCAGCGTGAACACCTTCGACTCCCCTTCCGCTTTTCGCAAGGCTTCGACCACCATGTCGAGCGCTTTCGGGTTCATGTACGCGAGCGAGTTGTGGTCGCGCCCTTCCGTCGTGCCGTGCATGTGCAGCACTTTCGTGCGCGAGAGATAGCGGTCGAGGTAGTCGGCGGTCGGGAAGCCGTAGTATTCGAGATGGCCCACGTCGAGCGTCACCGAGAAGCCGAACTTTTCGACCACCGGCCAGACGATCTCGAAGGGGTAGTTCAGGTTCTCGGCGCAGAACATCTCCGGCGGATGGCCGCAGCCGTCGAGCAGCATTCGCGCCGAGTCGCCAAGACTCTCCACGAAAATCTGCCGCTCCTCGTCGGAAAAAGCGTTGATGTCCACCCCTTTGCCCGCCTCGAAGTGCATCACAAAGGCCGATTTCGGCAGCGCTTCGGTGAGGTCGATAATCCTGCGGCACTTGCCCACCGAGCGCTCCCGCTCGTCCCGGAACGGGCTGCCGAGGTAAACGTCGAGCGGCAGATGCACCGAGTAGGTAAGACCATGCTCCCCGGCCAGCGCGACCAGCTCGCGGATCACCTCCGGCGATGGCAGGTTGCTGAACTCGTCGGACTCGAAGAGCACGAGTTCGATGTCCTGCACCTTGCCCGCGAGGTAGCGCACGTTGGGCAGAATGTCGTCCGGGATGATGTAGGAGGAGGTGCCGAGCCTGAAGGGGTACTGCTTCATTTCAATGCTGCGTCTCTGGTTGCGGCCAGGTCTGTTCGATCCGGGCCATGAGTTCATGAATGTTCGACCACTCCACCGCCCCACCGTCGCAGAGTTCGCGGGCTTTGGCCGCCGCCGCTTTGCCGGGCGTGTAGTCGCGCGAGGCGATGCCTGCGGCGAGCCACACCGGCTTGCCCGCCTTCAGCGCCAGTTCGGCGAGATCGAGATTGACGAGGTTGCCGGGGCCGAAGGGCACGAGACCGACGACGACGCCATCCGCCGCATCGACCATGCGTCGCGCCTGCGAGAGCGCCTCGCCGCCGACCGGCGAAAAGGGCTGTTCGAGCACGGCGGCAATGTCGAGGGCGCGGGCGGCCTCCGAGTCGGAGTCGAGCCGGTTGAGCACCCCGGCGGTCACGTCGAACCCCTCGATCAGCAGCCGCCGGAACAGCTCGATGCCCGATCCGCCGCCGCTGATGACGTGCAGCCGCTTCCGCACCGGCGGGCGGCGCAGGGCCGCGTCGAGCACGCCGCTCACCACCGGATTGCCGCTGAAGGGATCGCGCCGCACACGCAGATCGCAGTCATAGACGCGCCGGAGCAGCTCCTCCTGCATCACCTCGCCCGGCGAACCGTTGCGCACGAGCCGCCCCTTGTCGATGAGCATCAAGCGGTCGGCGATCTGCGCGGCGAGGTTGAGGTCGTGGCTCACAAGCAGCACGGTGATCTTCTCTTCGCTGTTGATGTTCATCAGGATGCGCAGCACCTCCTGGCTGTGGTTGATGTCGAGGTGCGCGATTGACTCGTCGAGCATGATGATGCGCGGCTCCTGCGCGAGGGCCATCGCGAGCGCCGTGCGCTGCTGCTCGCCCGCGCTGAGCTGGTTGAAAAGGCGATCTTTCAGGTCAAGCACGTTGGTGTAGATCATCGCCCGCTCGGCGCTGTCGTGATCGGCGGCGTCCGGCCCGCCCCACCGCCCGCGTACGCTGCGCCCGATCATGACGATCTCGCCGACCGTAAAGGCCATCGGCGAGTCGAGCTTCTGCGGCACCACGCCGATGAGCGAGGCCCGCTCGCGCGGTTTGAGCGACGAGACTTCGCGCCCGAACACCTCGACCCGCCCTTCGAGCGGTCTCACGAGGCCAGTCGCCGTCTTGAGCATCGTACTTTTGCCAGAGCCGTTCGGGCCAATCACCGAAACGAACTCACCTTCGGCGATCTCGAAATCGACCTCGCGCAGCACCGTGCGCCCCTTGTAGCCGGCGGTGACGCCCCGGAAGGCGAGGGCCGGTTTCTGGCGGTCAGTCGGTCCAGGCATACTTCATTTTTTTGCGCAGCACGATGAGGAAAAAGGGGCCGCCCGCCAGCGCCGTGACGACGCCGACCGGAATCTCGACCGGGGCCATGATGGTTCTGGCCAGCGCATCGCAGAGCACGAGGAACGCGCCGCCGCCGATGGCCGAGGCGGGAATCAGCCAGCGGTGGTCGGGGCCGAAGAGCGCCCGCATGACGTGCGGCACGATCAGGCCAACAAAGCCGATCATGCCGCCCATCGAGACCGCCGTAGCCGCGAGCATGGTCGAAAGCAGAAGGCTCGAAATGGTGACGAATCCGGCGTCGAGGCCCTGATAGTGCGCCATCTCGCGGCCCAGCGTCAGCACGTTCAGCGCCGGAGCGAGCAGCCACAACGCGCCGGAGGCGGCAACGATGATAACGAGCGACACGAGTTGCTCGCTCCACGAGGAGGGCTGAAGATTGCCAAGCATCCACCACACCACGGTGTGCATC
>CAYZCF010000054.1:14417-15183 GCA_964476855.1 uncultured Chlorobiaceae bacterium
AAGGGGGCCGATGACGGCCGCAAAGGCCTGCCCGGAGTTGATGCCGAACACTGCGACAGCCACGGCTATGGCAAGCTCGAAGTTATTAGAGGCGGCAGTGAAGGAAAGAGTGGCCGCCTGGCCGTAGTGAGCACCTACTTTGCCGCTCATGTAAAAGGAAACGAGGAACATGATGACGCTCGAACAGATGGCGCTGACGATCACGCCGCTCAGGATCAGGCTGTAAACCGACGGCACGCCCCCCTGGTTGGCGATGGCATAAACGGCGAAAAGAGTGATAAGCGCAAAGGCAAAGGCGGTCAGCGGCAGGCCGATCGCGCCGATGAACGCCCCGCCAACGAGGATGCTCAACGCCGCGCCAAGTCCCGCGCCGCCGCTCACGCCGAGCACGTAGGGTTCGGCGAGCGGATTGCGCAGAATCGCCTGGAACACCGTGCCGGAGGTCGAGAGCGCCGCGCCGACGAGCATCCCCATGAAGAAGCGCCCGAGCCGCAGATCGAGAATCGCGCGGCCCGAAACAGTCGCCGTGTCGGGCAGGCCGACGCCCGACGGCCCGAGCATCGCCGACACCGCGAAGAGCAGCGGCACGGCGGCGACAAGCAGGAGCGCCCGGCGGCGGTTCTTCGGCGAACCCTTCACCGGCATCGGGCGGCAGCCGTCACCGCATCTGGATGTGGAGCCTCCCTTCGCCAGACTCACTCCTCCACTCCGGCCTGCGAGAGCAAGCCCTGCTCGTAGCCATGCTTGACCATGCGCATCTCGGTCA
>CAYZCF010000055.1:0-4118 GCA_964476855.1 uncultured Chlorobiaceae bacterium
CGAATCCTCGATTTCAAAAAATCTGTCCAGTAAGATGCTTTAGAATACAGGTTATACATCCAAAATATATGGCTAAACAATAGTGTTAAATATGCAGTGTTGATTTTACAGGTATTGATTTTTTTTCTTTTTTATTTACGAGATGTTATTTCAGAATGAATGTTATTTTTCCTGTTGTTTGCTTGTTCAGTTTTTGTCATTAATTCTACCACAGGAGGCGACATGAAAAAACATTTAGGTTTATCCGGATTCCTACGGATTTCAGCGCTGCTGATTCTGTTTGCTGGTATCTCTTCTGTGGTGTTCGCCAACAACTTTTTTGCTGCTTACAATGTTGCGCAGCAAGGGGTTACAGTCAGAACACCAAATTTTCAGCAGGTTGGTGTTATTCCGACAAATCATTGTGTCAATGGTATTGCTGCCGGCCCGAATAATGACGTTTACATGATTTGTGGCAACCGAATTTATGACTACTCGTTAAACGGTACCCTTATCAGGCAGTTTGTATTTCCTGATCTCCATATTATCTACACCGATATTTCAGTGATGGGAAACCGTGTCTATGTCTCCTACAAAGGCTCGCAAAGAGGCGTATCAATCCGCGATCTCAATCTTAATCAGCTTTCGATCATTCAGACGCCCTTTGAAATCAATGGTGTAGCCGCCGGAACAAACAACGATCTCTATCTTGCCTCTGGCAACAGACTCTACCGGTACAGCACCAATGGCCAGGTGCTTGCGACCATGGTGTTTCCTGATGCTGGAATTATCTATACCGACGTCGCGGTTATCTGCGGAAGGCTGCTGGCTTCGTATTCCGGTTCACAAAAAGGATTTACGATCAGAGACCTCATAACCCTGAACCAGTACTCGTTTGTGCCGACTCCGTTCGATATCGGCGGGATTGTCGGCGGGATTGATAACGACGTCTATATCAGCGGCGCCAACAAACTCTATAACTACACGCTCACCGGTCAGTTGAAGCAGTCATTCACTTGGCAGCAACAACCAAATCTTGTCTATGGCGATCTGACCCGTTAAACCTTCTGTTTTGCGATATGTCCGCTATCTGTTTTGAAACAGCGGGCATATCGCGATTACGACAATTGCTTTGAACGTTAAGGCTGAAAAGCAAGCCCTTCCTGGCATTTCCTTCACTCTCCCAATATCCCCCTGATCGACTCGTCAACCTCTTGCTCCGTCGCGCGGGTGTGTTTGATGTGTTCGAGCAGCTCTCTCGATAGCCGCTCCTGTTCGTGCGCGGCGGTGGCGGACTGGAGTTGCGCGTTGATGCTCTCTTTCTCTTTCTGCAACGGTTCGAGCACGAGCGACTTGACCGCGACGAGGAAGTGGGAGAGGCAGCGGCGGGCGTGTTGTTCGATTTCGGCGAGGGTTAGTCTCGTGGTTTCGTTGACCGGCAGGCGAAAGAGGATGTCGAAGGCGAGGTTGCCCGCCTCCTCCATGCCGATGGAGCTGATCTCCGAGGTGATGTCGAGGTGGCTGTCGCGGTTGGTCATTTCGCGGAAGCGCGTGACCAGATGGCCGAAGATCGCTTGCGCGGCGGGATGTTCGAGGTGGAACATCGACTCGTGCGAGGCGGCGAAGGCGAGCACTTCGTTGCCGTAAAAGGTGCTTTCGAGCAGCGCTTCGAGGAAAGTGCGCTCCGTCACTGAGAGCGGCGCTTGCCGCGCGGGCGGCTGCGGAGCCGGTTCGTCGCGGCGCTGGCGCGGCTCCCGCGAAGCGCGCCCGGTGTCGCTCGTAGCCATCACCTCGCGGAGCGTCTGGCGACCGAGGTCGAGCTTTTTTGCCAGCTCGTCGAGATACAGCTCCTTCTGCACCGGATCGGTGATGAACGCGATGCTCCGCGTCATGGCGGAGATCGCTTTCGAGGCCGTGTCGGGGCTCTCCATCCATCCGGCCTCCTGGTAGCAGCGGAGCTGGAAATCCTGAAACGAGCTTTTTTCGCTCTCCAGCTCGCCGAGAAACGCCTCCTTGCCGTAGTTGCGGATGAAGCTGTCGGGGTCTTCCGCGCCGGGAAGCATCACCACCCACGGCGTCAGCCCCTCGGCGAGCAGGATGTCGATTCCCGCGAGCATCGATTTCTTGCCCGCGTTGTCGCCATCGTAGAGGAAGAGCACGCGCGAGGTGTAGCGCTTCAGGATTTTGGCCTGGTAGCGGGTGAGCGCCGTGCCGCACGAGGCGACCGTGTTCGGGAAGCCCGCCTGGTGCATGGCGATCACATCCATGTATCCCTCGACGAGAATCGCCGTCTCCCGCCGCCGAATTTCGTTCTTGGCGGCGTGCATCCCGTAGAGCAGTTTGGACTTCTCGAAGCTCGCGCTCTCCGGCGAGTTGATGTACTTGGGCGTCTCGGCGTCGGTCGCGAGCGTCCGCCCGCCGAAGCCCGCCACCTGGCCGCCGACGGTGAAAATCGGAAAGATGACGCGGTTGCGGAAGGTGTCGTAGAGGGTGTTGCGCTTCGGGTGGCGCGTCAGGAGGCCGAGGCTGACGAGCTGCTCGATTGGCGCTCGGTCACGCTCCGCCGCGTGGAGCAGGTAGTCCCACGACTCGGGCGCGAAGCCCAGACCGAAGCGGCGGATGGTGCCGGGTTCGAGTCCCCGCTTGCCGGTGAGGTAGGCGAGCGCCGCGCTTCCGGCCTCGCTTTCGAGCGTGCTGTGGAACAGTCGCGCAGCCCAGCGGAGCGTGTCGAACTGGCTGCTCTCCTGCTTCTCCTCCTGCCGCGGCCGCTCCGTGCGGTACTTGCTGGTGTCGATGCCTGCGCGTTTGGCGAGCATCTCGACCGCTTCGGGAAAGGTCACCTTCTCCATCTCCATGACGAAGGTGAAGACGTTGCCCCCCTTGCCGCTCGAAAAGCACTTGTAAATCTGCCTGTCAGGTGAGACGATGAACGACGGGGTCTTCTCCTGCGTGAAGGGCGAGAGCGCCTTGAAGCGCTGGCCCGAGGGTTGCAGCCGGACATAATCCGACACGACATCGACAATGTCCGTGCTTTGACGGATCTCGTCGATCATGCGTTCCGGTATCATGCCTGCCATGCGTCTGTTTTTTTCTTTTTCTGTTCGATGCTATGATAAACCGAAAAAAATGAAAACGCAATGCCTCGCGATTCCGGTTCGCCACGGCCCGTCCGCTCCTCTTTTTCCGAAAAAAATCGCTTTTCGAGGCGATTTCCACCGGAGTTCCTTGCCTGACGGGTTGGCGAGTCTGTGCTTTATTACTACATTATCACAGTGATAGCCTCTTTGTTCCGAATGGTTTATGAATTATCGACGTTGCCGCCTCATGAAGTATCCTTCCCGAAACGCCTGCCCCGGCGGCAGGCTTGCAAACGACCTTCCTGATGCGCCTGATTTTACTTGCGAGAGTGCTTGAACATGGATTCCGTTACTTCCAACATCTCAATACCAACCATATGAAACAGGGATTTTTTACGGCGATACTGATTGTGGTGACCTACGCGGTATCCCTCGGTTTTTATGTCTGGATGGGCACGACGCCACCTGAATCCATGTTCCATGCCGTCTGGAAAGGCGGGCCGATTGTCTCGGTGCTGATGGCGCTGATTTTGATGGTGATCGCCTACATCGTCGAGCGCATCGTCGCCCTGAACAAGGCTTCCGGCAAAGGCTCGATCACCGAGTTCGTGCAGAGCCTCAAGCAGGATGTCGATTCGGGCTCCATCGACCAGGCGATCTCCCGCTGTGACGACCACCAGAGCTCTCTCTCCGCCGTGCTCCGCGCCGTGCTCGACCGCTACAAGATGCTCGCCGTGCACAACGTGACCGACCGCGAGAAGCGCATCAGCGAGATGCAGAAGGCGGTCGAGGAGGCGACGCTCATGGAGATGCCGCTGCTCGAAAAGAACCTCGTCGCTATCTCGACCATCGCCTCCATTTCGACGATGGTCGGCCTGCTTGGTACCACGCTCGGCATGATCCGCGCCTTCGCGGCGATGGCCACCAGCGGCGCGCCCGACGCGGTGCAGCTCTCGCTCGGCATCTCCGAGGCGCTCTTCAACACGGCGCTCGGCATTCTCGGCGGCATCATGGGCATCGTGACCTACAACGTCTTCACCAACAAGGTTGACCGCTTCAGCT
>CAYZCF010000055.1:4128-14825 GCA_964476855.1 uncultured Chlorobiaceae bacterium
AGTAAATCCTGATCTCGAACCATGTCCAAAATCAAGGCAAAAAGGGTAGGGTTCCGGCTCGACATGACGCCGATGGTCGATGTGGCGTTTCTCTTGCTCACCTTCTTCATGCTGACCACCAAGTTCCGTCCGCCGGAAGCGGTGACGATCGACCTGCCGTCGTCGCACTCGAACATGAAGCTGCCGGAGTCCGACGTGCTGACCGTGACTGTCGCGAAGGACAATTCGCTCTACATGGGGGTCTCGTCGCAGCGCACCAGGGAGCGGCTCTTCGACACGGTCGTGAGGCCGAAACTTGAAAATGCGGGGCTCTCCAAAGCGGCGGTGGCCGATTCGCTCAGGAAGTTCAGGCTCGACGACAGCTTCAGGATCGAGAAGGAGGAGCTTGCCCGCTACATCATGATGTCGCGCCTTGCCGACCAGCGGCTCAGGCCGGTGATCCGGGCGGACAACAAGGCCGATTACGAGGCGGTCAACTACGTCATCAAAGTGTACAAGAAGATGAACCTGCTCAACTTCAACCTTGTGACCGTTCTTGAAAGGGAGGTGCGCTGATGGGCATGGTCGATTCCCCCAACGAGCGGCGCGGCTCGAAGCGAAGCGCGCGCCAGCGCAAACGGCTCGGTTTCAAGCTCGACATGACGCCGATGGTGGACGTGGCGTTCCTCCTGCTCACCTTTTTCATGCTGACCACCACCTTTGCCAAGTCGAACACGATGGAGATCAACATTCCGCCGGAGACCGGCGAGGTTGCCGTGGCGGAGCTGAACGTGATGACGCTCCGCGTGCCCGGCGACGGCTATGCCTACTGGTCGCTCGGCGAGGCGGCTCCACGGCGCGTGCCGCTCTACGACAGCGCCGATGCCCATGCGTCGCTTGGCAGTGAGCTTCGCCAGGTGCTGCGGCAGGAGACCGGCAAAAACAGGAAGATGGTGATCGTCGTCAGGATCTGCGACAAGGCCAAGTACAAAGCGCTGGTTGACATTATCGACGAGTTCAACCTGATGAAGATCGACCGCTTCAGCCTCGACGAGTTCACTCCAGAGGACGAAGCTGCAACCCAGAGGGCCGTGGCCATGCGCTGATGGCGCGGTTCGTGAACCAGAAAACAGGAGTACGGAAAGGTGTCGTCAAAGTTTCAAACCATGCATGATGAGGCGGCCCGGAAGGTGCAGCGGTGGTCTTTCCGCGAGCAGTTCCTCGATACTGACCGGCTGAGGCGGATCAGCTATGGCAATCTCGTTCTCCGGCGGGAGGCTCATCTGTTCCTGACTCACGGCGTGGTGGTGGCCGTGCTCTTTTTGCTGCTCTTCTGGCTGGTCAGCGCCAACTGGAACCGCGTCATGGCGATGTTCGGCGGCGAGTCGAGCAAGCAGACGGCGGTCGAGTGCTACGAAGTGGTCACCAACGTGACGCAGTTGCCTCCGCCTCCGCCAATGGCCCCTGAGCCGCCGAAGGCGCGCGCCGCTGCGCCGCTGGATGCGCCGAAGGTGGGCAAGATCAAGAAGGTGGCAGAAGCACCGCCGGATCAGACTTTCGCCACGCAGAAGGAGATCAAGCAGGCGATCACGCAAGGCCCGGCCTCACAGGATGGCGGCGGCTCGTCGGCCTCCTGTGAAACTATCGTAGAGTTCATCAACTGCCAGAACCCGCCGACGGTGGTCAGCACGCCGAGGCTCATCTACCCCGAAATGGCGCGGATCGCCGGTTTGGAAGGCCGGGTTTTCGTGCGCGTACTCATCAGCGAGGAGGGCCGCCCGATGAAGGCCGAAATCGTCAAACGCATTCCCGCCGACCAGACAGTGTTCGACAAAGAGGCGACGCGCATCGCGATGGAAACGAAGTACACCGCAGGAGTGCAGAACGGCAGGAGAGTACGAGTCTGGATGACCATCCCGGTGCGGTTTACGCTGCATGAAGGGTAGGGGAGAGTTGATAATGGATAATGGATAATGGATAATGGATAATGGATAATGGATAATTGTAGGGGGCGGCTCTTGTTGTCGCCCTGATTTTTTTAAGCGTCATTCATGATAAACTAAGCCTGTATTTGACTGTCATTCTGAGCGCAGTGAAGAATCCAGTCTCTTGCTGGTTTGGCGAGAATCTTTTCATTCAACTCTCGAAAGACAACGCCGCTCAATTTTCATGCCTTGCCTTCTACGCGATATTTCAAATTCATTGTTCAATAATTTTCCAATAGCCGGTCTTGTCGCTTCCTATACGTTCTAGTAATCCCTGTTCTTTGAGTGCTTTCATTCTACGTTTGGCAGTGCTTAAACTTATATTCAATCGCTCACTGATTTCGGCGGCAGTTATTTGATGGTTTTGCTTTATCAAAGAAAATACAGTGTCATTTACAGTGTCATTCTGTGTTTTTACAGTGTCATGTGCTGGTGGAATGTAATGAACATGCATTTCGCGGTTTTTCAGCGAATGATGTTCTTGATGAATCAGGTTTAAAAGAAAATTGACAAGATATTTATCGGTTTTGTGAATGCCTTTTGACAAGTCTTCGTAATTCGCACGCACTAGTGCATTGCGGAAATACCATGAATGTTCTGCAAACAAATCGTTGTTTACCTCTTTAAAACCGAGTTTGCGAAGATATTTTATTAAATAAACTGCCGTTGTTCTTGTGTTGCCTTCTCCGAATATGTGGATTTGCCACAAGTAGGAAATGAATTGCGCTATGTGTTCGATAATCTCTTGCTGGCTTAAGCCGCTGTAGCTAAACTTTTTTTCCTGCTGAAAATCATACTCTAATGTTGCTTTCAGGCTTTCTGAGCTGGCATACAAAACCGTTTCTCCATTTAAAACCAACTCTTTTTTTGTTATGTTGTAATCGCGGATTTTTCCTGCGTGACTGTAAATTCCCTCAAACAATCTTCGATGAAGCGTAAGGTATTCGGCTGGCGAAAATGTGAATGTTTTTTCATTTAATATTTCTGTAATACGCGCAGATACCTTGTCGGCTTCTTCGGTACGACTTGCGTCATTTTTTATGGGTTGCTGTTTGTAATAACTGTCTATTCGCTGCTTTGCTTCTTCAATGGTAATGTCGCCTTCAATGTTTTGTCTGGCGGTTTCTATTAGATAGGCGGAAGTTTTTAGCCCGTCAACTTTTTGCAGGCCGATAGCAATTTTCCAATCTTTCGCTTTTTCTGCTTTATTCGGCTCGCCTTGTCGTAAGTATTCTTCAAAATTATCCATTCTCGTTATCCGGATTTACTTTTCGATTTCTGCCCATCGTTTCTACGAGCTATACTTTAAGATAACGAAAAACACTGGCCTTGTTCTTTACTCCACTCGAAATTCTTCCGTTCGACGCATCCGTGATCTGGCATTACGGAGAGATCAGAAGCGACCTTGAAAGGCGCGGTACTCCGATTGGCTCCCTCGACACCATGATTGCCGCCCACGCCAGAGCGCTCAACGCGGTGCTGGTAACGAACAACGTCAGGGAGTTCAGCAGGGCTGAGGGATTACGGGTAGAGAACTGGGCGGAGTTGTCAGGTTGATATAGAAGCGGGAGATTTATGGGAGGATGAAGGAGTATTTTATGCCGAAGGAGTGAGGATGTTGGTTATTTGGAAATGAGAAAAAGCTGGTGGTTTTCCGGCTTTTTTTATTCAGATGATAGCTGCTGTTAGTGGCTGCCTTTCTTTGTTTTAATTGTTGAGTTTTTTGTTACTTCTGTTGCTATTATTGTTTCAATTATAGTTGTATCACGAGTGCTTTTTTTATTATTTATTAAGCTGTTTTTGAAATTAGTATTCAATTTTTTGTTCCCTTCCAAATGGTCTAATAATGTTTGAAACTGTATCGGGTCAATTTTTTGCCCATTAGAAAAGTATTCTTTTTTTACGTTAAAATAAAAGTTTACAAATACTCCAGAAAGCGCAACGAATAAAGCAATTGTCGCCAAACGAAATTGTTTACGAAATCTTTTTTCGTCTCGCGGAATAAAGTCGGCTTTTATGAATACTGCAAGTTCTGGTGTTACAAAAATATCTTGTGTAGAATATCTTGTAAGAAGTTCTGAAATCCTTTGGTCAGGAAAGGTATAAGGTGTCGAAGGAAGATTTACAGGCGCTGTTCCATAAGTAAATGGGTTTTGAATTTGGTTTGATCTTGTGTAAGTAAAAATATATCCCTTGTCCTCGAAAAGTTTTATCAGATTTACAGACTGTATGATAATAGCTTCTATATCGGCAACTCTATCTATGAGCTTGTTGATTTGTTGCTGATTAGCTGTTTCAAAAATTATAGTTGTTGCATTTGTCTGTGTGTTAACGCTAATGCTCACGTCGCGCAAATAAGGGTCAATTAGGTTAGGTAAATTGTTGCCCTGTCCACTGCTTATGCGCCTGATTAACTGTTTTTCAAAAACTGTAAATTCTCTCATTTGTCCTGTCGTTTTGTTGATTACGGTCGTTGTCTAAGGTTGCCACTAACGGTCGAGTGTAAGTGCCGTAAGGGATTGGGGGTGATTTCCTATCAAGGTACACGAAAAGTTAAAGCGGACTTCTGACCTTCGCAAAACTCTGAAACCCTTATGGTATTTATACTTTGTTAGCCATAGCTGTTTATTAGTCAACATAATCTTGAAGCCAATCTTTTTCATTATAGTCTAAATATTTTTCAAGATATTCTCTAAATCTTGCTAATGCAGAATCAATTATGTATGTTGCTTTAATTCTTCCTTCTTTATCTCTTCTGAAAGAAGATTCTTTATCTATGAGTTTGAATTTAGTAGAAAAGCAAATTGATTCACTTTTATCATTATATTCAATAATTATTCTTTGGTTCTCCTCTGAAATTGAATAATTTATAATTACATCTTCTTCTTTACAATTATCCAAAATCATGTCAATTTCTGGTAAAAGTCTCAGAATGGATTTTGACAGTTCTTTTGCCCATTCAAGCTTCCCTTTATATGATAAATATTTTTTAAAATACTTTAAATCATTTAGGCCTTCTTCAAGATAGCTTACATTATCCAAAAATTTTGAAGCATCTCCATATGGTTGATGAAAAGGATATTCCTGAGTCAAATGACTATAAACTTCATTTACAAATTCCTCAGGGTTTGTCAGTTTAGATATTCTCTCTGCGTGCTCAATTGTTTCTTCAATATAATAGAAACTCCGTCCTAAATACTTTTTTGCCTCTGCAAATATATCTTTTGTAACACCATATGATTTTGAGAAAATATAATCATCATACTCGTTATCGATTTTAGATAACTCAATAGAATACGGTGAAACATTAGAAATATGGAGTCCTTCGATATTCTTTCTAATTGAGGGTGTAAAATCCGAATACAAAATTGTCGCTTTTACTGATTCAATAGTTCCCTTATCCACTTTATTAGATTGTAATATGTTCTCGATAAAGTTGAGAAGTCTATCTCGTTGAATAATTACACTCTCTTTAGTTTCTGATGAAGAATTCCAATAAGTACTAAAATGAGTATCAGTTAGCTGAATAAGCCTATCATCCCGAATAAATCTAATTTGCTTATCAAGATTACTTTTTCTTAAAGTTCTTATTACAGATTCTTCAGCTCCACTTATTATTCTTCCTGTTGTCATAATCCACACTTCATTGATTAATACTTGTTTCATATTAAACAAATCTTCATATGGATTATCAAATGACTGCTGAACTTGATTTACCACATTTATAAGACCTTTATCTGTTGCAGCATCGCCTGTTAAATCCCCAATTTTTGCAACTACCGATAGAAATCTTTGTTCTCCTAATCTATCGTATTCAAAGCATATAATATCTTTACCTCTTTCATTAGTACCATGATACTCAATAGGAGCAATGTATCCCATCTTGCTTAAGAGAGGAATAATCAAGTCTTGTCGAAATTCCTTTTCGCTTAGATTTTTTAATATTTCTTTTTTCTCATTATGGTTCATCTTATATCAGGGCGTTTTTTACAATTATGGCTAACTTGTTTATCTGCGCTACTCTATAGCGCCTCACATCCCATATTGTACAAATAAGCGCTACAAAGTAGCGTGTTATTGCGCGGCGCATTCTTCTCGCGGTGATTACAAATCATCGAATGGACTATTAATTATTTTATGCTTCATTTTCATTTCTTCATGAGTGATAAGATTTTCAGGATTTTCACTTTCTTCAAGTGTCATCAATAATTCTTCCTGCTCATCTTTAGTCAAACGGTTCCAAAGTTGACCTTCTTCAGTCGAAATTCTCGTTTTCATCAAGTCATAGAAATTCATCAATAAAGTATCGTTGTCGATACTGTCAATGAGACTATGAAAGCTTCTCTTCAATTCTATCGTGTTCATCTTTTTCTCTCTTTTTGCCCTTGCATTCGAGGAGCGTGTCCAGACGCTAAAAGCAAGATATTCGTAAAACCCATCGTAAACAAGACTGAGCCACTTTTTTGTCCCGTCAAGATGAACCTGCTGTGGTCATGTCTGGGCGCACGCCATGCGCCCCTACGAAGAATTGCCGATGGTTGGTGTGTAGGGACGGGTTTTATGCCCGTCCAGATTGGGGGATCACCTGTGGTTGGGTACAGATCGATCCCGATCCCCCCCCACACACAAACGCGAAAAGCCGGGAAAAACCCGGCTTTTGCAATTGATGTCGATCTGGAGAGAGTGTCGTCAGACCTCCATGATCTCTTTTTCCTTCTGGGCGATCAGTTCGGTGATCTGCTTTTCGTACTTGTGCAGCAGGTCATCGGCGTCTTTCTTGCCGCGTTTGAGCTCGTCCTCGCCGATCTGCTTCTCCTTTTCGAGCTTCTCGACTTCGTGGATCAGGTCGCGGCGGTGGTTGCGGAGCGAGACTTTGGAATCCTCGCCGAACTTCTTGGTGAGTTTCACGAACTCCTTGCGGCGCTCTTCGGTGAGCGGCGGAATGCTGATGCGGATGTTCTGGCCGTCGGCTGAAGGGTTCAGGCCGAGACCGGCGTCACGGATCGCGCGTTCGGTTGCGCCAACCATCGACTTGTCCCACACTTGCACGGTGAGGGTGTGAACATCGAGCACGCCGACGTTGCCGACCTGCTTGAGCGGCATCTGCGATCCGTAAGCCTCGACCTTGACCCGGTCAAGCAGCGCCGTGGTGGCCTTGCCTGTGCGGATCGAAGCGAGTTCGTGCTGGAAAGCCTCGATGGTTTTCTTCATGCGAGGCTCGATTTTCTGGATAACGTCCCTGACCGTCATGGCTGTATCGGATTGATTGTTTCAGGCAATCGCTTACTGGGCGCTGGCTTTGGGAGCAGCTTTGGCGAAGCGTTTGTTAAAACGATCGACGCGGCCAGCGGTATCGACGAGCACCTGCTTGCCGGTGTAGAACGGGTGGCAGTTGCTGCAAATATCGACCTTGATGTTGTTGCGGGTGGAGCGGGTTTCGAAGGCGGTGCCGCAGTTCGCGCAGTTGACGGTAACTTTCGTATACTTTGGGTGAATCTCTGGTTTCATGACCTTTGTGATTACGTTGCCTGGATGACAATAAAAAATTGATCAGGAATTAACTCTTTTTTCTGCTAATAAACAAGCAGTGACGCCAATTCTTCATGCCTCCGTTTTTACCGTTACAAGGGATCAAGGGCGTCGGCCCGAAGCGCGCGGCGATCCTGGCCGAGGCGGGCATCCGCTCGATTGCCGACCTCTACGACTGCTTCCCGCGCCGCTATCTGGACCGCACCACGATCAAGAAGATCGGCGCACTGCGTGACGGCGAAACCGTGACCGTCGTGGGCAGCGTGACCGGCACGCGGCTCGAAGGGAGCGGCGGGCGCGGAGGCTCGCGCTTCAAGGCGCAGATCAGCGACGGCTCGGGCGTGCTCGAACTGACCTGGTTCCGCGGCGTGCACTACTTCTCGAAAACCATCCGCAGCGGCGACTTGGTCGCGGCGCACGGGCGCGTCACCTTTTTCGGACGCACGCCCGGAATGCAGCATCCCGACTTCGACCGGCTTGGCGGCGATGACGAGAGCGGCGACGGGCAGCGGGACGACGAACTCTACAAGACCGGCGCGATCATTCCGATCTACCCCACCACCGAGGCGATGAAGCAGGCGGGTCTCAACTCGGCGGCGCTGCGGCGGATTGTGCACCGGGCGTTCCGCGAGCAGCCGCTGCGCATCACGGAGTACCTCAGTCCGGAAATCATCGAGTCGAACAACCTTATGCCCATCGGCGAGGCGTACCGGCAGCTCCACTTTCCCGACTCCACGGAGCTGCTCGAACGGGCGCGCTACCGCATGAAGTGGAGCGAGCTGTTCTTCGCGCAGCTCTTTTTCGCCCTGCGCCGCACCGAGGAGCGGGGGCACCTCACCTCGGCGCGGTTCGAGCGCTCCGGCGAAAAGACCGCGAGCCTGCACGAGCAGCTGCCCTTCACCATGACCGGTGCGCAGAAGAAGGCGGTGCGCGAGATTTATCACGACCTCAAAAGCGGGCGGCAGATGAATCGCCTGTTGCAGGGTGATGTGGGGTCGGGCAAGACGCTCGTGGCGCAGTTCGCCATGACGCTCGCCGTTGACAACGGGTTGCAGGCCGCCTTCATGGCGCCGACCGAGATTCTCGCCTTCCAGCACTACGCCGGGCTGCGGCACACGCTCGAACCGCTCGGCATCCGCGTGGCGCTTATCACCGGCAAGCAGCCCGCGAAGCTGCGCCGGGAGGCGCTCGCCCGGCTCGAACAAGGGGAGATCGACATCGCCGTCGGCACCCATGCCATCATCGAGGCGGGCGTACAGTTCCACCGCCTCGGCCTCGTCATCATCGACGAGCAGCACCGCTTCGGCGTGTTGCAGCGCAAGGCGTTGCAGGAGAAGTCGGAGAATCCGCACGTGCTGCTCATGACCGCCACGCCGATTCCGCGCACGCTCACGATGGGCATCTACGGCGACCTTGACGTCTCCGTCATCGCCGAAATGCCCGCCGACCGAAAGCCGATCCAGACACGCCTCTGCCGCGAGGAACAGAAGCCGGAGCTGTATCGGGCGTTGCGCAAGCAGATCGCCGAGGGGCGGCAGGCGTACATCGTCTATCCGCTTGTTGAGGAGTCCGAAAAGATCGATCTCAAGGCGGCCACCGAGAGCTACGAGCAGCTCAAGCTGGAGGTGTTTCCCGATTTGCGTCTCGGGCTGATTCACGGCCAGCTTCCGGCGGCGGAGAAAGAGGCGGTGATGGCGGAGTTCCGCGGCGGGCGGCTCGACATTCTTGTCGGCACGACGGTGATCGAGGTGGGCGTCGATGTGCCCAACGCCACCATCATGGTGATCGAGCACGCCGAGCGCTTCGGCATTTCGCAGCTTCACCAGCTCCGGGGTCGCGTCGGGCGCGGCGAGCACGCATCGTCGTGCTTCCTTGTCTATACGAAGCTCGCCGGTGACGCCAAAGAGCGGTTGCAGGCGCTCGCTTCGACCGGCGACGGCTTCCGCCTCTCCGAGATCGACCTGCAGATTCGCGGCGCGGGCAACATGCTGGGACGCGAGCAGTCCGGCGCGGCGAGCGGCCTGAAGATCGCCGACCTGCTCACCGACGGCGATATCATGCGCTCGGCTCGGGCCGCCGCCTTCGAGCTGATCCGCCGCGACGAAACGCTCTCGCATCCCGAAAACGCCCGGATTCGGGACTATTACGAGAATCATTTCAAGAAGCGAATCTCGCTGGCCGACGTAGGGTGAAGGGGAGAAAAAGGATTTTTCTCGGTCATTGAAATTGGTGACGTTGTAGAGGCAACCCTCGCGGTTGCCTTGTTCCTAAAACATCGGCAATGCGGAGACCGGGCAGCTTCCGTAATGGGATCGAAAAAGCTTATATTCAACGTTTTGCGCTCCTGCCCCGATTCGTCCCGCCCAGGGTTGGTATGCCGGTAGCGGGAGATAATCAGCACAGCCTTTTTGCATGAATGAAACGCTTTCGGGCGTGGTGACGCGAGTCACCGGCGCATCATATATCGTTGAAACCGGCGATGGCCTGAAGGTCAGGTGCCGAACCGTGCCGAGCACCGTGAGCGAAAACGAGGGGTCTAATCTCGTTGCCGTTGGCGACAGGGTAGGGTTCAGGCTGAAAGCGTCGGAGACCGATATGGCGGAAGGGGTGATCAGCCGCGTCGAAGCGCGGCGCACGTCGCTGGTTCGGCGGCGCGAGGTACGGCGCAACCGGAGCAAGGAGAAGGAGCAGGTGATCGTCGCCAACATCGACCAGCTCGTGCTGATCACCTCGTTCGACGATCCGCCCTTCAACAGCCGCCTGGTGGATCGCTACCTCGTTTTCGCCGAGTCGGAGAAGTTGCCGCTCCTGATCGTGGTCAACAAGATTGATCTCGACGAGGAGGGGATGGTCGAAGAAGATCTCGAAGTCTATCGAAGTCTCGACTGCGACATCTGCCTTGTCAGCGCCGAGGATGGCCGGGGAATCGAGGAGCTTCGCGAGCTGCTTCGCGACCGGGTTTCGGCCTTCAGCGGCCACTCGGGCGTGGGCAAATCGACGATCATCAACCTGCTCGTCGGGCGAGAGGAGCTGCGGACTGCCGAGACGAGCTGCAAGACCGGCAAGGGGGTGCACACCACCACCAGCTCGGCGATGTTTCCGTTGCCGGGCGGCGGCTACGTGATCGACACGCCGGGCATCCGCGAGTTCAACCTCTCCGGCATCACCCGCGAGAACCTGCGTTTCTACTATACGGAGTTCCTC
>CAYZCF010000056.1:0-1066 GCA_964476855.1 uncultured Chlorobiaceae bacterium
GCGCGACTGCTGGAATCCAGTAGCCGCATAAAGTTGCGGAAATGTTTCAATCCACGCGCCCGCGGGGGGCGCGACTGTTTGGCTGTATCGTCAGATATTCCGCGGCTTCGCAGATGAGTTTCCGCGAACCGCTTCGTATGCCAAACAACATCTTACGCGAATCCGGCGACGCAGTCAATATCTGCATACAAAAAAACAACTTGTTTCTGGCGCGAACCCGCCAGCACTTCTGGTACAGCTTCAGGTTCGCGATTTACAAAATCAGCGTTCCTTCGAGGTCACGAGGCTCTTTTGCGCCTTCGTGCTCTACCCTACCCTGCCAGTTCGAGCCGAGGAAGTAAAACCGCAAGCTATCGAGTTTCGGATCCATCTCATGAAGCAGTTTCGCCCTTAATTTAACCCACTGGGCCGGATCAACATTACATTCAAAGACCGAAAACTGTACGCGCTGACCGTAATTCTGACAGGTTTTGGCGATTCTCCGCAACCGTCTCCGGCCAGCAGGCGTCTCGGTATTCACATCATAGGTAACCAGAACCAGCATGTGCTATCTCCAGACAAATGGCGGATACATGTCAATATCTCCCCGGATATACCGAGCGAGCAGCATGGCCTGCATGTGCCAGAGCAGTCCGACAGCCATCTTTTCCCCGACGAAAGGATGCTCGATCTCTTCCTGTTTCCTCTGCTGATATGCAGTTATGAGCGTCTTCCGGGCATCATCTTTCATAACTACCGCCCCGGTTTCAGAAATATCGAAATCTTTGGCGTGAATCTGTCCCCGATTGATCAGTGACAACACCAGACGATCACCGATATAGGAGCGAAACTCTTCGAGCATATCAAGGGCAAGGCTCGGCCTGCCGGGCCGGTCTTTGTGCAGAAATCCTGCCGCGGGATCGAGTCCACTCGATTCAAGGGCCGAACGAATGTCGTGCGTCATCAAGGTATAAACGAATGAAAGCAAGCAATTTACCCGATCAAGCGGTGGTCGCCGGTTCCGCCCTTCAAACCGGAACGCCGGATCGGAGTTGGTTATGCACTCGTCAAACACGCCAAAATAGGC
>CAYZCF010000056.1:1076-14536 GCA_964476855.1 uncultured Chlorobiaceae bacterium
CCCGGATCAACTCTTGATCGCTCGCTGCCTGCAACCGCCGGATGCATCCTGCCAGTACATGCTGCGCGTTCTTCAACTTCTCAGCGTCGATTTTCTCGGGATGATCCCGCAACGCTCGCGACAACGTGACCCGCGCATTGCCGATTTTTCCAATGACGAACAGGCGGGCAAGCATTGCGGTTTGATAATAGTTGTCGGCCATCCGGTACTGCGCTCTTCGCAACAGGATATTGCCCTTCACCGGCCCCTGCATCTGGCAAAGGAAGCGCCCGTGCTCGGTCAAAAAGGTGACGGCAACGCCAAGCTGTGCGCAATGGCCAAGCAGAAACGGACTGCACGACACCTGCCCGAAACAGACAATTCCGTTGAGCATGTGCAGCGGAATCCGGGTTTTCTCGACACGGTCGATCGATATGAGCACACACTCCCCCTCTTTGGAGAGATACGACCCTTGTGTTGTCACAAACAAGGTGTTGAGATGTTTTTTCAAATCTCCTCCCCGGACAGTTCACGATATAACTTCTGGACGTACCGTTTTGCCGAACCGTGGCGTTCGAGCACCTCGGGCATACATTCATCGACAAGCGAACACAGTCTGCACTTCGAGCCAAATTCCGGATGAGGCGTCACGCCCGACGAAAACAGCTCATGCACGCCCGCAGCCGCCGCAACGGTTTTCGAGCGTAACGCCTCATCAAAAACCACATCGAGCCGGTGCATCGTCTGGCCGTAAAACAGCGCCCCTGAAGGAATCACGCATGAGCGCATCTCTTCGAGGCACATTGCCTGCGCGCAAAGCTGCACCTTGTCGGCATCATGCTTTTTGGGCTTGCCACGCTTGTACTCAACAGGAAACGGCTGAAACCCTTCGTTTTGTCGATGCCACTCCACAACGTCCGCCACACCGGACACGCCAAGCATCGAGCTTCGCAACGGAACGCTGCGCGTGACTTTCACGCCCTCACGATACGAGGTGACGGCGCTGTCCGCACGTTCATGCATCTCCCGCCCCTCGGCAGTGTACTGATTCTCGCTCCAGACCTGTTCGAGATGAATCAACGCACACTGCCGCGGACAAAAGACGTAATGCTGCAAAGCGGACAAAGCGATAAAATCTGCTTCGGCGTACATGCTTATCAGAGTTTCCGAAGGAGCTTCACCTCGCCAAGACCCGACTCATCCACCAGCACTTCGTAATCCTTGAACGAACGAGCCGGGCCTTCGGAATCCGCTTTGCGCTGCACGCTGATTCGCTCGAAAAGCAGGCTTGCCGGAGCGTTACCCAAAGCCGAGCTGTGCTCGAAAACGTACAGGCCGCGCGTGGACATCAGCCCGCGTGCTGCTGAACGGTCGTGCTCAAACATGTTCAAGAGAGCGCTCCAGAACAGATCGAGGTCTTCTTCGGAAAATCCGGTCTGGCTGGCAAGATTTGCCGAAACGAATCCATGAGCGCGATACAAGCCATACGGAACGGTGTATTTGCGGCCCATTTCCTTGTCTTTGCCAGTGGCCTCAAAATCTTCAGGTTTTGTCACCGCCATTCTTGTGATACTGTGCTCCAGTGCCACGACAGGCTCGACGGAACGAGCAAACGTCATCTGAATCGGCCCCCGCACCTGGCCAGCATTGGCCCCTGTTGACATGACGGCTCCAAAGGTACGAATGTCATAGTATTTTGCACACATATAGGAACGCCCTTTATCGACTTCCCCTCCTTGAGCTGTACCATCCTTATTCCTTTTCTTTCCATCCTTCGGATCAGCTGGAACCTCATGAAGATCGATGTTCAACGCAGTATAAGCTTCATCAATCTTGTTATTCAAAATTGCCTTTTCCTTAATGAATATATCCTGTCCCAACAACTGCACATAATTTCTAACCTTTCGCTTCAAACAAACATCGGTTACAAGCCCCATACCGGTTTCAGCATCAATGCGTGGAAGATTGCCCGCATCGGGATCGCCGTTTGGGTTGCCGTCCTGAACATCGAAAAGCAGAACAAAATCATAGCGTTTATCGACAGTGCTCATAATGATTCTCCTTTGGTTTAATTGTTATTGTCTGAATCTTTCTTTTTGAAAAAGTCCTGGCGCTGGTGGTAATAACCAATCGCAAAACGAGCCTGATCTTCCATTGAAAGATGCGATGGCATTTCATTGCCAATCCCCTCAAAAACGTCGGCAAGCATCCGTTCGAAATTGACCCGGCGACCAGCATTTTCGAGCTTTGAGAGATGGTGATTTTTCAACTTCAGCAATTGTGGAAAAACAGTCACCGGCGTCGATGAAGCCGCTCCATAAAAGCGATCTCGAATCGTTGCGTTGAGGCCGGGGCTTGCCTCTTCCTGAATTTTTTCCAGAACAGCAAAAAGCCGTCCGAGCCGGTACCCCGGATTGTCGTTTGTTGGATCGAGTGCCACGGTTATCTCCTTTTCTTTGGTTTTATAAATTCTGGAAAAACGATTGAGATAGGCTTTCAAAATGCTCGCCTGAATCCTCGTCACATCTTGCTTAGCACGGATTCTCCGGATTGCCTGCTGAAGCATGGTTGCAGGGTAGAGGCCTCCAGTGATAACCGATTGAAAAATCTGCCCGGAAAGATTAGGTGGAACACTCTTTTCATTTTCGTATTTTTGCTTTTCTATTAATTTTTTAAAAAATTCGTTTGAAATATCTTTTGAGGGGTCGTCAAACATATTTTTCCGAGCCATCGCAGAAAGCATCCAAAACATCGAATAACGTCTGATATCCTTTTGTGATCGAACTATTTCAAGATCGTCGAAATGCTGGCTAATATTTCCAGCAAATTCAACAATCGTGCCGGTATGCCAGAAGCGAACGGAAATACGAGCCGAGTTCGGTGCAAGCCCGAGCACATAAAAACGGGTTTTGGAATCCATTTGAGTATGGCCGCTTTTTATTCCTTCGTAAAGAGCTTGGACGGCTTGCACATCGGCATCAGGATCATCTTTTTCTGGATAGCCGAATAAAACCGGAAATACCTCCTCAAAAACATCCTGCTTTTCAGACCAGAAAACAGTAGTAGCATCTCCAACCTGTACCTTATTTTTGGATTCCTTTCCAAGCATCATATTGAGCGCCGTCGTATAAGCGAACTCCGCTGATTTGCTTATCGGGGCGTTGAATGCCTGCTTTTTTCCATACGAATCGTAACCCGAATTTCTCTGAAAAGAAACAAACTTTTTTGAATCCTTGTTGATTGGCGTATCGCTGTGAATTCTGGCGATCTCAGCGTTTTTCCCTGTCACAAGACAAAGACCAGTTGCGTCATCAGCGCCATCTCCAATCTGACTTTCAACATACATTTTTATGGCATCCCGACATGGTACAAGATCGAACTCCCCATCGAGCCGAAAGCTCATATTGCAACCGACAATTTTAGTGCATTCATCCCAGTTTTCGGCTTCCTTAACCTTTTCATACTCGCCATTTTCGTAAAAACGAATGACCGCCATCACGCCCTCATCACTCTTGACATCGACAGGCAAATCCTGAATTCTTTTGATAAAACTCGGCATCTGCTTTTCAGCCATTGCCAAATCTTTCTCACTCTCACTTCGTGCATGGCCCAGCACATAGCCGTAATGATCCCAAAGCAGAAAACTGGTCTGCCAGCCTCTAGGACCAGTGCGCACAACAGATTTCGGCAACAAATATTGCTTCGCTTTTTTCTTCTTGCCTTCACCTTCTCGCGTATCTTCGAGGGATACGAAATTCCCGTTCTGATCAATTACGATAACGAATGGAATCTCCTTCCACTCAAACCCTTCCGGTGCAATACCGCTTTCCGGATCGGCAGCTTTGCGCTGGTAATAGTCATACAGTGCTTGCAGAATCATTTTCTCACCTCCGCGCTGTCCCATGCCGGAACGTTGATTACCCCGTTTTCCATATTAGCCTTGAAAAATGCCGGAGGTGGCTCCTTCAAGCTCTTTTCAAAGTCCAGATCGTAAAGCATGAACCCCAAATCGCGGGTTTCGCTGATCGGTGCCGGTTCATTTGCTGGATTCTCGACCAGCCTAAATTCGCAACTGAACTCGCGGCATCCGAGGTAGGGCTGGTTGAAGCACTGCCCTTTCCGCGCCCGACGCTCGAAGATGCCGTAGTATTTTCCCGGATTTTCATCCTTGCGCAGCTCCGCCGTTTCCCAGCCATTCTGCAAGGCTTCCGGCACCGGGCGCTTTGCATCTGGACGCTCCGACGGCGGAACGAACTCAAGCTCGGCGTGAAGCCGGTAAGCTACATCCCGCAGAAACAAGCCAGCTCGTTGCTGACGCGCCGTTTCGATGAAAATTCCGTCACTCCGCTCGCTTGCTGTTTGGCCGACCTCGTTGCGCCGCACCGAAATCCACTTGATTGGCTTCAGCACCTCGATCTTGCGAATCCGCCAGCGAATGGCCGGTTTCCAGAAAATCGCCTCGAAAATGCCCCGCGCCGCCGATGGCGTGATGACGTCGTAGCTCACCCTCTCGACCTTCATTTCAGGCCGGGTGAAGCAGGCGTAATCGCCTTTCACTTCGAGGCAGAATGGTTTATTCCAATGCTCCATAGAGTTTGTCTCCTTGTTGAGCTTAGTAGTAAAAATTCAGGGAGGCGTCGATATTCAACCCGAAAACGGAGTCATACGCACTTTCCGCCGTCTGCACCCAGACACCATTGACATCTTCGATCAGGCCATTACGTTTCATTTCTTGCAAATCATTGTCATAAACATTGACCGAAAATCGCTGAAGTTGTCTCATTAATTCTCTGTTTGGCCCCTTGTAACGGAGATCTTTTATCAGTTTGTCGATGTCAACGTTATCGATCTCCGTTTTTCTATCGCGATACCTGACGATCACGCCGTGTTGCTGCGTGTCATCGATCAGCTTGAATTTTCTGGCTGCGGTGCGGAACTGGATTTGACATTTGAGCGCATCGTTTCCGCACAGCAAATCCATGATTTCCCGCGTGTCGAAGCCATTCAGTCCGCTGAAGTAGTGCATGAAATAACGGCGGAACGCTTCCGGCATGAGCGATGCGGCAAGCTCAGGCTCGATACGAAACAACGTCTGAGCGGCCTGCTCCGCTTTGAGCAAACGACCCGATGGCGAAGGCTTCGGAGGATTGAACACCACCACATCGCCACGTTCAAGCCGCCCCTCGCGATTGCACCGGCCCGCCGCCTGCGCGATGCTGTCAAACCCGCTGAACGAACGGTAAACCGTCGGAAAATCGATGTCCACGCCAGCTTCGAGCAACTGCGTGCTCACCACCCGCACCGGCTCGCCCGCCATCAGTTTCGATTTCACCTCGGCAATCACCTTGCTGCGATGCTCGGGACACATCAGCGCTGAAAGGTGTACCGTTCCGTCGGGCATCTGCCCGTGAAGCTCCCGGCAATCCTTGCGGGTGTTGACGATGCACAACACCTGCTCGTGCTCCCGAAGCCGTTCAGCAATCTCCGACCACTCGTGCCGCTCATCGCTGCGGCCAAGCATCCGGACGCGAACGCGCTGAAAAACGCTGAACAGTTTCTCCGGAGCAGCCATCAACTCGCGCACGGAGCCGTCCGCAAACCCTTTAAGAATATCTTTGCCGGTACCGACCTTGCCGCTCAACACCGGCTGCGTGGCCGTGCAGAGCACGACCGACGTTCTAAAATGCGCGGTCAGCGATTTGATGACGGAGACAATCGGTTGCAGAAAATCGGTCGGCAGCATCTGCGCTTCGTCGAGCACCACAACCGAATTGACGATGTTGTGCAGCTTCCGGCACGCCGAGCTTTTTGCCGCGAAGAGCGACTCGAAAAGCTGCACGTTAGTGGTCACGATGATCGGCGCATCCCAGTTTTCGGACGCCATTTGAGAGAACGAAGTTTCGCGCGACGGATCGAGATTGCTGTGGTGCTCCAGCACAGCCTCCTCGCCGAACACTTCGCGATAGACCGCCGCCGTCTGCTCAATGATGCTGGTGTAGGGAATCGCCACGATAATCCGTTTTTTTCCGTGCCGGATGGCGTGTTCGAGCGCAAAGGCCATCGACGCGAGGGTTTTGCCACCGCCGGTGGGTACGGTCAGCGAAAAAAGCCCCGGCTCCAGCGACGCACCTTTGTGGCGACACTCACGGAGAATCTCTTTTCTTTCCCGGTTCACCGGCGTGTCCGGAGCGCCACTCTCTTTGGCCGACATGTACTGGTCGAAACGCTCTTTCAGCGTCGCCAGATCAACAGCGTTCGGACGAAATGCTGCTTTCTCCGGTTTCATAAACCCTTCGGTATCGAGAAAGTCCGCATCGACCAGGCAGGAGTAGAGCATCCGGATCCACAGATGCACCAGTTCTGAATCACCCGACCGACTCTGGCATGGCAATGACGATGGCAATGCTGCATTCAGAACGCTCTCCGGCGGATTGCCTTTCAGGGCATGTTGCAGATGTTCGGGATTGCTCAGGCGCTCGGAGAGCGGATCACCTTTGGTTCCATCCACCTTGTTCCAATCCGGCAACCCGGTGTGATGGCCAGCGATGAGGTAACCAAGAATTCTTCCGATGCCTTTGTTTTTGTTGCTGGCCAGAATCGCCCCGGCTGCGGAGTGGTCAATCTTGCCCATCGCCCTCCTCCAGATAATCGCCGTTGCTCTTGCGCAAATACTCCTGCCAGCGCGGATTGAATTTCCCGAGGTCGTGCAGTATTCCAGCCGCCCTGGCCCAATCGGCATTGCCGAATTCACTGGCGAAACCCTCGGCGATTGTTGCGACGCCGGAAAGATGATCGATCAACGTATGTTCATGCCACTGGCCCGAATCGTCCTTTCGAAGATGGGCGGCAGGACTTTTTTCGTCACTCATACTATTTCGATTTGAATTGATATTTCTGAACACAACACAGCAAAAGCTTTGACTGCAATAACGAGCCGGAATTTTTTTATGACGAAGTTGAGAATCTGATGATTAAAAAAACGGGAAAAAGGGGGTCTTGTTGACGGGCCTCCCCTTACAGCCGGATAAGGAACCGTCCAAAGTTTTGTAGAACTGTGACTCATGAGGGGAATACCGGTAGCTGAACGAGGGTTAGGGTGAACGTTGACAAGCGTCATGCCACAAACATCAGCACATCGTCATAATACCGACTGTTTACGCTATTTGCAAGAACAAGGGGCATTATGTGCCCATCAGGAGGGGGTAAAAAAATGGACAATTGAAAGTCGCGAGGGAAATTCAAGTCGGGGAATGTTCTTGGTGCGGAGCATGTTAAGAGTGTTAATGTCTGCAAACTTAATAACGGTATTTTTTTGCGGCTTGATCGCAAGAATTGCCTCTGACGTTTAGAAGTGGCTTGGCAATGAGTTACGGGGAGTTTCGTTATATTGTTTGACAAGCTGTTCCCTTGTATGGCGTTAATTCCCGAAGAAACGCTTGCGAAACGGATCGGCGGCGATGATTGAGCCAAACGGAAAACCGCAAGAGTCGAGAGTTTTTATCGTCTTTGTTTATCGTGGGTTCCTGCCGGGCGTCATCTGGCTGGAGCATGAATATTTTTTCGTGAGTACTGAATACCTATGACTGTCAATAAAGAGAGTGATGCCGCGCGGGCAATTCCTGCCGTCAAGCGCGAGATACCTTACAACTACACCTCCGCGAGCGACCGGCAGGCGATTTCGTTCATCCTTGGCGAAGAGGTTGTGCGGCAGATCGACGAGCTGCGCGACCTCCGCGTGACCGGTCGGTCGGCCCGCCTGCTCATGCAGCTTTTCGGCGACATCCTGATTCATGGCCGCAATCCCTATCTCTTCCAGGAGCTGATCGGCTCGGAGCGGCGGCGGAACAGGATTTTCGAGCACGCCCGCAAAGACATCGAAACCATCCAGTCGTCGGCCAACGGCGAGCCGCGAGTGCTGGCGATTGTCGAAACTCTCCGCGCCAAGCTGGAGAAGTTCCGCGCCGAAATCGAGCGGCTTCCGGAGTTCCGGCGCAGAGTCCGCAAAGAGCTGGCACCCATCGTCGGTGCCAAGAACGTGCTGTTCGATCCCTTTTCGATTGTAGCCCACGCAACCGACGCAACCGACTGGCGCCTGTACCTGCCGGTGGCCGTGGTGACGCCGGACGACGAGGCGCAGGTGGCGCCACTCATCGCGGCCATCGCGAAACTCGGGCTGCGCGTGATTCCGCGCGGCGCGGGCACCGGACTCACCGGCGGCGCGGTGCCGCTGCGCTCGGACTGCGTCATCATCAACACCGAAAGGCTGAACCATGTGCGCGGCATCACCGAACGAACTTTCCATCTCAAGGACGGCCACACGGTGACAGGCAGCGTGATCGAGGTTGAGGCGGGGGTCATCACCGAAGCGGCCATGCACCACGCCGACGAGCACGGCCTGGTCTTCGCCACCGACCCCACCAGCGAGTGGGCCTGCACCATCGGCGGCAACATCGCCGAGAACGCGGGCGGCAAGATGGCCGTGCGCTGGGGCACCTGCATCGACAACCTGCTCGAATGGAAGATCGCCATGCCGGGCGGCAAGCTCTGGACCGTGCGCCGCACCGACCACCAGTTACGCAAGATTCTGCCGGAGGATACCGTGACCTACGAGGTACTTGACCAGCACGGCGCTCCGCTCAAACGGATCTCGCTGCGCGGCACCGAAATCCGCAAGCAGGGACTGTGGAAGGACATCACCAACAAGGCGCTCGGCGGCGTACCCGGCCTCCAGAAGGAGGGCACCGACGGCGTCATCACCTCGGCAGTCTTTGTACTCTATCCGAAGTACGAAGAGAAGCGCACGCTCTGCCTGGAGTTCTTCGGCCCCGACATGGACGAGGCGAGCCGCGTGATCGTCGAGCTTGCGAAGGCGTTTCCGTACCAGAACGTCGAGCACGAAACGCTGCTCGCCCTCGAGCACTTCGATGACGAGTACATCCGCGCCATCGACTACAAGGTGAAGGCCACCCGCCCGCAGACGCCGAAAGCGGTGCTGCTGATCGACATCGCCGGACACACGGAAGCGGAGGTCGAGGCGGGCGTGGAGCGCGTGCGCACACTGCTCGGCAAGCACCCGAACACGCTCATGTTCGTGGCGCGCGACCAGGCGGAGAGCGTTCAGTTCTGGCAGGATCGCAAGAAGCTCGGCGCGATTGCCCGGCGCACCAACGCCTTCAAGCTGAACGAGGATATCGTCATCCCGATCGAGCAGCTCGCCGTCTTCGCCCGCTTCATCGACGACCTGAATGTCGAGGAGGAGCGGTACGCGCAACTCAAGTACGTTGACCGGATCGACGCGATGCTGCGCGAGAACAGCAATCCCGAAAGCCTCTCGCCCTTCGAGGCGAAGATTCCTGCGGGCCTCGGCCTCTGCGACCTGATACGCAACCGTCTCGAAGCCGCCGATCCGCTGCTCTTGCGCTCGCTGACGCTTTTGCAGGAGTTCCGCACCGAGCTGAACCAGCTCTTCCGCGGCTATCCGAAAACGCTCGACGCCATCGAGGCGGCCTACAAGCACGTGCGCGACCGGCGCATCGTGCTGGCCACGCACATGCACGCCGGCGACGGCAACGTGCACGTGAACGTGCCGGTGCTCTCGAACGACCGCCCGATGCTCGACCGGGCCGATCACGTCATCGACCAGGTGATGGAGAAGGTAATTTCGCTCGGCGGCGTCGTTTCCGGCGAACACGGCATTGGCGTGACGAAGCTGAAGTACATGGAGAAGGCGCGTATCGACGAACTGACCGCCTATCGCCGCGAGATCGACCCGGACGGCATCATGAACCCCGGCAAGCTGGAGGATTACGAGGCGCTGAACCACATCTTCACGCCATCGTTCAACCTTCTGGAGCTGGAGGCGCACATCCTCAAGCGCGGCAAGCTCGAAGCGCTCTCGAAGAAGGTGGACTACTGCATCCGCTGCGGCAAGTGCAAGCCGGACTGCTGCGTCTACTACCCGGCGCGCGGCATGTTCTATCATCCGCGCAACAAGAACCTCGCCATCGGTTCGCTCATCGAGGCGCTGCTCTACGACGCCCAGCGCGAACGCTCGACCGATTTCAGGCTGTTGCAGTGGCTGGAGGAGGTCTCGGATCACTGCACCATCTGCCACAAGTGCCTCAAGCCCTGCCCGGTGGACATCGATTCGGGCGAGGTGTCGATTCTCGAACGGGAGATTCTCTCGGCGCGCGGCTTCAAGGACTCGCCGCCCATCACCAGGATGACGCTGAACTACCTGGCAAACCGCTCGCCGTTCTACAACAAGATGTTCCGCAACACGGTGCTGAGGTTTGGCGGCGCGGCCCAGCGGGCTGGCGCGAAAATGACCGCGCCGTTGCAGGCATCCGATGCGCAGAATGTGCTTCCGCCGCTGCGGCTCTTGCGCTCGGCGGTGCCGCCGGTGCCGGAAAAGACGCTGCGCGACGTGCTGCCGCCCTGCGACAGCGATCAGGTGCTGGTTTTCGAACCGGCGGGCAAGGAGGCGACCTCCACGGTTTTCTACTTCCCCGGCTGCGGCTCGGAGCGACTGCACTCGACCATCTCGATGGCCGCGATCCACATTCTGCTCGAAACCGGCACGCGCGTGGTGCTGCCGCCGCCCTTCCTCTGCTGCGGCTTTCCGCTGAACGTCAACGCCAAAGAGGAGGAGTACGCCTCGATCGTGCTGCGCAACACGGTGATGTTCAGCCAGATTCGCGAGATGTTCTCCTATTTCGATTTCGACGCCTGCGTGATCTCCTGCGGCACCTGCATGGAGGGACTCGAAATCATGGATGCGCCGAAGCTCTTCGGCAACCGGATCGTCGATGTGTCGCGCTACGCTTACGAAAAAGGGATGCGGGTTGACGGTGGCGCGACGCAAAGCCTCTACCACGCCCCGTGCCACGACTCGCTGAAGGGCAAGGCGTGCGACCTCTTGCGCGACGTCGGCGGCTTCGGCAAGGTGACCGACGTACCGCACTGCTGCTCGGAGGCTGGAACGCTGGCGCTCTCGCGGCCCGACATCACCGACTCGATGCTGCACCGCAAGCGCGAAGCGCTGAAGGAGTCGATGCACGGCGCAGAGACGGCGACGATCCTCACCAACTGCCCGTCATGCGTACAGGGCCTCGGGCGCAACCGCGACATGGGCGTCGAGCCAAAGCACATCGCCGTGGCGCTGGCCGAAAAGCACTCCGGCCCCGACTGGATGGAACGCTTCCTCGTCCAGGCGGCAAAAGCTCAGGCAGTGCTGTTTTAAATGATGAATGATGAATTGAAAAGGCGGACCTCGGTGTCCGCCTTTTTTTATTGCTTCGGATGGACCCTGCATCAGCCATGAAGGCATTAAATTTCCCACCATAATGTCTTTTTTCTCGGCACTCAACGATATACCGACGCGAATGTAGTTTTTTACCGCCCTCCCGACCTGCCCGCAATCATACGGATAACTTTTTCAAGTGACTGTATAAATATGAGTTACGCTCTATCAGGTGCTGCGGCAATCAAATTCCTACACGTTTGGCATAATTTTTGTTAATATACCATTGAAGAGGGTGGTCAATCATGACCATCGCCATCATGCAACTAACAACGCTGAACGGAACACAACTATGTACACCATCATCAACGAAGAGACCTACATCAAGGTTACGTTCAACGGCGGCGTCAGCTTTTCAGCGATTCTCGAAGCATTCCTTCGCATCGCCGCGCTGCCCGGATACGAACACAAGAACCGCATCTGGATATTCAGGCAAAACGACGAAGCGAGCCTCCCGCTCTCGACCATCTCCTCGGTCATTCCGATTATCGGAGAACTCGACAAGCCCGGCAAAAAGAAAAACAAAGTGGCCATCGTGCTGCAAAACGGCAACCACAGCGCCATCACCGGTCTGTTCAGCGACGAAGAAAAAACCGGCTCACGCAGCATCGACCTCTTCGAAAACCTCGACAGCGCCGTGCAATGGGTAGCGGCGTAAAGAGAATGATGAATTATGAGTTATGAATTGAATAAGAATGAATTTTCAGGGGCGGATCCGCGAGTCCGCCCTTCCCTATTTCTATCAGACCTGTCAAAGCTTCAGCACTCCCCCACCTAAACGCCACTCTCCCTCCCTGTCAAAAAACCGCTCTTTGCGATACCCGAACAGCGACGCCGCCAGCTTCGCGAGCATAAACAATACCGGCTGGTAGCGTAGCGTGCCGCCTCGGCCCGTGGCGGCACGGATCATCGGCACGAGCTTTGCTGCGACGGTTTCCGGGGTTTCGGCCATGGCGTTGAAGAAGCGCTTTTGCTCGGGGGTGGCATCGCGGAGCAGGAGGTCGGTGAGCACCAGGCCCGGGCTCAGTTCGTGCACGCCGACCGAGCGTTTTCCGGCGGCTTCGAGTTCCTGGCGAAGCAGCTCGCTCATGATCGCCACCGCCCGCTTGGAGGCCCGGTGCGGCACGGAGGTGGGCGACGAGCGGAGGCCTGCGGCTGTAAATCCCATGTTAAAAATATGATAGCGCGGCCCCGCCCCTCCGTCTGGCTGGCGGAGCATCATGCGGAGCGCTTCCGAGCAAAGCATCATGCTGCCGGAGAGATTGGTGCGGCAGGTCTCGTCGATGTCCGTGAGATCGAGTTCCCAGAGCGGGCGGCGCATCCGGCCCGCCGTGCCCGCGTTGTTGATCCAGCGGTCGATGACGCCAAGCTTTCCGGCTGCAAAAGCCGCGAATTCAGCGGCCTGCCGGGGATCAGAAACATCGCACGCCATACCATGCGCCTCCCCGCCCGGCACCTCTCTTTCGAGCGTTTGCAACGCCAACGCGAGATTCGGTTCGCGACGCGAGCAGACCACCACGCGATCACCCGCCCGCAAAAACTCCCTCGCCATCGCCAGCCCGAGTCCGGCAGTTCCGCCGGTAATAACCACGCCAAGAGATGCGGAGCGACTCTTCATACAGTGCAATGGAAACAGTGTTTTCTCAAGAAGAGAGAAAATAGCGTGGAGGGTAACGACTACCAAGCGGAGCATAATCTGAATGAACCGCCGCCCATTTCTGCCAGTGATATTTGTCTGATCCCAATACTTTGTTTTGTATAGTTCTTTGACATATCACAAAACAGAAAACAGCCGTCTCTATCTGAAGCATGAAACCAGTGCATTCAGGTAAATTGCTTAAATTCAACCCGGTCGCCCTTAGGTCGGCAAACCAAACCAGAAAAGGACGCACGAGTATGGAATCCTATTACCAACAGCTTCTCAATGAGTTCCATCTTCCGTTGACCAATCCCGTGCTGGTCTTTTCACTCGTGCTGTTCATCATCCTGCTCGCGCCGATCGTCTTCAAACGCTTCAACATTCCCGGCACGGTGGGGCTGATTCTCTCGGGCATGTTCATCGGTCCGCACAGTCTGAACCTGCTCGAAAAAAGCTCAGCGTTAGAGCTGTTCTCGACCAACGCACTGCTATACAAACTCTACAACGCCGGACACGAACTCGCTGAAAACGATTTCAGAA
>CAYZCF010000057.1:0-14219 GCA_964476855.1 uncultured Chlorobiaceae bacterium
CTGGAATTGCCTGATCCAGAGTCAGGAGCCTTACCAATTTGGCCACTCCTCAATAGAGTGGCTTAATGTAACAAAAAATCTGGAAATCCAGCATTTTTTTAACCTTTCTGTAAAAAAATCCCTCTCCTGGCCTGTGCAGGAACCGGGTTGCCTGTCGTGGTTGGCGGCGTCAGCCGTTTCCGGCGATGGCGTCTTTGATCGCGGCAACCAGCTCGGCAAGCCTGACGGGCTTTTTCAGGATTTTGCAGATGCCGTGCCTGTTCAAAGTTTGATCGTCTTCAATGTCTTTCCCAAAGCCGGTCATCATGATTATCGGAATTCGGGGGCAGAGGCTTTTCAGCTCGGTTGACAGTTCGAGGCCGCTCAATTCGGGCATGGTCAGGTCGGTGATGACCAGGTCGAAACGTTCGGGTTTCTGCCTGAAAAGCTCGGTGGCTTCGCGCGGATTTTTCATGGAGCACACCTCGAAGCCCTGTTTGCTCAGCATTTTCGAGATCATGTTCAGGATGACCTGCTCGTCATCGACAAAAAGAATGCTGCCTTTGCCCTGCTGGGGAATGGGGCGCGAACAATTCTGCTCGCTCGTCGCTTCGATGACCGGCAGGTAGATGCGAAAGGTCGTTGACTCTCCCGGCTCGCTTTCAACCAGAATTTGCCCCTTGTAACCGGTAACGATGCCGTGCACGACCGACAGGCCGAGGCCGGAACCTTTGTCGGGGGCTTTGGTCGTGAAAAACGGCTCGAAAATGTGCTCTATCGTCGCCTTGTCCATGCCGGTGCCGTTGTCGGAAATGCTCAGCTCCGCGTAGGGCTGGGCCATCAGCCCCGTCAGTCGGTTCAGCAGCGCCTTGCCGGGCGTGACCTCGCGCAGCTCGATGGTGATGATGCCATTGCTCTTGTCGATCGCCTGCCAGGCGTTCGTGCAGAGATTGACGAGCATCTGGTGCAGCTTCGAAGGGTCGATGAGAATGTTGCGGCACGTCTGGTCGATCTTCTTCTCTATCCTGATGTTTGGCGGAATCGACGGACAGAGGAGCTGGACAACCTCTTCGATGATCGATTGAACCTTGACAGGCGCGGGCTTGCTGTCATTGGTCTTGCTGAAGGTCAGAATCTGGGCGATCAGTTCTTTTGCGCGTTCGGAGGCCTGCACGATAGCGGTGTAATATTCGGGATTGTATCCCTCTTCGGCGGCATTGAGCATCCCGAGTTCGGCGTAACCGAGAATCGGCGACAGCAGATTGTTGAAGTCATGGGCGATACCGCCGACCAGTCTGCCGACCGTTTCAAGGCGTTCGGCTTTCTGTAGCTGGAGTTCGAGTATTTTTTTCTCCTCTTCGGCTTTTTTCCTTCGGCTTATATCGCGAATCACGCCGATCATGCCCGAATATTCATTGCCGTTGGTTTCCAGAAAATATCTGACGCCAACTTCGCCATAAAGATCGGAGCCATCGCGTTTTTTGTATTTCAACTCGAACACTTCGGAATCGAGATGCCTGGCAATCGCCTCGCCGAGTTTGTGCCTCGCCCGTTCGATCTCATCATGCGCGAGAAAGTCGAAAAAGGAGTGACCGACAATCTCTTCAGGCCGGTATCCTGCCGTTTTTTGTATTGATGGCGAAATATAGCGGACGATGCCCGTGAAGTCGGTGACGAAGACGACTTCGGAGATCTGTTCGGTTATCGTGCGGTATTTGTGTTCGCTTTCCCGCAATGACTGCTCGATTTGCTTGCGCTGGGTGATGATATCGAAGATCACGATGAAAAAGTCCTGTTTCGGACTGTAAACCGAAAACGAGAACCACTCCTGAAGCGCGTTCAGGAAATAATCGAAATATTCCGGTTGACCGCTCTTGACGATGCGTTCAGAGATTCGGAACAGTTCTTCGTCGGTCGTCCTGATTTCAGGAATGATTTGCGTCGCCTGTTTACCGATGATATCCTTCATCGAGAGCAACTCCTCGAATTTTCGGTTGACCTCGACGAATACGAAATCTTCGACTCTGTCATTTCGATCGTAGATCGCCTGGCAATAGGCAAAGCCATTCGGCATGTTTTCGAACAGTGAACGATACTCCGTTTCTCTCTGGCGTACCGATTCGAGCAGCTCCCGGCGCTCCGTGGAATCGATGATCGTGCCTATATAACCGGTCCACGCTCCTTTTTCGTTGTGCACCGGCTGTCCGCGCGACATCAGCCAGTGGGTCGATCCGTCGGGCCAGGTGACCCGGAACTCCATACTTGATTCTTTCGCCTCTCTGGTGGTCTCAGTGATGGTGTCGATCACTTTTTGCCGGTCATCATGATGAATGGCTTTTATCCAGAGATCGAACGACGGGGGCTGTTTTTGCTGTTCAAGCCCCAGCAGACGCTCGATCTCGTTCGACCAGACCGCTTTGCCGGTTTCGATGTTCATCTCCCAGACGCCGGCTCGCGCAGCTTTCAGCGCCAGGTCGAACTTCGTTTTGGCATCCCGGAGTTCGATTTCCGCTGTTTTGCGATCTGAAACATCCATGACGATGCCTGCCAGGAGCTGTTTGCCGTGAAGGCCGTCGTGCTGAAATCCTCCGATCACCATGATCCAGCAGTACTCGCCGTCGTTCCGGCGGATGCGGCATTCGAAATGGAGGCCGGTATGGCTGGTTTTTGAGTGCTGAACCAGAGCGCTGACCCGGTCACGATCCTCGGGAACGACGTGGTCGAGAAACTGCTGAAAGCTCCACTCCCGGTTTGTAGAGTCGTACCCGAATATCCGCGCATGTTCGAGTGTACGGAACGCGGAGCCATCCTCGATGTTCATGCTCCACCAGCCGATATGGCTCTTTTCGAGCGCGAAGTTGAGCTGTGACTTGCTGAAGCGCAACTCCTTCTCCCGCTGCGCGTGCTCGGTAACGTCGTTGAGGATGCAGTAAAACACCTCCTTGCCCTGGATTTCGATGAGGCTGGTCGAGGCTTCCACGTCGCGGATGCTGCCGTCGGCTCTGCGATGGCGGGCCGAAACAGTTTTCTGTTTGAGCGTTCTGATCAGGTCGATCTCGCGTGCCAGAAAATCGGGAGAGGTCACGGCGAGTTGTTCGAGCCGCATTTCGCGAAGCTCCTGTACCGTCCAGCCATAAAAGCTCTCTGCGGCGCGGTTGGCATCGATGATCATTTTCGACTCCATATATCGATGACCAGCATCACGGTCGAATGGCCGTCGAACAGGCGCTTGAACTTCGTTTCGCTGATGTCCCGGGACTCTTCGAGCTGCTTGCAGCGGGTGATCTCATGGCATGTGGCGATGATCGATGGCTTGCTCCCGGTCGCGATCTTTCTGACGGTGATCGAATGCCACAAATATTCCTTCCGGTCACAATGCAGGATTCTCGCTTCGCACGACGTTTCCGCATCATTTTGCAGCGCCGTTGTCATGGCGAGGCGCAACGCTTCGCGCTCTTCCGGGTGGGCTGTTTCGAAGAGATTCAGGTCGGAGATGCTCTCATCGTCGAGGCCAAAAACTGTGTTGCGGGCATTGGCATTCCAGCTGGTGACGAGACCGTCCGTATCGAACGTGAATGCCGGGCCGGGAATCATGCCGGAAAGATTGTAAAGCGGCTCATCTGTTGGATAGAGCATGGCTCAACTCGGTTTACTGCCGCGATAGAAATACTAAAGCTATTCAGCAGGTAGGGGGGGAGAAATGTTTTATTGAAATATACAGTGAATCGTCGTGATTATACATATGAAAGTTATTCTTGTAATTCCTATCATCATTTTTTCCCTGTTCTTTATCAGCCCCCTGTAAATGGGGGTAAGAATTTTTGAGTATTTCTTTGCAGGAGTGATCTTACCGGCTTGTTATACTGGCCGATACTGTGGTCAGCTCGTTTCGGGAGCTTCCAGAGTGGCATTCAGATTGAGGATGCGCGGAGAATGAAAAATTCTGAAAAGCCTTTGCCTGCGATTACACTTGCAGTAATTTTCTTTTCAGACAGGTCTCTCTGGCGGTTTTAGAGTGAGCAGTTTTTTTGGAAACAGCGAATTTTTTCATGGAAATTTCCTGTCCCGGTTTCTAATTGATACGTAAGTGGCAATCTGATCCATTCACGAAATGAAGCCTGTTTCGGGTATTTACAGGGTGGCGCTGAAGCTGCTGATGAACGACAAGAGCAAGTTCACGGCGCTTCTGGTCGGCATTACCTTCGCCGTGTTCCTCATGGTGATGATGATGTCGATGTTTTCCGGCATTCTGGCTCGCTCGTGCGCTCCGGTCTATAACATCGGCGCGAAAATCTGGGTGATGGATCCGGCGGTGAACAACACCAACAGCAGCATTCCGATGCCCGATTACATCCTGTCGGCGTCGCGGAGCATTCCGGGCGTGAAGTACGCTGTGCCGCTCTATTTCGGTAGTGCGCTGGTCAAGCTCAAGGATGGTACCTATCAGGCGGCCACGGTGGTCGGACTCGATGACGCCACGCTTTTCGGACGACCCGAGATGATCGAGGGGAGAATTGAAGACATTTTTGCCGAGAACGTCTTCGTGGTAGTCAAGGATGCGGAATACCCCAAGCTCGAAAGCCCGAAAATCGGAACCCAATTCGAGATCAACGATAACCGGGGTACGGTGGTCGGCATCGCCAAAGTCGCCTAATCCGGCCTGTTCGGTATCCCGACGCTCTACACAACCTACAACCGCGCCATCACCTACATTCCTTCAGCCCGGTTCACAACCTCGTATGTACTGATCGAGCCAAAAAGCGAGGCGGATGTGCCCAGCATCCAGAATGCAATCGCTAAACTTGGCTACGAAGCCCTCACGCGCGACCAGTTCGTCAAGAAGGTCGCCAACTTCTACACCTTCAAGACCGGCGTTGGCATGAACATCATGATGATGACCGCTATCAGCTTTGTTGTTGGACTCTCGATTTCCGGCCAGACCTTCTACACCTTCATTCTCGAAAACATCGGCAAGTTCGGCGCGATGAAGGCCATCGGTGCCAAGGGTAACGAACTGATAGCCATGATTCTCGCCCAGACATTCGTTACCTCGCTCATCGGATATGGTCTCGGTGTCGGGGCGGCCTCGACCTTCATGATTATCGCCAAGTGGCGCGTGCCCGGTTACGCCGCCCAGCTCACCTACCAGACGCTCGGACTGGCGCTCATCATGGTGATGATCATCGCGGCGGTATCGAGCTATATCGGCGTGCGCAAGGTGTTGCAGATTCAGCCATTCGATATTTTCAGGGGTTGAGAATGGGTGGATCGGTCATCATCAAAGCCAGCAATCTGGTCAAGTGGTTCGGCGAAGGTGAGGCAAGGACTGTGGCCGTCAAGCAGGTCTCCTTTGAGGTTCAGTATGGCGAGATTCTCTACATCGTTGGCCCTTCAGGAAGTGGCAAGACGACTCTCTTGAGCATGATTTCGGGTATCCTGAGACCAAACGAAGGGAGCGTCGTCGTCGAGGATCGTGATATATGGAAGATGAAAGACGACGAACTGGCTGATCTTCGCCTGAACAAAATCGGCTTTGTCTTTCAGGACTACCACCTTTTTCCGAGGCTGACCACGGTTGAAAACGTGGCGATTCCTCTCATCCTGAAGAAAATTGAATGGAACGAGGCGCTGAAGCTCTCCCGCGACTATCTCGACATTGTCGGCCTGAAAGATCGCGCCGACCTCCAGCCCGTGAAGCTGAGCGGTGGCGAGCAGCAGCGCGTGGCTATCGCACGGGCCATCGCGGGCCAGCCGGACCTGCTTATTTTCGACGAGCCGACGGCTTCGCTCGATGGCGATACCGGGCGGAAGATCGTGGAGTTTGTGAAGTCGAATATCCTGAACGAAAAACGGGCCATCATCATCGTGACGCACGACAGCAGGATTTACGAGTACGCGGACCGGATCATGAAGATGGAGGATGGCAAAATCGTCGGTTACGAAACCAATCATCTCTATGAGAAATAAAATCCTGATCGGCATCGCGATCTTCGGCATTCTGCTTGGCCTCGGAAGCGCATTTTTCATGAAACTGCGCCCCAAATCGGAGCCCCCCGCCTTCAAACCGGCGTCGAATCCCTACCGGAGCGGGATTTATGCCAATGGCATCATCGAAAGCGCACAGCAAAGCGGTGCGAATGTCAACGTGTACCCCGAAGTATCCGGTACGGTGGTGAACGTCCCTGTCCGGGAGGGGCAGCAGGTCAGGGCGGGTGAGCCGCTGCTTGCGCTTGATGACACGGTGCAGCGCTCGACGGCTGAATCGGCGAAAGCGAGTATCGCGGTGGCCGAGGCGAATCTCGCCAACGTGCGTGCGCAGTACGAAAAGCTGAAAGCGTCGTGGAATCTCGATCCTCGTTCGGTGAGCAAGGATGCGCTCGATACTGCCGCCAATGCCGTCCGTTCGGGGAAGGCGAGTCTCGAACTTGCCCGCAAGCAGTACGACGCGGCCAATGCGTTGCTCGGCAAGTACACCCTCGCGGCGCGCGAAGATGGCACCGTTCTTGCGATCAACACCTCGGTTGGCAGCTACATTTCCAGCCAGGGCGGATACAACTCCTATACGGGTGGCTATGTGCCGGTCATGGTCATGGGCAATCCGGACAACAGTCTCCAAGTGCGGTGTTACGTTGACGAAATCCTGATCCAGCGGCTTCCAGATCCGGCTCGAATGAGCGCCAGCATGTCAATCCGCGGGACTACGATCAGGATTCCGCTGAAATTCGTGAGGTTCCAGCCGAACGTTACGCCGAAGATCGAGCTGTCGAGCCAGCGCACCGAGCGGGTGGACGTTCGGGTGCTGCCGGTCATCTTCAGCTTTGCAAAGCCTCAAAACGTAACGCTCTATCCCGGTCAACTTGTCGATATCTACATCGGTGAACAGGCAGCGAACAACAAATAATCTGGCGACAGTCATGTCGAAAAGCATCGCCCGGCGCGGCGTCGTATCGCTCGCTTTTTCCGCGCTTCTGCTGTCTGGATGCTCTGTGGGGCCGGATTTCGTCAAACCGGAGGCTCCGGCGGTGAGGTCGTACGATCGGCAGCCTCTTCCGAAGCCGGGCGATGGCGGGCAGCGCTTCGATGAGGGCGTCGGGCCTGCGGCATACTGGTGGAGGTCGTTCGGCTCCAGCCAGCTCGACGCTGTCGTCGCGCAAGGACTTGCGGAAAACCCGGGCCTCCAAGCTGCACAGGCGAGTCTTAAGGCGAGTCAGGAGAACCTCCACGCAGGTGCCGGAATTTTTTATCCCCAGATCAGCGCGACCTTTTCGCAGACAAGGCAAGCCGCGTCGCCGGCGACAGCGGGCAGCACGGCAGTGGGCGCAATCGTCAATCTTTCGACTCTCTCAGCATCGGTCAGCTATGCACTCGATCTTTTTGGCGGGCAGCGGCGCAGCGTCGAGGCGCTCGGTGCGCAGGTGGATGTGCAGCGCGCGCAGACTCTCGGTGTGTACATGACCCTGACCGGCAACATCGTCAATACAAGCATCGCCATTGCCGCTTATCGCCAGGAGCTCGACGAACTCGATCAGCTCATCGCTATCGAAAAGGATCAGCTCTCCATTGCGACCAGGCAGTACCAGGCGGGCATAGCGACCTACAGTTCCGTGCTGGCCTTGCAGAGCCAGCTCGCCTCGCTCGAAGCCTCGGTTCCGCCCGTCCGGCAGAAGTTGAGCCAGGCCGAGCACCTGCTCGCCACGCTCGTCGGCAAGACTCCGGCGCAGTGGGAGACGCCCGATCTCCGCCTCTCCGGAATTTCGCTGCCGCAGCGCGTGCCGCTCTCGCTGCCCTCAGAGCTGGTGCGCCAGCGCCCGGACATCCTCGCCGCCGAAGCGCAACTGCACGCCGCCAACGCAGAGATCGGCGTGGCCACGGCGGCACTTTTTCCCAGTTTTACGCTCACCGGCAGCTATGGGCGCACAGGGAACCAGCCGCACGAGCTTTCCGATCCGCTCAACCGTTTCTGGTCAATCGGCGGCAACATCACCGAGCCGATCTTCAATGGCGGATCGCTCCGGGCCAAACGGCGAGCCGCCATTGCCAATCGAAACCAGACATTTGCCCTTTACCGTCAGACCGTGCTCAGCGCGTTCGCGCAGGTTGCCGACCTCATCCGCGCTCTGGAGCACGACGCCGAAGCGGTGCAGGCCGAGTCGAAGGCCGTCGAAAGCACAAAGCTCGCCCTCGACCTGCTTCAGGCCAACTACAAGGCAGGCATGGTCAACTACCTCCAGATCATTCTTGCCGACATCCAGTACCGCCAGGCACGAATCGGCTATCTGCAAGCCCGCGCCCGGCAGATGCAGGATACCGCCGCGATGTATGTCGCGCTTGGTGGGGGATGGCAGAATGATGGGGTGGCGAGGGAGAAGGCGGGGTTGTGAATTCGAGAGGGGGAGTAAGGGGCTGAAAACCTGGCTGCTTTCAATGGTGGTGTCGCCAGGCGGCTTGAGCGATCTGTTAACCAGTTTCACTACGGTTATCGAGTGCGTCTGGTTCAGGATGCTGCAAACCTGCTTGACTGTGCAGCGTTGACAAAATCATCCGGGATTTTCTTGATTGGCGCTTTTTTCTCCCTCAGCTTCAGCTTTTTTTTGCGTAACTGCCGGGATGTTTACGGTAACATTGACATCGAACAGGTAATCATTCTTGATGATAACTGTCTTTGGATCGGCATTTTCTATGGGCTGTCCTGTCACGGAAACCGGTTTGAGCAGGTATTGTCCGGAGCGCAGTCCGTCCGCACGGTAATAGCCGAACTCGTTGGTTGAAACCATTGCGACAGTATTGTTTTTCGAGTCGGTCAGTACCAGCGTTCCATTGGCCACGCCTTTACCTGAGAGATCAAACAGCTGGCCTGCTATGCCGTACTCCGCATGCACCGGTATATTGACATTGGTTATGCCGGAGCCTTTCACCTCGACAATGCTCGATTCCTTGTCAGGGACGAACTGGATGGGCAGTTTGGCCGGATCGACCGATACTTTGTACAATCCCGGCTTGAGATTTCCGACAAAATAATTGCCGTCCTGCTGATTCTGTGGCATCCGGTATCCATTAACCAGAATGCCGATATCCTGAATCTGGCTCTTTTGCAGCCCGCTATCCTCATCTGCATCCAGCGATCCGGCAATTCCACCACGCATTGGCGAAATAGTCCATCGGTTGACTGGCTGCAGGCGCTTGCCGGACCAGCCGAAATCAAGCGATAACGTGCACATGAACAGGTGCTTGCTCACCGGGTTCTCCTGCACGGCCTGATCGATGTCGAGCATAAGGGTATTGTTCATCTGGTACAGATACGCCAGCGAAAAATCCAGGCCGGCGTCAGCCGCGCGGTGATAGGCCAGGGAAAAGCCGGTCCGATTGCCCTTATGGGACGCGACGAACTGGATGAGGGAACGCCTGGCGCTGGTGGTGTACCAGTCAAGATACGCACTGGTCGCATTTGCATGGTTGCTCACGCTATACTGATTGAAAAGGCGGACATTCGTTCGGTCTGAAAACTGCCACGAAACGGTTGTATCAATGGTTTCCGTGTTGTACACCGCAGTCCACCAGAATGTCGTGGCGTAATAATTTATTTCGTATCGGTACTCTGGAAATGCTTCGTATTCCGGTGTGACCGAAAACCTGAAGCCGTTTCGAAAGAAAATAGACCCCCCCGGGCGAAGAAACGATATGTTGGTTTCTTCGCTTTTTTCACGACGTCCGAGGAGCAAGAGATTCATATTGTTGAACGGACTCCAGGAAAAATTCAACAATTGACGCTTTATCGACGGTTGCTCGTCAGACAGGAAATTCTGCTCGTATCTGGAACTGCTCAGCGACAGCGATGATCGTTCTCCACGATGCTCCAGACTCAACTCGGTACCCAGGTGTGCATTCGAACTTGCCGCATACGCTGATGCATTCCACGACGAGCCTAAAGAAAAAACAGCACCAGCCAAGCCGTCAGGACCGTGGCCACTACCCCGTTTCTGAATGGCGGTTTCCGCTGTCAGCCAATGGTTGACACCGTACTGAATATGGCCGTACGTCGTTGGCCGTCCAGAATCGGCGTTATTCTGCTGGAGTAACGGATTCCCATCTCTTCCGATCCCGCCGCTGGCCAGAATTTTGCCTGATTCAAGAGCGCGACTGGCAATGGACTGGCTGTAATCGAGAATGGCCGATGGCTTTTCGAGGATCGAACGGGTATATACATACACTTCCGTCTTTCGAAAATCGAGGCCCATCTGCACATTCGGAAAAGAAAACCGGCCGTCGAGTCGAATGAGCTGCCGGGCAACCGCCTTGCCATTAAACCGTAATTCGGCAATGCCTCCCGCTGGTCCGCTGCCATCGATGTTTCTCAGTTGTGAGCTGTTGAAGATCATGAATGCGTTCAGCGATGACGACAGCGGCTGATCGAAATAGGGAGTGATATCCGTGTTGCTCCAGCCAAGCTGAGCGCCGGTAAATGTGCCAGTCGAGAGCAGTGTCGGGAAATCGGTTTGTCCCGTGCCCAGGCGAAACGCCGTATGGGTGTTGATCGATGTCCAGTGATAGGTGGTAAGGTCCATATTCCGGCTCGGGTCTCCCTGCATATCGATGTTCCAGATGCCGTCCAGGACTCTTCCGCCTGAGAGGAGTTCCAGTTCCTGACTGGCCGGATTCTGCAGATCGTTGTTGTATTGATACGTTCCGTGGATGAACGCAAGGGATGTAGCCGGGCCGTTAACATCGGCTTTGAGCACAGCGCGGGCAGGCGGAGTTGACTTCGCGGGTGACCAGGTGATTTGCAACTTGATGGCGAAGAGCGACTGATCGAAAGACGGAAATACCCGAAACTGCTCTTCAAGCATTTTGAAAGAGATATAGGACTTGCCGCCAAAGAGACGAAGGGTTGTCGTCGCCAAGCGAATATCTCCGATAGTGGTACGGAGCATCACGGTGTCGTTCTGCTCTTCGGACACCTGAAGGCCGGAAAGCTCAAGAAAATCGTTCCACGGAATCCAGATTTCACCATTATCGAGCAGCACGTTCATGGCTCCGCGATCACGGCCATTGAGATACACTCCGACCAGGAAGAGATGGTTTTGTGAACCTGATTCCGTGTTTCTGGCAAGTTCGGTGGCGGCGATACCTGATGAGGCAAGCTGAGGAGTGGAGAGAAAATCAGCTTGCGCGGCATCATAGCTGATGAAAAGCAGCGTTACCGGCAACAAAAAGCAACAATAAAGAATAGGCCGCTTCAGATGCTCCTCCTTACTCCAGAACTTTTTCGAGCGGTTTGCCGTCAAATTCACCGATAACAGCTACGACATAAGGGCCTTTGCTCTGCTTGGGCAAGGATGCTTTCAGGGAATAACGACTCTCGCCACCCGCCAGAACAGGATTGCCCGGAATGATGCCGGAGGTAACATAACCTGCCGGTTCCTTGCCTGGCTCCAGCGTCTTGAGCATTTGTTTCGTTGCCTCCAGACCAGGGAAGTACTTCTTTCCCCAGACGGCGTATTTCCCTCTGAATCGCGTATGCACGTTTCCTGAATTGATCACGCGTGCCGAAATGACTCCTGTGGACTGGTTAAAGGAAAGCTCCTGCAATCTGGCTGAGTGGATAACCGGCTTGACATACCCGTAAATGCTGATGCCGAATTTCATGAACACCGGGGTTCCGGTTGCTGGTTGTGCCTGAGCCTGAGCCTGAGCCGGTTCCTCGACAAGGAACATGATGGCGCGATGTTCTCCGGGCGCCGGTTTGAGCTGCGGCCTTATCGAAAACCTGACGGTTTGCTGACCGCCCGGCGGTATGGTAAACCTGAGCGGATTGACTACCATCCACTGGTCGAGTGACTGCGGAGAGGATGGAATGATTTTGAGTTCGTGGTGCTCGTCCAGCGTCCAGGCATAGAGTTCGATTCTGAAGGTTGCCGGGCGTTTCTTGTAGTTGGTGATCGTGACACTGTCGTTGACCGGCGCGTCTCCGATCTCCATCTCGAACATGGAAGGAACTACGGCTAATTGAGGCGGCGGAAGTTGCTCGGAAAAAGCAATCCGGGGAAAGAACAGCAAAAGGAACAGCAGGACGCTGGAGAGCAGCGGTTTCATATCAGTAGGTGAGAGTTGTGGTGACAGTTCCCGAATAGGTGCCGCTGTAGCTGACATTGCTCAGATCGATCGACAGTGTTGACTGTTGATACAGATACCACGTGCTTCCTGATCGAGTAAATACCTGCGTCGGCGAGGTGGTAATCGATACCGGAATCGTTGCGGTGAGCGGGCTGGTTGTTTTTGATAATTTGTTGGCCAACGAACCGGTGGTGCTTCTGATAGTATATACCGGTGATACGGTGCGATTATTGTTGACCCAGTTGGTGTGATCCGTGTTGTTCATTCTCAGACGCCAGAAGTAGTCGGTGTATGAGGTGCCCAGGGGCTTCGAGTACACCGTGACAATGACCGGAATGGTGATCGTTGACGGTGTATTGACCATGCTGCCATCGGACTGCTGGATCGAAGTGATGCCTCCCTCCGGAATAGCCATGCCAGATGCTGAAAGACCAAGATCTGAAATAGTGAAAGTAATACTGTAAGAGGATCTGAATTGACCGGTTATTGCAGCCTGGAGGCGCTGCGCGGTCGAGACAAAAACAAACATCATCGCCACCGAAGTGATGGCGATGATGCGACAAGCAACGAGTGCAGAACACTTTCGCCGAGCTGTGCTGCCCCCGATTCCTGTTACCGGCATGATGTTAAATGGTGGTAACAGTGATTGTGTAGCCATCTCCGCCAGCAAATGTATCCGACTTATCTGCGTCAGCCATGTCAATGGTCATGCCGACATCGCCATATACGGGAGCCATGCCTGTCAGGCCAAATGTCGCATTCCCTCCTGACGTAGCGGTGAGTGAGCTGATGGTAAGTGAACCAGCGCCAGAACCACCGGTGAGGGTTATGGTTGAACCAGCCGGGGTATTCTTCGGTTTGATAGATACCGTTGCTGTACCTGCGGCAGAAAGCCCTCTGACAGCCCATGCATTGCTGATGGTGATCGCGGTGGTTGTGCTGGGATCTGTGCCAGGGTTGATTGTTGCGTCGAGTGTGTCGCCATCAACAACCTCAGTAAATGCAGTAGTGGTACCGGTACCTCCCGCAGTTGCACCAGTCCATCGATCCTTAAGGGTTATGGAAATATTGCTTGGATAGTACAAAATCACAAAAGGCGGAACTGTCACCGACAAGGTTGTGGAACCTGATGCCGTTGCGGCCGATGCACGATGAAGAGGCAGCATCAGGCCTAACCCGGCTATTGTAGCAATAGCGATACGCTTGAATTTCATGTTTTTCTGGGGTTTTACTTTTTTTGTTTAGGAGAAATACAGGTTAAGGCGGTTAAGAATAGAGAAATTATGTCTAAGAGAAAAGTAAATACTTTTAGTTATTACTACTTAAGTGTTATTACTGCTGCTTAAATGACCTTGATATGGCACAGGAAACCAAGCTCTTGCTGCCTATATTACCTTTGTACCGGCCATGTGTATCCTTAATTATCTTGCCAGTATTCTCAGGGTCAACATTGATTTCCACCTCCTTGTCTGTAAGTGACATCTTTCATTGTTTTTGCGTGTTTGGTAAGAAAACGAAATTATGAATAATCTTCTTGAATCTGCATATTTTTTGTATATAAAAAATATTTTTTAAGGGGGGGGGAATACTTTACAATTGCTCTGCTTTTGCTTTTTTGCTAGGTTTTTTTGGAAACACGTTCCCATAGCTTCCTGAGTCGTTTTGAAAGATGCTTGAAGTGAGCAATTCCGGCTTCGCCGAAGGTATCTCCAGGTATTTGCCTTGATTGTGACCACCGCTGCAAGTATGAGAACTTATACTGCGTCCGTCATGATCTTTTTCCTGTGAGTGTTTCAAGGGGCAAGGTGTTTGAGCGGTGTCTATGCGACGTGCATGATGCTTATAGAGGAGGAGGGGAGGCCGGATGTTGAAAGTGGTTGCAAAATCATTGCACAACGCCATCTGGTGCCATAAAACAAAAACGACTTGCAAGCCGGAACCTGCAAGTCGTTCTGTTTTTTGTACACCCGAGAGGATTCGAACCCCTAACCTTCTGATCCGTAGTCAGATGCTCTATCCAGTTGAGCTACGGGTGCATAGTGTATAAATCCCGACTTGTGCCGGGATTTATACTTGTAGCGTGTACGGGATTCGAACCCGTGATCTTCGCCTTGAGAGGGCGATGTCCT
>CAYZCF010000058.1:0-2013 GCA_964476855.1 uncultured Chlorobiaceae bacterium
GAACGAATCCTCGATTTCAAAAAATCTGTCCAGTAAGATGCTTTAGAATACACATAATCAAACGATGAAACTTGCGATCTCAGCAACTTTAGCGTCTTCTTGTCCGGCCACTTATTGGCCAACGCTTGAAGAGCAATGAGACGGGCATAATCATCCTCATCCTGTATAGCCCGCTTTTCGAGCAATTGCCGTGTATTATCATCGGGCCAATTTGCGGCTAACCCCTCAATCGCGGCACTACGAGGATCTCCATGTCTATCCTCTACAGCTCGCTTTTTAAGCAGCTGACGCATATTTTCGTCCAGCCACTTGTCAGCTAACTCCTGAATAGCAGTGCAACGAAGAAGCGCATTGTCATCTTGAACAGCATAACGTTCGAGAAATTGCCGCGTGTAGTCGTCAGGCCACTTCTCGGTTAGCACACTCATAGCAGCACGCGACATGTACACATTGGTCGTTCCAATCATCTCTTGAAGTGCTGAGCGAGAGTTCTTTGTGGACAGCACAATGCTGAGGAATCCTTGCCCCATATTATATACCACAGTTTTAGTTGGCTTTCCATATGACAATGCGATTGCCATTACTCGTTTTCTATCCGCTATTGCACCAGGCCACCCGTCTGCAATCTCGATCGAGGCTTGTGACAATGCGTTACAAAACTCCGAATAGTTGCTTCCTGCATGTCGTTCATAGATAGCAAGCACTCGGTCAAAAAGAAATGCCCCTTCTCTCTCCAACTTATTAAGACCCCTTACCTCACTTAAACACTGAACCGCCAAAACTATCTCAGGCAGCGTTAAATTATAGTTCCACTCATTCATCGGCGTTAACTCAGTCAAATATTCAACAATCTTGCCGACAAATTGCTCGTCAATCTGTCCGCAAATCAATCGCAGCACTTCGCGCCAGTCGTCGTCGCGGCAGTGCTGGTCGAACAATGCGATCAATCCTTGCTCATCCAGCGTTTTGGCGATGTTGAACTGGTGGACGATGTCGGCGGCGCAGAAGTATTCGAGGAAGGTGCGGTGGACGAAGGCGTAGCTGTCCGCGCCGACGAAGCAGAGGATGAAGTTGCGTTGCCGCAACTGCTCGACGAGCGCTCGGGCGACGGCGCGGGCCTGCGTAAAGCGCAGTTCGGTGCAGAGGTACGCTTCGATAATGGCGGTGAGCGTTGCGCCGTCGATCATGTTGCCTTTCAGTCCGCCGGGCGTGGTCTGCATGTGCGCGGCGATGCGGCGGAGGATGTCGCCCTTTTCGCGCAGGCCGATTTCGGCACTGACGCCCGGAAATTTCTCCAGCGCCCGCTCGGTGTCCCACTGGTGCAAGAGCACTCGCGACGCCTGGGCGTAGAGGTCAGCGCGGTCTCGCGGCAGCTCCTGATTGCGGTTGAGGATGGCCATCATCGTCAAGAGCAGCGGGTTGCCCGCCAGCATGGCGATGGACTTCGAGTCGCCAATCGCCTTCTGCAACCGCTCGCGCTTCGGCCTCGACTGTTCGGCATCGTCGAAGGTCACCTCATGCCAGCGCTCGATGAAGGCGGCGATCTGGTCGGCGTCGAGGTCTTGCAGCATGAAGTGGCGGAACCCGGCATCGCGCAACCGCTGAGGCTGATAGCCCACCACGCGAGAGGTCACGAGGATTGGCAGGTGCTGGAACTGGCTGCTGAAGCGCTGGATGTCGTTGATGACCGCTTCACGGGTGGTGACGTCGAAGATTTCGTCCAGCCCGTCGAGCAGCAGCACGACGCGTCCAAGCTGCCCGATGAGCCGGTCAAGCAAGCCATGCGGCCACGAGTGCCAGACCGGCCCCTCTTCGAGATAGCGGATGAAGCTTTTTTGACCCTCGCACTGCCAGCGTCCGTATTGGCCAAGCTCGATCACGAGCGGCACCGGCTGCGTGGAGCGGACGGTCGGCTCGGCGATTTGCGCCCAGCGCAGGGCGAGGTAGCGGATCATCGACGACTTGCCGGAACCCGGATCGCCGAGGATGACCAATTTCCGCGCATCGGATGAT
>CAYZCF010000058.1:2023-14062 GCA_964476855.1 uncultured Chlorobiaceae bacterium
GACCGATGAGACTCGTCGATCACGTCAAGCACCGGTCGGCGCGGCTGGCTGAAATAGTCCTGTCGGAGCCGCTCTACCTGCCGCTCGGTCTCCTCCAGCTCCTCAGCGGTGATCTCGCCCGCGTCCAGCAAACGCTGCTGGTGCTCCTTCGGAATTTCAAGCAGGCGCGGATTGAACTGATGGCTCTCCCGCACCGACTGCGGCACAAAAACGCTCCACAACCGCACGCCGCTGTAAAACGCGCCGGTGGTATCGAGCATCTCGAAGTTGAGGTTGTCGTACCGCTTGAGCAGGTCGGCGCAATACCGTTCCGCATCGAACTCCGCCGGAAGCGCGACCGGCGCCATTTTGCGACTCACCGCAAGCTCCGCCGCCCAATGCCTGTCCGGCGACGCCAGCCACAGATTGAGATCGCGCTGGAAAACATCGGCAAATCCCGACACGCCAGGATATTCCGTGTAAAAAACAGGATCGTTCAAATCCTGCATCCGCTTGCGGAAATCGAGCACCTTTTGCCATTGTTCAAGTGCTTTGATGGCTTCGGACGGATCAGCGGGCAAACCGTCCAGCTTATCGATCTTGCGAAAAAACCATTTGATCTCAGGGAATCCCGTCGCTTTATGAGCCTCCATCGCCCACTCGAACTCCTCCTCCGTGCCCGACTCCGCCTTGCCCGTCGGCGAGCCGAAGCGCTGCGCCATGATGCCGATCACGAGCGCCAGAGAATCCCGAAATCGCTCCAGCGTCTGCTTTGTAATCAGCTCTTGAGGCCGACCCACGCCGATGGTCGAGTAGTTCTCCCAGTCGATCACCTCGAACCGGGCGTTCCAGATATGCGCCGAGTGGCGATTGTAGTCGTCGAAAAACCGGCGCACAGCCTGCCGTTCCGCCGAAACATCGCCCGGCGAAGCGAGAAAGACGTGGTAGGTGTTATTTTTACAAGGAGTAAGCGTCATAGCGTGATTCTTTTTCTGGAATGAACATCGAGCGTTGACTTGAGGAGAGCATCGATAATTTACGAACTCACCACGCTAATTCTATCGGCATTGACCGGCAAGCATCCTCCCCCAAATTATGTTTGCCAAAACCGGGTCGATCCCTTATATTCACACTCCCCGATTGAATAATACACGGAGAGGTGCGAGAGTGGTTGAATCGGGCGGTCTCGAAAACCGTTGTGCGCGCAAGTGTACCGTGGGTTCGAATCCCACCCTCTCCGCTGAACAAAGAACCCTCGCTGACCGCGAGGGTTTTTTTGTTTCTTGCGCTTTACGCAGGAATAGCTTACCTTATACCCGTACCCGGTATAGGTATATTAGATTATCCGACTTTACTCTTACCAACAAAAGATTCCATTCATCTGTATTATGGCAGCAGTCAAAAATATCTCCCCCGCCGACGCTTATACCCTGGCCAAAAAGGGCGCTCTGATTGTTGATGTACGCGAGCACCGGGAGGTCGAAAGCAAGTCATTCGATATGCCGGACGTCATGGTGATGCCCTTGAGCCGCTTCAGCAGCAGCTTCCGTGACATTCCCGAAAAAAAGAAGGTTATCCTGGCGTGCAGAAGCGGACACCGCAGCGCTTCGGCTGCATCCATGCTCCTGAACCAGGGTTATAAAAATGTGATGAATCTTCAGTATGGCATCATGGGCTGGGAACATGCCGGACTGCCGGTGAAAAAGCAGCCTGCCCAGAATCCTCTGGCGTCGATCATGAAGATGTTCCGCAAGGAAGGCTGAAGCGTTTCCACGCCGGAATACAGGCCGGGTGACGAGGAGTGGCTCCGGACGGGCAAATCACCCGATCCAGGCTCAGCCGCCCCCTGATCGCCCCCGGCCCGCGCCCGCTTTCGGGTAAATCCCGGAGGACCACTCTGCCAATTCGACCTTGAGCCTCGCTCCAGAATTACCGCATCCCGTCTCTTTGCACCGCAACTGATAAGAAACTGCAACAGTATTCGGCGAAATACTTTAAGCGCGTCGTCAATCCAGTCGCGAAAATATTTTTATTTTAACAAAAAACTCTGTTTTATAAAGTAGTGTATAAAACAGATACTGGCCACGATTGAACGGTGATGGGTACTTTTCCGGTTCTGCTGAATGCGCCATCGATTCAATCGTTAAAAACCAGTATTCATGACGAGCACATTACTTATCGTCCAGAACATCAGCCATGAGGGGCCTGGAATCCTTGAAGAGCTGCTGAACGAACATGAAATCGCTTTCGAGCGATACGATCTTTCAAAGGGCGAGTCGCTCCCCGATCCATCTGCCTGTGCGGGCATGGTGGTGCTGGGCGGCCCGCAAAGCGCCAACGACGAGAGCGCACAGATCACCGGTGAGCTGCAGGCGATCCGCGCGGCGCTCAATGCCGGAGTGCCGTATCTCGGCATCTGCCTCGGTTTGCAGCTTCTCGTCAAAGCGGCGGGCGGCGAGGTAGTCAGGTGCCATCGGAAAGAGATCGGCTTCCGCGAGCCTGACGGCGAACCGTTTATGGCCGAGCTGACCGAAACGGGACGCACGGACGCGCTGTTCCGCGGAATGCCGGAGCAATTGCGCGTGTTTCAGCTTCACGGCGAAACGGTGGAGCTGGCAGAAGGCATGGCGCTGCTCGCCACGGGGCGCGGCTGCAAGCATCAGGTGGTGCGGGTCGGCAACAACGCATGGGGCCTGCAATGCCACTTCGAGATGACGCCCGCAATGTTCGAGAGCTGGCTCGGCATCGATGCGGATTTGAGGACGATGAACCGCGAGGAGCTGCTCGCCGAGTTCGAGGCCATCAGCGCCGGGTACGCCGAAACCGGGCGGGCGATCCTGCTGAACTTCCTCGCTGTCACCGGCCTCGTCAAACCGTGAACCTGCCGGAACAATGAGTCTTGCAATTGACGAGCGCCGCGTGCGCCGCCTGAACCGGCGTGATGACCGGCAAGGCCCGGTGCTCTACTGGATGTCGCGCGACCAGCGCGTGCGCCACAACTGGGCGCTGCTCTTCGCCTGCCAAAAGGCGAACCAGCTTGGCCAGCCACTCGAAGTGCTCTTCACCCTCGCGCCCGGCTTTCTCGGCGCACCGCTGCGCCACTACGATTTCATGTTCAGGGGACTCCGTGAGGTTGAATCCGATCTGCGCGCGATGGGCGTTGCGCTCACCGTGCTCTACGGCGAACCTGGCGAAACGCTGCCGGAGTATGCAGCAAGCCGGAACGCCGGAGCGCTCGTCGCGGACTTTTCGCCGCTGAAGCTGGTTCGGGGCTGGAAGCAAACGGTCGCACCACGGCTCTCGTGCGCATTCTACGAGGTCGATGCGCACAACATCGTGCCCTGCTGGCTCGCCTCGCCAAAGCAAGAGTACGCTGCGCGAACGATCCGTCCGAAGCTGAACGCCCTGTGCGGCGAGTTCCTGACGCCATTCCCGGAACCTGAACTCCGGCATCAGCAAGAGAGCTTACCCCCGCCGGTGGAGTGGAACGCGACGGAATCGCTGCTCAATGTTGACCGGTCGATCAAGGCCGTGCCCGGCATAGAACCGGGCGAAGCGGCGGCGGAAGTCCGTCTGCGAGACTTTGTCGAAAGCCGTCTGCACCGCTACGCCGAGGAGCGCAACGACCCCAATTCCGGCGCGGTCTCCGGCCTGTCGCCCTACCTGCACTTCGGCCAGCTCAGCGCCCAGCACGCCGCCTTAGAGGCCCTCCACAGCAGCGCTTCGGAGGCCAACCGCGAGGCCTTCATCGAAGAGCTGTTCATCCGGCGGGAGCTTTCGGAGAACTACTGCTACTACAACGACCGGTACGACTCGTTCGACGGCGTACCCGGTTGGGCAAAAAAGACGCTGATGGAACATACTCGTGACCGTCGCGACGCGCTTTACACGCCGGAGCAGTTCGAGCAGGCGCAAACACACGACCCACTCTGGAACGCCGCCCAGACCCAGTTGCTCGAAACCGGCGTCATCCACGGCTACATGCGCATGTACTGGGCCAAGAAGATTCTCGAATGGAGCCCCACACCGGCAGCGGCCTTCGACATCGCGCTCATGCTCAACGACCGCTACGCCCTCGACGGGCGCGACCCCAACGGCTACGTCGGCGTCGCCTGGTCAATCGGCGGCCTCCACGACCGCCCCTGGACCGAACGCCCGGTCTATGGCACAATCCGCTACATGAACTCGAACGGCTGCAAGCGAAAGTTCGACGTCCCGCGCTACATAGCCTCAATGACCGGCTCGTCGCGCCCCACGCTGTTCTGAAACCGGGCGAACATCTGGCAGGATCAAATATTTTGCCCTACCTTTATGGAGACAGCGCAAGTAATATCCTGCGGGGATTCTGACTCACGCCGTTTCGTCATGCCGACACCACTGGACGCAAGACCTGGAACAGATTGTCGATTTCGATAGCAATTTCGATTTGGGGTAATCCTGAAAAACCTGCTCACGACACTGAACGCTCATGACCAACCCGCTCTTCACTGAACTCTCGCTGGTCATCATGGTTTCGGCAGGCCTTGCCTGGGCCGCGCTGCTCATGCGTCAACCGATCATTCTCGCCTACATCCTGGCCGGAGTGCTTCTCGGGCCATCGGGACTCAAGCTCATCACAAGCATCGAATTCATCGACCGCGTCTCCGAAATCGGCATCACCCTGCTGCTGTTTCTTGCTGGCGTCTCCCTGCATCCACGCCAGATGCTGAAGCTGTTCGGCAGCAGCCTGCTGCTGACCCTCGGCACCGGCGCAATCATCACGGTGGTGGCCACGCTGGCGCTGCTTGCCTCCGGACTCGCGCCGCTCGAAGCCACCGTGGCGGGCGCGGCCATGATGTTTTCCAGCACGATTCTGGTCATCAAGCTCATGCCAACCACAACGCTGCACCAGCAGCACATGGGCGCGCTGGGCATTGCGATTCTCATCATCCAGGATCTCATCGCGGTCTTCCTGATCGCTTTCATCAAAGGCACGGAATCGATGACCGTGGCAGGCACGCTGCTCGGGCTGTTCAAGGGAATCGGGCTGGTCGGCACGGCGCTGCTTGTCGAACGTTATGCGCTCAGACAGGTTCTCGCAAATATCACCCGCTACGACGAACTGCTCAATCTGGCCGTGCTTGCATGGTGTTTCAGCGTGTCAACCGGCGCTGAAATGATTGGCCTGAATCACGAAACCGGCGCGTTCATCGCCGGAATCGCGCTGGCCAACAACCCGTTGTCGCGGTATCTGGCAGAGAATCTCAGATTTTTCAGGGACTTCTTTCTGGTGCTCTTCTTTTTCACGCTCGGCGCGGGACTCGATTTTTCGATCATGCGCCAGCTCGCCCTTCCGGCACTGCTCATCTCCGCGCTGATGCTTGTCATCAAACCGCTGCTCTACAGCAAAGCGCTGATGATGGCTGGAGAGACTGAAAAGTTCAGCCGGAATCTTGGCCTTCGGCTCGGCCAGAACAGCGAGTTCTCGTTTATCATCGCCGTCATGGCCGTCGAAAGCGGCATCCTCAGCACCCACGCCTCGCAGCTCGTGCAGCTCACCGGCATCCTGACGATGGCGGTCTCGTCATACCTCCAGGTCTCCCGCCTCCCCTCCCCGCTCGGCTTGAGCAAGGAGCTGAAAATCGACTGAGTTGCCCTTCGATGGAAGGATCGGAGATTTTTGGGTATATTTTGTTTCGAGCAGAATAGGTCGGCGTCACTTGGTCGATCGGCGGCCTCCAAGGCCGCCCCTGAACCGAACGCCCGGTCTATGGCACCACCCGCTACATGAACTCGAACGGCTGCAAACGAAAATTCGACGTCCCCCGCTATATCGCCGAGATGACCAGCAAGTCGCAGCCTACGCTGTTCTGAGACGGGAGGACAATTGGCAGGATCAGATATTTTCCGCTAACTTTTACCGTTGAACTGGAAAAGCCAAGTGAATACAGGAAATCAGGCGCAAGCCACTGCTGAAGCCTGGCTTCCAGAAAAGAAACCATAGAGACAGAACAGCAAACAGGATAGAGAAAAATGCAACGAACAATTGAAGACATTACTACTGAGTTAATCAGACTACCAAAGAAAGACCGTCTGGAAATTGCAAGGTTTCTTCTTTTTCTCGATAATCGCTCTTCGGATAGTGACGATACTGCTGATGCTGCCTGGGAACAGGAAATCTCAGACAGAGTACTCGCCGTCAATGAAGGGACGGCGACAGGCATCGACTATGATGAAGCGATGAAGAAAATTGACAAAAAGTGGGCCACAGAAGCAAACCGTCGTCTTGCCGAACTGCGCTCTGGTCAGGTACGGGCAATTCCTGATGATGAAGTCTTTGCAAAAGTGTGGAAAAAGTTTGAAGCAGGACCTTTTCTTTTCACCCGGATGCAGAAGGGGTAACGTCTTAAAATTATTAGTATTGCACTATATTGAAAAAATATCCAAAGACGTCTTACATGAAAAACATATAAACCCTATTAGGCTTTTAACATAAAAGGTTATTGTTGTTATGGATAAGCCAAAAAAGCCGTTAACACTTTTAAACTGCACGAAAATTCATGAGCCATGCTTTCCTTATTTTGGAAGTGTTTATATGACATTATTAAGTGTTATGCAAGGAATTGTATTAGCATCCATTTTTCTTCCCATCTCCAGTTTATTATTACAAAACAAATTCTTTGAAATAACAAAAGCTATTCCAATACTGATACTTGCTGTAACACTATGGCACAAATATGTTAATCATCATCAGATATTGGGATGGCAATTAGGTCCAATGGATACTGTCATCGTGGCTGCATTTGGACTACTAGAGGCTATTATGGTAGGTGTTGCTAACTATAAAGATATCCTTGAGCCAAAATATATCTTTAACGAAAATAATTTTGATCACCAAATTTTTTATTTATTACTTTGTTTTGCGGGTTCAGTCGCATTAGGAGTTATTGCTTATGCCCACTCTGGTGCAAAGGCATCTGAAGAATATGTAAGAAAAGCAATTATAGAACATTATAATTCTTGCCATAAATGTAACAACGGTAAAAGCCACTGCACTTATTCACCAGAAAATTTATATTCTTTTTTAATTGGCTTTGAAGCTCACTGTGTTTTTGGCACTTTCATAACGGGTTTCTTATTGTTTTTGAATATCTGCTTTTATAGCCTGATAACAAGATACTTTAAAGTATCGATAATTTCCAGCTCAGTCATTTCGACAATAATTCTTTTTTTTACTGTCTATCACTACATATGGAGATACGATTTTAAACGAGAAATAAACGATGAAAAACGAATAAACTTGCTCACAGCTATAGGGGGTAGCATTTTAAATCAAAAACGAAAACACTCACTTGCCTACTGGATTTTCATAGTACCCTTTTCAGTGAGCGCTCATTTTCTTTCACACAATAAAATCCAAGATGCGATAAACAAAGCACGGATGGACTGCTAAACTTCAAATTAAAACAACGTACCGTTTCGATTTTCTTCCTCGAATTTCTCAGAATAGAAACGAAAATTCATCCACCACGCCCCCTTAACGCAGAAAGCCGGACTCCACAGCCCGGCTTCCCCATCAATCCCAACTAATCCAACCTAACCTCACGCCAGCGTGAGATCGATCGTCCTTCTCGTCATATCGACTTCGTGCACCTTGACTTTCAGGCGCTGACCGATCTGCAAACGGCGGTGTTTGCGTCTGCCGACGAGTGAGTAGGTCGATTCGTCGTATTCGTAGTAATCGTCCTTGAGGTTGCGCATGTGCACCAGACCTTCGATGGCGAAATCGACCATCCGCACGTAGATGCCGTACTCGGTCGCGCCGGTGATGACACCTGCGTACGTATTGCCGAGATGCGCCGACATGTACTCCACCTGCTTGAGCTTGATCGACTCGCGCTCCGCTTCGGTGGCGATCTTTTCGCGCTCGTTGGTGATCTGGCAAACCGTACCAATGGTCGAGGAGATTTCGTTGATCCTTTCGGAAGAGAGCTTGCGGCGCTTCTTGCGGCTCCCCTCGTACTCGAACAGCAGGCGATGCACGATCAGGTCAGGATAGCGCCTGATGGGCGAGGTGAAGTGGGTGTAGTGCTCGAAGCCGAGACCGAAGTGACCATCATTCGATCCCATATAGACTGCCTTCGACATGGAACGCAGCACCAGTTCGTTGACCAGAAACTCGACGTTCGTGCCACGCACCTTCTGCAATAGCTCGCGCAGCGCTTTGGACGACACCGTGGCGCTGCCCTTGCCCTTGCGGTCGAGCTTCAGTTCGAAGCCGATCTTTCGGACAAAGTTCGAGAGCACCTGCACCCTTTCCATCTGCGGCGCGCCATGCACGCGGTAGATCACCGGATGGGGCGTTTTTTCGTTTTGGGCAAACTTCGTGGTCAGGTACTCGGCCACCGTGCGGTTGGCCAGCAGCATGAACTCCTCGATGAGGCGGTGGCTGTCGAGCCGCTCCTTCTTGATCACCTCGATCGGCTCGCCCTTGCTGCCAAGCTTGAAACGCACCTCCTCGGTCTCGAAGTCGAGGCCGCCCGACTCCATGCGCTGGGCGCGCAGGATCTTGCTGAGGCTTTCGAGCGCTTGCAGTTCCTCGACGTAATCACCTTTGCCCGCATCAAGAATCTGCTGCACATCCTCGTAGGTGAAACGACGCTTCGAGTGGATAACCGTCTTGTGGAACTCGGACTTCTTGACCTCGCCGGTTTTGGTGATGTTGAAGAAGACCGAGAAGGCCATGCGATCCACGCCCGGATTGAGGCTGCACACCTTTTCGGAGAGGCGGGATGGCAGCATCGGAATCACGCGGTCAACCAGATAGACCGACGTGGCGCGTTTGCGGGCCTCCTTGTCAAGCGCCGAGTTCTCCGGCACATAGTGCGACACGTCAGCAATGTGCACGCCAACCTTGTAGCCGCCGCCATTGCCAAGCAGCTCGATGGAGAGCGCATCGTCGAAATCCTTCGCATCGACCGGATCGATGGTAAACACCACCTTGTCACGAATGTCGAGCCTGCCCTTCAGATCCTCGTCGGTAATCTCTTCACGAACCTTTTCGGCGAAGGTCAGGAGCTCCTGGTCGAAGGTCTCGTCGATGCCGAGACCGCGAGCGATAGCGCTCACCTCGACCTGCGACTCGCCCGCCGCACCGAGAATCTCGATGACTTTGGCTTGAATAGCGCCACTCTTGAGGAACTCCAGCTCACCGGCAAGCACCTTGTCACCGGCCTTTGCCTTCTTGGCCGCCTTGAGGGGAATATGAATCTCTGGCAGAATCTTGCGCTGGTCGGGCTTGAGCAGGAAGCGACGGTTCTCGCGGTGCAGCGTGCCAACCACGGTCGTCAACTTGCGGCTGACCACATTGACTACCAATCCTTCGCAGCGCTGGTGAGGCGACTGGCGCGAAACATAGGATTCGGGTACTTTCGTAACCAGTACCTCGACCTGGTCGCCATGCAGCGACTGGCCAAGCATATCGGCACTGATGAAAATATCGTCGTCAAATCCCTCGACATCGACGAAACCGTAACCGTTGGGATGGGTCGTGAGCGTTCCGGTGTAGGTCTGATCGACCTTGTAATGCTCCTTGTCTGGTTGCGGAAACTGACGCGCTTCGACCAGGTGCTCCTCGTATGTGTCCGGCTCGAAACCGGCCCAGCCATAGCAGCGGTCACTATCCTTGTCGATGACGCCCTCTTCCTGCAACTTGTGCAAAACGTACCAGAATCCCGGAAGCTGGCGGGACTCCCCGTAGCCCATCTTGCGGGCCAGCTCCACCGAGCGGAAACGCTCGCCGTCGTGGTCGGTCAGGAATGAGATGATCTCGGCGGCCAGCGAACTTTCGCCGCGCCTGAAAAGAAATTCGTTGATCAGAATATGATCGTTAGCCCGCACCTTTTCTGTGCTGTCCGGCCTTGCTGGCCTGTTTCTCTTTTTCTTCTGGGGACGTGTTTTGGAAGTCTTGCGATCTCTTGCCACTCAATTACAATTGAAAGATTGGTACAAATATATTCACAATGTCATAGGAATAACTCTCCTGCTCGTCATGATCCAGAGCGCGAATCACCATCGCGCCGGTACTGCTGACATGGATGCAATTTACGAATATTGCCCTGCATTGTTACCTGGCAGTCACAGCCTTTGGCCCGGCCATACAGAAACGGAATTGAAAAACAGGTTACTAATTTAATAAAATGGCAGCGTTTTCCGACATATTTAATTACTGTTCATTACCAATAATTCACATTCATTGGCCCACCAATTCCCGGCAGACTTTTTTCCGCAACCATCATCACGATTCATGCCGGATCAGCAGCAGTTGCGGAATAATGGGAAGCCTGATGGTAAAACCCCCGCGACAGAAGCATTACCGTGAGCACGGTTTCGAGCCTCGCGGCCTGGCTTGCCAGCAATTCAGCGCAGACCAGCTCGAAAGAGCCCGGCCCCAGCGGTATCAGGCCGATCGTGGCAACGATAAACACGGAACAAACTTGCCGAATGCGGAAAGTATCTCCCGGAGCCTGAGGACGGGTTGTTGTCTGCCATGTTTTGAATCGGCATGTTCCTGATTTTCTGTACCGGTGCTCCATGACAATGCACCGGCCTTGCAGTTTTTTTGTGTGCATCCGGAGCCTAGTGAATTCATACGCAATCTCATCACCTTCCCGACGATTTCGATCCACACCCCCGCTTCGGCAAACCGCTGCCGTTTCCGCGCAGACTGTCCACCCGTTCCACCCTTGAAATCACTGCATCGGCTTCACGATAAAAACGAATGAATCGCACCGTTTATTCTCTTTTTATTTATAGCGCTACACATCGGCGTTCACTATGGCGGGACAGAACGAATAATATCTTTTTTTCGCCAGAGCAATAACGATTGTTGATTGAAAAGTCACCGCACGATCTGCGCCAGATTAGTCCGGGCAGCACAATAAACAATTGTTATCAAAGCAGTTACGGAAAAATAAGTTTTGCAACCTTTTCCATGTCACGCTATATTGATGGCTCATCTGCCATTGAAGTATATGCGGCGGATATACATCCCTTATCCAGCTATCATTTGTTTCCCGCGAGGGAATTACGGCATTAACCACCTGTCTGAAGGGAAGATTTATGCATAAAAAAATCATTTCACGCCGTCAGTTTCTCGCGGCGGCGGGCGTACTTGGCGGCATGTCCCTGCTTCGTCCGATCTGGGGCCTTGCCACGTCGTCCGCCACGGATGGCGCGGCAACGAGCGGCGCGACCACCTGGGTGCCGAGCATCTGCAACTTCTGCTCTTCGTTCTGCGACATCAAGGTGCAGACAAAGGAGAGCGAGGGCGTGCGCCGGATCGTCAAGATCGACGGCAATCCCGAAAGCCCGCTGAACCGTGGCCGCATCTGCGCGCGTGGCCAGGCCGGACTCCGCCAGACCTACGATCCCGACCGCCTCAAGCAACCGCTGATCCGCGTGGCAGGCAGCAGGCGCGGCGAGTGGAACTTCCGCGCAGCCACCTGGGACGAGGCGTACAGCTACATCGTGAGCCGCCTCCAGAAAGTCAACCCGTGGGAGGTGAGCCTCATCGGCGGCTGGACGGCCTGCGTGTCGTACATGCACTTCAGCCTCCCCTTCTGCCAGACCATGCAGATTCCCAACATCGTCGCCTCGCCGCTCCAGCACTGCGTCACGGCGGGACACCTCGGCACCGACCTGGTGACCGGCAACTTCAACGTGCACGACGAGATTCTGGCCGACTTCGAGAACGCCCGCTACATCCTCTTCAGCCTGAACAACGCCTCTGTTGCCGCGATTTCGACCGCCCGCGCCGTGCGCTTCGGACAGGCGAAGAAGAACGGCGCGAAGGTGGTCTGCCTCGATCCGCGCATGGGCGAACTCGCCTCCAAGGCGGACGAGTGGATTCCGGTCAAGCCGGGCACCGATCACGCCTTCTTCCTCGCGATGCTGCACACGCTGCTCCGCGAAAAGCTTTACGATGCGGATTTCGTCTCGAAGCACACCAACGCGCCATTCCTCGCCTTCAAGGACGAGAACGGTTCGGTGCACCTGGCCGCCGACGCGGGCAAGGATGGC
>CAYZCF010000059.1:0-14042 GCA_964476855.1 uncultured Chlorobiaceae bacterium
TGATTTCTCGTGCAGTCCATCCTCGTTGAGCTGGATGATAAGGTCGAGAAGTTCTTCGGAATCGTGGATGGAATCGGGGTCAGAAGTCCCTTCCGGTCTGTCCGGGAAGAAACCTGCTGATTGGTTCAGGCTGTCATCAAAAAAATCAAGCAAACTCATACACTCTCTTTCGTGCAAATTTCACGATCATAAGAACAAAATCAATATAGCAGAATTTTCTCAAAAAAAGTGCCCTGCCGGGCCATTCTTTCAGGCTTCGGGAGAGTCTCCGGCGTTGTAGTGGCGATAAATGCTTTCGGCGGTTTTTCTTCCGGCTACGGCGGAAAGTTCTTCGAGTGTCGCTTTCGAGACGCTTTCAACCGAGCCGAAGTGCTTCAGCAGCTTCTCGGCGCTCTTTTCACCGACGCCCTTGATGCCGGTCAGCTCCGTGCGTATTGTCCTGTCCGTCCGCAGCTTGCGGTGATAGGTGATGGCGAAGCGGTGCGCTTCGTCGCGGAGTTGCTGCAAAAGCTTGAGCGCGGGCGAGGTTTTGGGCAGATTGTACGGGTCGCGCTCGTTCGGCACGAATATCTCTTCGAGCCGCTTGGCGAGTCCCGCCACCGGCAGGTCGAGGCCAAGCTCCCGCAACGTTTGCCAGGCGACGTTCACCTGCCCCTTGCCGCCGTCGATGAGTACCAGATCGGGCATCGGCAGCTCCCCGGCGAGCGTTCCGCCGTAGCGCCGCGTGACCGCTTCGCGCATGGCGGCGTAGTCGTCCGAACCTTCGAAGCTTTTGAGTTTGAACTTGCGGTAGTCGGATTTTTTCGGCTTGCCCGACACGAAGGTGACCATCGAGCTGACGTAATCGGTGCCCTGGAAATGCGAGTTGTCGAAGCACTCGATCCGCTCGGGCAAGCGCTCCAGATGCAGCACCTGCTGGAGTGATTCGAGCGCCGGGGACTTCCGCGCGACTTCGCCCCGCAGCTTTTTTTGCACCATGAACTCGTGCAGGTGGTGCTCGGCGTTTTCGAGGCACATGGCGATGAGATGCGCCTTTTCACCGATACGCGGCACGGTGAAACGCAACTGCCGCCGCTCGCTTTGGCGCGACGAGAGCAGTTGCTGGAGCGCCTCGGCCTCCTCCTCCGGAAGCTCAGCCTGAAGTATGATCTCCGGCGGAATCAGGTCGGGAGTTTCGAGGTAGTAATGCTCCATGAAGGAGGCGAGCAGGTTCGGCAGGGGAGTGCTGCCGGTGTTGGTCAGGTAAGTGTGGCGCGAACCGATCAGCTTGCCTTCGCGGATGCGGAACACCACGCCGCACGCATCATCGTCGCCCGCCGCCACGGCGAAGACATCGCGGTCGATCGCTTCGGTACTCACCACCTTCTGCCGCTCGGCGTAGCGCTTCAGCCCCTCGATCTGCGCCTTCAGCGCGGCGGCCTCCTCGAACTTCAGCTCCATCGCCTTCTGCTGCATCTGGGCCGTGAGGTCGCGTACGAGCGCCGAGGTCTTGCCCTTGAGCAGGGTGACGATTTCGCGGATCATCTCCTGGTACTCCTCCTCCGGCTGCAATCCCTCGCACGGCCCCTTGCACTTGTGGATGTGGTAGTCGAGGCAGACCCGGTGCTTTTTCGCGGCGACGGCCTCCTCGGTGAGCTTGTACTTGCAGCTCCGCACGGGAAAGATCGAGCCGATCAGCTCGAGGATGAGCCGGAGCTGCGAAGCTTCGGTGTAGGGGCCGAACCAGGTCGAACCATCGCGCTTGAACTGTCGGGTGATGAAGATTCGCGGGAACCGCTCGCTGGTGATGACCAGCCACGGATAGCTTTTGTCGTCCTTGAGGCTAACGTTGTAGCGCGGCTTCAGCTCCTTGATGAGGTTGTTTTCGAGAATCAGCGCCTCGACCTCCGAGGAGGTGATGATTACGTCGAGCGAGGCGATGTGGCTCACCAGCACGGCGGTTTTACCCGATTGCTTCGCTTGGTTGTTGAAGTACGACCGCACCCGGTTGCGCAGGTTTCGCGCCTTGCCGACGTAGATCACCGTACCTGCCGCATTGCTGAAGCGGTACACACCAGGCGAAGTCGGCAGTGTGGCGAGTTTTTCGACAAGGGCGGTTTTGGCCGGAGGGTGGCTGGTGGTCATGGGAGTATTTCGATAAAGGACAGCAGGGACTCAATGGACACCAAGGATAAAAAACATTTCTGCCCTTATAGTCCCAGCTGTCCTTTGAGTCCCTTTTCCCGCAAGTAAACAAAAAGGCGTGGAACAATCCACGCCTTTTTGTTGCTGTGTGCCGTTTCCGGACTTAGTGCGCCGAAGCTTCGCCAGCGCCTTTCGGGTAGCGCAGGCTGTCGACCAGCTCCTGGATTTCGGCAGGAGGCGCGGGGGTGATTCGCGAAATTACGAAGCTGACGGCCACGTTGACCAGCATGCCGACCGTGCCGATACCTTCGGGAGAAATGCCGAACCACCAGAATTCGGGTTTGTTCATATCCGGGTTCATGAACTTGAAGTACACGATGTAGGCCGCCGTGAAGGCCAGACCGGCAATCATGCCGCTTATGGCGCCCTCCTTGTTCATTCTCTTCGAGAAGATGCCGAGAATGATGATCGGGAAGAAGGATGCCGCAGCCAGACCGAAGGCGAAGGCCACGACTTCGGCCACGAAGCCGGGGGGGTTGATGCCGAAGTAGCCCGCGACCAGGATAGCGACGCCGACTGCGATACGGGCATACATCAGCTCGGCACCCTCGCTGATGTTCGGGTTGATCTGCTTTTTGATCAGGTCATGCGAAATCGAGGTCGAAATGACCAGCAAGAGACCGGCAGCCGTAGAAAGCGCGGCGGCAAGACCGCCAGCGGCCACCAGCGCGATCACCCAGTTTGGCAACTTGCCGATCTCCGGGTTGGCAAGCACCATGATATCCTTGTCGATGAAGAGCTCGTTGGCGTTGTCGGTCGGTTTGTTCGACATAAGGAGTTCACCGCTCTTGCCGACCTCTTTGGTGAATTCAGGCTTCTTGCCTTCGAAGGGATCGCCACCATTGGCCTTCTTTCCGAGGTACTGGATCTTGCCATCGCCGTTTTTGTCCATCCAGGCGAGCAGACCGGTCTTTTCCCACTTCTTGAACCAGCCGGGCATTTCAGCATAAGAGTTGTTGCTGACCGTGTCGATGAGGTTCAGGCGGGCGAAGGTTGCGATGGCCGGAGCCGTGGTGTAGAGCAAGGCGATGAAGATGAGCGCCCAGCCTGCTGAGACGCGGGCGTCACGAACCTTGGGCACGGTGAAGAAGCGCACGATGACGTGCGGCAGACCAGCGGTACCGACCATGAGCGCCACGGTGATGGCGAACACGTCGATCATCGGCTTGGAGCCGGTGGTGTAGGGGGCGAAGCCGAGTTCGGTGTGCAGGTTGTCGAGCTTGTCGAGCAGGTAAACGCCGTCCGAACCGGTGCCGCCGAAGCCGAGCTGCGGGATCGCGTTGCCGGCGATCATGATCGACAGGAAGATGGCCGGAACCATGTAGGCGAAGATCAGCACCCAGTACTGCGCAACCTGCGTGTAGGTGATGCCCTTCATGCCGCCGAGCACGGCGTAGAAGAAGACAATACCCATGCCGAGGATGATTCCGGTGTTGATGTCGACTTCAAGGAAGCGCGAGAAGACCACGCCCACGCCGCGCATCTGGCCGGCGACATAGGTGAAGGAGACGAAGAGCGCGCTGATGACGGCCACTGTGCGGGCGGTGTTGGAGTAGTAGCGGTCGCCAACGAAGTCCGGAACGGTGAACTTGCCGAACTTCCTGAGATAGGGGGCAAGCAGGAGCGCCAGCAGCACGTAGCCGCCCGTCCAGCCCATCAGGTAAACGGAGCCGTCATAACCCATGAAAGAGATGAGACCGGCCATCGAAATGAAGGATGCCGCTGACATCCAGTCCGCGGCGGTCGCCATGCCGTTCATGATAGGGGAAACGCCCGCTCCGGCGACGTAGAACTCTTTGGTCGAACCTGCCTTCGCCCAGATCGCGATGCCGATGTAGATCGCGAAGGTCAGGCCAACAATGAGGTAGGTCCATACTTGAACACTCATGATGGTAAATTTAAAAGTTTGGAAAATACTTTTCGGATAACCCTTGATTCAGGTCAGTCCTCGTGGACGTCGAACTTTTTGTCGAGCTTGTTCATCAGGGCGACATAGACGAAAATCAGCACCACGAAGACATAGATGGACCCTTGCTGGGCGAACCAGAAGCCCAGTTTGAATCCGCCGAGCCGGATCGCGTTTAACGGCTCGGCAAGGAAAATGCCAAATCCGTACGAGACGACGAACCATGTCACCAGCAGGCCGATCAGATAGCCGAGGTTGATTTTCCAGTACTCCTGGAGTTTTGCTTTTTCCATGGTATTGGTGAGTTTGTGCTTGTTAGAAAACTGATACAGACAGAACAGGGGACAGCAAGATGCGTCCCTAAAAAGAGGCAACAATCGTGAATATTTAACACACTACTCTGACAGATGCTTATGCCGGAAGAGGGAAGAATGTTCCGGTCACGAGAGCATCCAGGATAACCACAAAGCAACTGGTCATGATTTTCTGCCGAAAAGAGATTTGCATTCAATGTCTTGAACACGTTGCATCATTGGCGCAACGATTGTTCTGTCATGCAGGCAGATAACAACGGTATATAACCGTATAATCGAATATAAAGGATATAAACCTGAACTCCCAATAGTTCAGTGAAGTGCAGAGCTGTTTCTGCAAAAAGAGGTCAAAAGCCGATAAAAAAAGCCGCAGTTTCCTGCGGCTTTTTTGAATGCTGCGGAACAACCTCAGAAGGTAACGGTCGCAACAAGCTCGGTGCGGAGCCTGCTGTAGTCCGTTTCAATCTTAGAACCAGAGAAGTCGAAATCAGCTCCAGCTGCCCAGTAGCGGATGGTCGGGGTCAGGTTGAACGAACCTGCTGCAGATTCGTAGACTTTGAAGTTGTACTGTGCCCAGACAAACAGGTTCTCGTAAGTGGCTTCCACAAACGAATACGTTTTGCTCGTTGTCCTGTTGTAGTCGATCCAGGCAAGGAAGTTGCCAACTTCGCCTTTGAGCCTCAGGAGGTAGCCGCTGTAATCGACATCGACGGGCATTCCACCAAAGCGGAAATCCACTCCATCGTCATCGCAGGTGGTGTAGAATGCGCTCATGCCAATCTTGGCTGTGCCTGCCGGGAATGAGAGGTTCGCGCCAAAAGTCATCGGCGAGACATGTCCATAAACGTGGCCACTAAGGTTGGTGAGTGAAATGATAGCCTGGGGCTCGATGGTTACATCACCGAGTTTGTCTTTGTACGAGAGGTGGAGCGCATAGCCATCGTTGAAGAAGCCATCGCCTTCCGCAGTGGAATCATCCGTGGAGTTGTTGTCAAAAACGACAAGGGTTGCATTGGCTTCACCCGAACCGATTTTGCCGCCGTAGTTGATGCCATAGACGCGATCCATGTTATAGGTTGCAACAGCGGTGTCCGCGATACCGGCAGGCGCAACGCCTTTACCGAAATCCGCAAACGGGAATGGGGAAACACCTTTGCTATTAAACGGAATCGGGTAGAGGGCCAGATCGAAGATCGGGTTGTTGACCGAGTTCAGCGGCAGACGGCCCACCATCCAGTGGCTGTTTTCCATCATGCGGCCGAAGTAGAGCTGGGAAATGTCGATCTCTGCATCCTCGCTGTTTCCGGCACCGACTGTATTCCAGCCACCAGCGCGCATGCCATAATCATTGGTTGAAGAGTCTGATGTCAGCATGGCTTTGACGAAATAGCCGCTGCCAAGATCGGCTGCAGCTTTCAGACGAAGGCGATAGGCAAAGTTCAGATCGTTATCTGAATTGCTGTTGTCATAAGTATCACCGTCGAACTCATAGCTTTCGAACTGGCCTCTCAAGCGCATGGAGGCGTCTCCGCTGAGTTTCAGTTCGGCCGAAGCGGGGGATGCGTATGCCAGTACTGCGAACATCGCAGCAAGAGATAGCATTTTTTTCATTGTGTGTTCTCCGTTAGGTTGTGTGATGCGTGTTGTCAAGACAAAAAATCAACCGCCGAGGGCGGCTCGTTGCCATTCTTTGATGCTGGCAACACATGAGATAGAAAAGAACGGGTGTGGTTATGGTTAGCGCTAAATTAAGTAAATAGTATTGATTAGTCCAAAAAAAAGATACGCCCTATGGTTCTCCGTGCATTTTGATTATATGGTAACATAGTTCGCAAAGAGATGTCAATCAATACTTTGCTGTCATGTTTTTCCTTTTTAACAATCGTGAAAATTTCTGTGGGGGTGGTTTGTCATCTGGTGAGGTACACGACTCTAACCTGTCGTGAGGCATTTTCTGCAATGAAAAGCCAGAGGCCGCGAGGTTGAGCTCTGGCGAAATATTTCGTTTATTTGCCTGACAGATGTATCAGTTTACCGCAACTAAGTGCTTATGAGTTATCCTTCAAGAAAACCGGTTCATCTGAGAGTCAGCGCCCTTTGCATCCAGAATGGCCATGCGCTGTTTGTCGAGCACCGGAGCTTTGCGCCGGACGACCCGGCCATGCCCGAAAGCTACTGGATTCTTCCGGGCGGGGTCGTCGAGCGGGGTGAAACCCTCGAAGAGGCGGTCAGGCGAGAGGTGCTGGAGGAGACCGGCCTGGAGTGCGACGTTCGCGGGATGGTGTTCGTAAAGGAGCTGCTCTGGCCCCATCCGGGCTTGCAGGGGCAGGGAGAGCGACACCACTCGGTTTCGCTCGGATTTCACTGCGAAGTGACCGGTGGCCAGCTCGTCACGGGCCGAGACCCGGAGCTTCCCGACGACCGGCAGATGATTCTCGAAACCCGCTGGCTGCCGCTTGCGGAGCTGTTCCGCTATCGCCTCTATCCTCCGTTCCTCTACGAATTTATCGACACCGGCCTCCACCGTGGCTTCGATACCCTCTGCCCAGAGTTCTTCGATTCCACGCTGTGAGGGGGGAAAAGGCATCCCGACTTGTCGGTATGTCCCTGCGGAAATGTGCGTTACGTCATTTTCCTGTTGTAGGGGCTGGCCTTGCGCCAGCCCTGATGTCGCCCTTACGGTAAGAGTAAGGGCATCTGACAGATTGGTCAAGATCAGTCGAATCTGCCTGTGATGCCCTGGTATTTACAAATCAACGATCATGCCAAGCGTGGTGTAGCTTTCCGGCTTGTAGAAGTACATGCCGTGACGGCTCATGCCGGAGAAGTAGTTTGCGGCAATCCTGACGTTTTCGAGTCCAATCGAACTCAGGCGCATTCCCGCTTGCAGGTTCCATGTGCCGCGATAGCCGTCGGTTTTGGCTTCATCCCGCTGCCATATAGGAAGCAGCTTGAAGTCTGCGGCCACATAAGCGTTGGCCGGAAGGCCGATCTCCACGCCAGCCTGGAACGAGCTGGGGCTGATCTCGTCCGGAATGGTGTGGTACATGTACTGGTAGCCAAGGTAAACCCTGCGGCCCGGCGCTGAGAGAGCGCCCGTCACGTTGACGAACTCGCGGCTGTAGGTGAAGGGAATGCCGAACGGGGAATCACCGGGGTTGAGCCAGTCGCCGTTGTCATCGGTATGGCCATCCTCGAAATGGGCCGAAATGTGGCTCAGGCGAACCCGCACGCTCGCTTCGTCGAAAGGCAGCGCGCTATCCTTGAGCTGCTGGCGAAAGGTCGTGTTGATGCCGAACATATAGTCGATGCAGTCCACCGGGAACTTGAAATCGTTCGTTCTGTTCAGGAGCGACCAGGTGGCGAAGTCGATGCCGACGGCGAAGGTCTTGCTGTCGTTCTGGTAGAGGTCAGCCGAGGTGCCGATGTCGAGCTGGAGCTTTTTTTCGCCGAGCATCGGCATGACTGCGATTCGTGGCTCCATCGGGTCGGCCAGCAGCGGCTCGAAGAGCGTGTCGAAGGTCGGCCTGATTGCCGATTCGGCCATTGCCGTGCTGGCCGGGGCCGAAATGCAGAGCGCCGAGAGCATCGTGGCAGTCAGAATGGAGGTGCGTTTTTTCATGATGTATGGTTCCTGATCGGTGGTTGCAGTATAAAACAAAGAGTTCGCTCCAAGTCGCTCCGCCGGGTCATCTGGCCAGCAGGCGATGCAGCACGGCCATGCGTACGGCAACGCCGTTGGTGACCTGCTCCATCAGCATGCTGCTCGAATAGCCCGGTGGCTGGATGCGGTCGGCCACGAGATTCGAGATTTCGATTTCGCGATTGATCGGCCCCGGATGCAGCACCGGCAGGAGCCGCTTCAGGCGGTCGAGCTTTTCGTCGGTCAGGCCGTAGCGCGCCGAGTACTCTTCGAGCGACGGAATGAAGCCGCCGGTTGCGCGTTCGAGCTGGAGGCGGAGCACGATGGCCGCGTCGGCCCATGCGAGCGCCTCGTCGATGCCGGTGAAGACCTGCACGCCAAGCTGGTCGATGCGCCCCGGCAGGAGCGTCGTGGGAGCGCAGACGGCGATCTCCGCGCCGAGCGTCTTCAGGCCGATGATGTTCGACCGCGCCACGCGGCTGTGCAGGATGTCGCCGAGGATCATGATCTTCAGCCCCTCGATTCGCCCGAAATATTCGCGCAACGTGAGGATGTCGAGCAGTGCCTGCGTGGGATGCTCGTGCGTGCCGTCGCCCGCGTTGACAACCGGCTTTTCGGTGATCGACGCCACGAAATCCGCCGCGCCCGACGACGGATGGCGGAGCACGAAGGCGTCCACCTTCATCGCTTCGAGGTTCCGGATGGTGTCCGACAGGGTTTCGCCCTTGCTGATGCTGCTCGACGCCGCCGTGAAGCTCAGCGTGCTCGCGCCGAGATGCCTCGCGGCAAGTTCGAACGAAAAGCGGGTGCGGGTGGAATTTTCAAAGAAAACGAGCGCGACGCGCCGGTTGGCAAGCACCGGGTCGAAGATTTCCGGCTCCCTGTTGAGGCCCTCCCTGTAACCGGCGGCAAGGTCGAGAAGATCGTGCAGCGTGCTGGCTGGCAGCCCGTATAAACCCGTGAGGTGATTCAATACTGCAAAAAAAGTTAAGTGATGGTTGTGCTCTGCGAAATTAAGAAAATTTTAACGATCATTCACCACCGCTCGAAACGCCGCAAAGGAACTGTTTTCACCCGATTCGGGTAAGTGGTGTCGAAAGTTCGTTTATCTGTCAATGACTGCCAGAGGAAGTACATGCACGAAATGTCCATCGCGATGTCGGTGATCGAAGCCGTGGTTGACAAGGCCCGCCAGGAGGGCGGTGGCAAAGTTACCGGCATTGAACTGGTCGTGGGGCGACTGGCGGGCGTGCAGACGGAGTCGCTGCGGTTCTGCTTCGATGCCGCCACGCGCGACACGCTTGCCGAAGGAGCCGAACTGACGATCGAAGAGCGCGAGGGTCAAGGCCGCTGCGAAGCGTGCGGCGCGGAGTTCCCGGTGTCGAGCTTTTACGCGAAGTGCCCGTCATGCGGAGAGTTCCGGGTGAAGATCGAATCCGGCGAGGAGCTTTCGGTGCGCTCGTTCACGATGGAGTGATGGGTGGACGGATCAGACTGATCTGTCGGTTCGATGAAGAATTCATAATACCAGATTCAACGGGAGTAAAACAGTATGTGCGATACCTGCGGTTGTTCGGGCGATGGCGGCGCGGTGCTGCGCAAGCCGGGCGTGAAGGAGTATCACGTTCATGTCGGCGATGAGGGCGGCCATCATCACCATCACGAGCATGACCATGGTCACGACCACCATCATGAGCACGGTCACGATCATCACCACCACCACGGCGAGGCTCGCAAGGTGCAGGTCGAAGAGGATGTGCTGTTGCAGAACAACATGCTCGCCGAGCGCAATCGCGGCTGGTTCGAGGCGCGGCGCGTGCTGGCGCTGAACTTCCTCAGCTCTCCCGGATCGGGAAAGACCTCGATTCTCGAAAAGACCATCCCGGCGCTGCTGGAGCAGTGCCCCGTCACGGTGATCGAGGGCGACCAGCAGACCACCAACGACGCCGACCGCATCGACGCGCTCGGCGTGCCGGTGATCCAGGTCAACACCGGCACCGGCTGCCACCTCGACGCGCAGATGGTGCAACGCGCCGTGCGTGAACTCGATCCGCCGGAGCGCTCGCTGCTCTGCATCGAGAATGTGGGCAACCTTGTCTGCCCGGCGCTTTTCGACCTCGGCGAGGCGGCAAAGGTGGTGGTGATCAGCACCACCGAGGGCGAGGACAAGCCCATCAAGTATCCCACGATGTTCCATCATGCGGATGTCGTGCTGCTCAACAAGATCGACCTGTTGCCGCATCTCGATTTCGATGCGGCCAAATGCCGCGACTACGCCATGCAGGTCAATCACCATCTCGAATGGATCGAGCTTTCCGCCAAGACCGGCAAGGGGTTCGACCAGTGGATCGCATGGCTGAAAACGAAACTCGCGGCGCTCTGAGCGGTTCGTCCCGACGTGACCGCCGCCGGATCGAAGTTGGCGGCATCGTGCAGGGGGTGGGATTCCGCCCCTTCGCGTGGCGGCTCGCCGGTCGGCTCGCACTCGACGGATTTGTTCGCAACACCGGCTCCGGCGTGGTGATCGAGGTCGAGGGATTGCCGGAGTCACTCGACAGGTTCGAGGCCGCTCTCTGCGACGAAGCGCCGCCGCTGGCCCGCATCGATTCACTCGTCCGCCAGCAGATCGCGACCGTCGATGCCGAACCGGGATTCGTCATTCTCGAATCGTCCGGCGGCGAATCGATGCAGACGCTCATCTCGCCCGACATCGCCGTCTGCCCGGCCTGCCTGCGCGACATAGCCGATCCAAGCAATCGCCGCTACCGCTACGCCTTCACCAACTGCACCGACTGCGGGCCGCGTTACACCATCGTCGAGCGCGTTCCCTACGACCGCCCCTTCACGACGATGAAAAGCTTCGCGCTCTGCCCGGAGTGTCGCAGCGAGTACGACGACCCCGCCGACCGCCGCTTCCACGCCCAGCCCAACGCCTGCCTGGCGTGCGGGCCGAAGCTCGAACTTCGCGACGCGGGCGGCGTCCATCTGCCGGTTGCCGACGAAATTTCGGCGGCTGGCGAGCTGCTGGCAGGCGGGAAGATTCTCGCCATCAAGGGAATCGGCGGCTTCCATCTCGCGGTCGATGCCTCGAATGAAGAGGCTGTCCAGCACCTCCGAAGCCGCAAGGGGCGCGAGGAGAAGCCGCTTGCCGTGATGGTGCGCGATCTCGCCGCCGCCCGTGCGCTCTGCGACATCGGCCCGGAAGAGGAGGCTGCGCTCGCTTCGCCGCAAGCGCCGATTGTGCTGCTGCGCAAACGTCCCGGTTTGCCGCTCGCCGCGTCCATCGCACCCGGCAACGACCGGCTTGGCGTGATGCTGCCCTACTCGCCGCTGCACTCACTGCTCATGCGCGAAGGGTCGGAGGTGCTCGTGATGACGAGCGCCAACTTCAGCGAGGAGCCGCTCGTCGCCGACAACGCCGAGGCGCTCGAACGGCTCGCGGGCATCGCCGATGCGTTCCTCATGCACGACCGCCCCATCGCCCGGCGTTGCGACGACTCGGTGGTTGTCCATTTCGCCAGAAAAGTACGCATGGTGCGCCGCAGTCGTGGCTACGCGCCCGCGCCGATCAGGCTTGCCGAGAGCGGCCCGCCGGTGCTCGGTACGGGCGGCGAGCTGAAGAACGCGCTCTGCCTCGTGAAGGGCAGCGAGGCGTTCATGAGCCAGCACATCGGCGACATGAAAAATTACGAAGCGTATCGCCACTTCGACGAGGTGGCTGCGCACATGCAGCGTATTTTCAGCGCGGTGGCGGAGCTGCTCGTTCATGACCTCCACCCCGCCTACATGACCACCCGCTGGGCGCAGGAGCAAAGCAAGCCGACGCTCGGTGTGCAGCATCACCACGCGCATCTCGCCTCGTGCCTCGCCGAACATCGCTTCGGTGGTCCGGCCATCGGCCTCATGCTCGACGGCGTTGGCTACGGCACCGACGGCACCGCATGGGGCGGCGAAGTGCTCGTCGGCGAGGCCGCCGGAGCCGTCCGCTTCGCCTCGCTGGAGCCGATGTCGCTGCCCGGCGGCGACGCGGCGGTGCGGCAGGTGTGGCGCACGGCGCTCGGCTGGCTCCACCGGAGCGGCGTGTCGCCGGAGGGGCTGGAGTGCTTCCGCCAGCCGCAGGCAGCGCAGGTACTCGAACTGCTCGACAAAGGAGTTGGTACTGCGGAAAGCTCCGGCTGCGGACGCCTTTTCGACGCCGTGGCCTCCATCTGCGGCTTGCGTCACGAAGCGCATTACGAAGGTCAGGCGGCCATTGAGCTGATGCAGGCGGCGGGCGGACGGCTGGCCGACGCGGGCTACAGCTTCGGCTTCGAGCGGCGGCACGGGCGCTGGCTGATGCTCATCTCGCCCATGCTCCGCGAAATCGCCGCCGCCGTCCGCGCAGGCGCAGGAGCCGGGGAGGTCGCCCAACGCTTCCACCGCACGCTCGTCGGAATGCTCGCAGAGGTTGCAAGCATGGCCAGTCACGAAACCGGCCTGAAAACCGTAGCCCTCAGCGGCGGCGTCTTCCAGAACCAGCTCCTCACCGAAGCTCTCGCCCACAACCTCGAAAGCAACGGCTACAAAGTGCTCATGCACGAGCAAGTCCCCACCAACGACGGCGGCATAAGCCTCGGCCAGGCCGCGATCGGGCGGGAGTTTTTGCGAGGAAACTACCGGGGCGTTGATGCAGTGGACTGACATGGACGTTGTGGACTTGGTGGACGCCGTGGACAGAACTCCAATGATGAAAAACCTTTCCCCGCTTCTTCTTACATTGTCCACAAAGTCCACAACGTCCACCAAGTCCACTTTTCCAACAGACCAGCGAACTTGCCTCTAAACCACAAATTTTCAACTGAACCATGTGCCTCGCCATACCCGGAAAAGTCATAGAAATCCGCGAAGAGAACGGCCTGAAGATGGGCACGGTGGATATTAGCGGCGCTCTCACCAAAGCGTGCCTCGAATATGTGCCGGAGATCGCCATCGGGCAGTACACCATTGTCCACGCCGGTTTCGCGCTGAAGATCATCGACGAGGAGGAGGCTGCCGAGAGCCTGAAGCTCTGGGATGAGCTCATCAAAAGCGGCGCGTTTGACGTCTCTGGCGAACAGCCAGGAGCGCCAGAGACGAATTATGAATTATAAATGATGAATTATGAATGAAAGACGAGAAACGGCTTTCAGTGCTGGTTCATTCACTCTCATTAGACTATGAAATTTATCGACGAATACCGCGACCCGGCTCGCGCCCGTGCTTTGCTTGAGCGCATCCGGCAGGTGGCGCGGTGGGAGTGGACGATCATGGAGATTTGCGGCGGGCAGACCCACTCGATCATGCGTAACGGTATCGACCAGCTTCTGCCGCCGAACGTGCAGCTCGTACATGGGCCGGGGTGTCCGGTGTGCGTCACACCGCTGGAAACCATCGAGCGGGCGCTCGCTATTGCCGCCATGCCGGGGGTGATTCTCACGAGTTTCGGCGACATGCTTCGCGTACCCGGCACCGAGAAAGACCTGTTCATGGCGCGGAGCGAGGGGGCGGATGTGCGCATCGTCTTTTCGCCGCTTGAAGCGTTGCAGATCGCGCGTGACAATCCCGATAAAGAGGTGGTGTTCCTCGCCGTCGGCTTCGAGACCACGGCTCCGGCCAACGCGATGGCCGTACGGCAGGCGGCGCGTGAGGGTCTCTCGAATTTCAGCGAGCTGGTGAGCCAGGTGATGGTGCCTCCGGCGATGCGGGCGATTCTCTCCTCGCCCGGCAACCGGGTGCAGGGGTTCCTCGCCGCCGGGCACGTCTGCGCCATCATGGGGTACGAGGAGTACGAACCGGTCGCGGCGGAGTTCGGCGTGCCGGTCGTGCCTGTTGGGTTGAGTCGGTCGATCTGCTCGACGGCATCCTCAAGGTGGTCGAGATGCTCGAAGAGGGGCGCAGTGGCGTCGTCAACGCTTACGGGCGCGTGGTCAGCCGCGAGGGCAACCCCGAAGCGCGGCGCGTGATGCAGGAGGTGTTC
>CAYZCF010000060.1:0-7563 GCA_964476855.1 uncultured Chlorobiaceae bacterium
ATGGCCGTTAGTGTTGCCCCTTGATACATGACACATGAAAGGAATCTATGACCATGTACACGCTTTAGTTTGCAGAATCTATGTCAATAGAAAGAAAAATCCTTTAGGGTGAATCTGAGAATTGATATGTAATGAGGATAAAAAAATACAAATGAAAAAACCTTAACTCTCTGAACCATTTCCAAGGCATTGAGAATTAAGGTTTTCTATGGTGCACTCGCAAGGACTCGAACCTTGGACCCACTGATTAAGAGTCAGTTGCTCTACCAACTGAGCTACGAGTGCAAATCTTATTTTGCCGGTGCTGCCGGTTGTTCCGCTGGAGCTGCCGCAGGCTGAATGTTGCCGGTCGGAAGCGACTGCGGGAGGTTGCCTGCGGGAAGCGACGCCGGAGCGCTCTTCTGCAGGATGCTGCTGCCTGCGCCCTCTTGGTGACGGGTCGGAAGCGTGAACTGTGCAATGAAACAAAGAACCATGACCAAGCCAGCCAGAATCGCCGACGTCTTGCTCAGGAAATCACCTGTACGCCTGACGCCGAGGGTCTGAACAGTGCCGAGGCTCGAAATCCCGCCGGTCAGACCGCTGCCCGCCTTGGGGCTTTGCAACATCACCGCAACGATCAGAAGCAGTGCTGCAAGCATGGCGAGGATGACGATGAAACCGTTGAGCATGACCAGCTATCTGATGAAATTCCCGTTTACTATCGTATCTTTTAACAACGTGGGCTTAATTTAGCAACTTTTTCACAATATGCAAGACCCGTTTTCAGGAATTGGAAAAATGCTCATTTTTCTTGGCGCATCGATCGCCACTATCGGTCTGGTTGTCGTGCTGGCCCAGAAATCGGGCTCGAACGGCTGGTTTGGCTGGTTCGGCCACCTGCCATTCGACATCAATATCGAAAAAGAGAACTTCCGGCTCTATTTTCCGCTCGGCAGCTCCATCGTACTCTCGATCATTCTGAGCATCGTCATCGGCCTCGTCAACAAACTTTTCAGATAACATCTTTCATGACAGACTCGACATCCATGAACCCGCGCATCGCTTCGCACAGCCGCAAAACCGCTGAAACGGACATCTCCGCCACCATCAACCTCGACGGATCGGGAGCGTCCTCCATCGAGACCGGCGTGGTGTTTCTCGATCACATGCTGACCAGCTTCAGCCGCCACTCCGGCATCGACGTACAATTGCGATGCACTGGCGATCTTGAGGTGGACGACCACCACACCGTCGAGGACGTGGCGCTCGTGCTCGGCAAGGCTATCGTAGAGGCACTGGGCGACAAGAAAGGCATCGGACGCTACGGCTGGGCGATCATCCCGATGGACGAAGCGCTGGCGCAGTGCTCGATCGATCTCGGCGGGCGGAGTTACTGCGTCTTCAGGGCGGAGTTTCAGCGCCCGGTGATTCAGGGTCTTTCGACCGAAATGGTGGAGCACTTCTTCGTGTCGCTCTCGCGAACGATGAACGCGAACCTGCACCTCGCGGTGCTGGAGGGGCGGAACACGCACCACATGATCGAGGCGCTCTTCAAGTCGCTCGCCTACGCGATGAAACAAGCCGTGAAAATCGATGGCGCGGAGATCAAATCGACCAAAGGCGTGATTTAAGGGCGCGGGTCTCGCGCATAAAAAAGGCTGCCCCGGATTTCCCGAAGGCAGCCTTTTTGTTCTTTTTTGATCGGTAGTATCCGACTGATCAATCTTATTTCGCGAAGGCGACGGAGCGTTTTTCGCGCAGGATGGTCACCTTGATCTGGCCGGGGTATTGCGCCTCCGACTCGATCTTGCTGGCAATGTCGTGAGCGAGCACGTCGGCCTGCGAGTCGCTGACGTTGTCGCCCTCGACAATCACCCTGATCTCGCGACCCGCCTGCAGGGCGTAAGTCTTGAGCACGCCGGGGAAGGTCTTGGCGATCTCTTCGAGGCTTTCGAGGCGCTTGACGTTGCCTTCCGCCGTGACCGCGCCGCGTGCGCCGGGCCTCGACAGCGATACGACGTTGGCCGCATCGACCAGATCGGCGATGGGCGACGCCTTTTCGAGCTCGCCGTGATGAGCGCCAATCGCGTTGAGCACCACCGGCGACATGTTGAATTTCTTGAGAAACTCCATGCCCGCCAGCGCGTGAGGCATGTCGGTCTCGGGAAGCACCAGCCCGATGTCGTGCAACAGACCGGCACGCTTGGCCTGCTTGGCGTCGAGCTTCAGCTCGGCGGCCATCAACCCGGCCAGCATGGCCACCTCGCGGCTGTGCTGCAGGAGGTTCTGGCCGTAAACGGTATGGAAACGCATCTTGCCGATCATGCCGACGATTTCGGCTGGCATGTCGGGAATCTGAAGCGAAGAGATCGCCTCTTCGCCGGAGGACATGATGACATCCTCGATCTCCTTCTTCGCATCCTGATACGCCTTTTCGATAGCCACCGGATGGATGATGCCGTCAACGAGAAGCTTTTGCAGGGTGAGCTTGGCCATCTCGCGACGGAGCGGATCGAAACAGGAGAGAATGACCACCTCGGGAGTGTCGTCAACGATGATGTCCACGCCAGTCGCGTTCTCGAAAGCCTTGATGTTGCGACCTTCACGCCCGATGATGCGCCCCTTCAGTTCGTCGCTCTGGATATGCACCACCGACAGGGCGCTCTCGGTAGCCTGCTCGAAAGAGATGCGCTGGATGGCCGTGAGCATGATCTTCTCGGCGATCTTGTCGGCTTTCTGCGAGGCCTCTTCGTGAATCTGGTGGACAGTCTCGGTCGCCTCTTCCCTGGCCTTCGTGATCATGTTGTCGATGAGCATCTGACGGGCCTCTTCGGCGGTCAGGTTCGAGATGCTCTCCAGCCGCTGGTTCTGCTCGAAGATGATCTTTTCGAGCTCGGCGGAGCGGTTTTGCACATTTTCGGTAAGATGCTTCAGCTCCTCCTTCTGATCCTGAAGCTTCTTTTCGGTCTCCTTGACATCCCGCATCTGGTTGCCGAGGGTCACCTCTTTCTGGCGAATCTGCTTCTGGAGCTGTGCGAACTTGTTGTTCTTGATGGTTACTTCGCTGTCAAACTCCCTCTTACGCTTTTTCCACTCCTGGTTCACCTCGTTGACCTTCAGCTCCTTGTAGTCGTTGGCCTCCTTCTGGGCCTCCTGGACAACCTGAACGGCACGTTCCTCTGCTTCGAGCACCTTGGTGGTGCCGATACGCTCCAGAAAAATCCGGCCGATGTAAAATCCAACCGCAAAAAAGATGACGGATGCCGCAATAATGAGAAACAGATTTATGACGATCCCCATTAACAAACCTCCTTTTTCAACCAGCCAAACAAGGCCGGATCTTCAAAATTGAACAAAAAAAACCCGCACCCCCAAGAGATGTGTAAGATTCAAGAACCCGTGTGATAACGGTGGGGGCTTCCTTCAGGTTTTTTGCTTCCAATGCGGCGCTTCGAAAAACACCGATGCCGGAGGTTTTTACCACCCGGCAGCAAGGCCTGCAATCAAAATGAAGAGTTTGGCTCCCTGTTCTATCCTGTTAGTTCTTTTACTTACAAAACACCTCTCGTCGTGGTGCGGATATTTCGTCTGCTTTCAATGTAACGCTTTAGTGCAAATTCTGCTCGATAAATTCATTGATATGAGCCATTTTCTGCCTGAGCTGCGACAACTCCTCCTCCAGTTCGTTCTTTTTTTCAGCAAACTGCACAGCAGCCAAAACGGCCAGCTTTTTTGCCTCCAGATCCGGCGCCTTCGCGGCGAAGCGCCTCATGACGCCATCGACCTCTTTAGCCGCCTTTCCGGTCAGTTCACTGTTCTCTACCCGCAAAGGGTAGTTGTCGCCATACACATTGACGTTGATCTTTTCCATGGACATTAAAATCCGGCTTTCTCTCCCCTCAGTTCCCTCTCGATTTTTTGCAGGATCATCACCAGCTTCTGTTTGATCTGGAGCTTGTCGGCGTAGGGAAACCCATCGCTGGAAGTTCCCGGCACCGTGACCCCCGGCCCTTCGGTACCCGGCAACTTGAATGACCGCAATATGTTCTGGAGGCTTGAAACCTCAGATTTCAACAACTCATTTTCTTTCCGGCATTCGGAGAGCTGCTCCACAAGCCTCGCCACATTCTCTTCGAGGCCCGCAAGCAACTGTTGATCATTATGCTCGTTTGCTGCATCCATAAAACCGGACTGGATCAAACTTGCCGAATTACCGCACCAAGTTCACTTCTGGTATTGTCACTCACCTTCGCGATGATCGCGCTGATCGCCTCTTCGGTCATCGTTCCCGACCTGTCAGCAAGCTCCAGCGATATTGCCACACTTCGCGTCGAGGAGTCTCCTCCGGCTTCACCCCGGTCGAACACATCGAAAATCCGAACCGACCTGACCAGGGGATCGCTCGCAAGGGCGATATCGATCAGGCGACGGGCCGGTATGTGACGGGGAAGCGCGAATGAAAGGTCTCTTTCGACTACGGGAAACTTCGAAGGCGGCTCATACGTAACGCCCGGCTCGAAACAACGCTCCAACACCACGACATCAAGCTCGGCCAGATACACATCCTGATCAAGACCGAAAGCATCGAGCGCCTCCCTGCTGACCTCCTGAACCGTGCCCGCCTTCAGAACGGATGTTTTTCCGTTTTCCGTCGAGGTGATTTCAATACCAATCGTTCGCTCATTATAAATATTGAATGCTGATTTTTCAAGTAAATTCAGCTTCTCAAGCAACATCTCCACTGCACCTCGGAGATCGTAAAAATCGACCTTCTCGTCCTGACGGTTCCAGCTTCTTGGTTCACGGCGTCCGGTTATCACCATCGAGAGCAGCTCCTTTTCAAGAAATGCCGAAAGAGGTTCCCCGCTTCGGCGCTCGCTCTCCGGCTGCGTCTCAAAACCGTGCGCCACCTCGAAGAGGCGAAGATCGCGATTGCCATGCCGCATGTTGTGCGCGGCGACCTTGAGCAGCGAGGGGGCGAGGTTCGGACGAAGCACTTCGAGCTCTTCGCTGATCGGATTGAGCGCGCTGACCGGCATGTCGCTGAAGCAGTCGGCCTCGGTTTTGCGGATCAGCGGATTGGTGAGCGCCTCCCGGAAGTTCAGGCCGATCATGATGTTACGCAGGTAGTCGGGAAAATATTCCGGCGTCTTGCGGCTGACCGGATAGCTCGACACCATCGCGGAGGCGGGCTCCAGGTTGTTGTAACCGTAAAGGCGTGCGACCTCTTCGATCAGGTCGATCTCCTGTTCGATATCGACCCTGAACGACGGCACCGAAAAGGCGATCTGATCGGCATCGTCCGAAACGGCCCCTTGCGAGACCGCCTTGATGCAGATTTTTTCCAGCAAGCGCACCATCCGGGAGGCGGTGATCGAGCTGCCAAGCACGGCGTTGGCTCGCTTGGGCCTGAGTGACACGATTTTCTGCGCTGTGGGCATGCTGCCCCACGCTTCGGTAGCATCGATTTTGCCACCGGCGATTTCGAGAATCATCGCGATGGCGTATTCTGCGGCGCGCTTCACGTTACACGGATCGACGCCGCGCTCGAAGCGATAGGAAGAGTCCGAAGAGAGCTGGAGCTGCTTGGCGGTTTTCCTGATCGATGCCGGGTTGAAATAGGCCGCTTCGAGCAGAATATCGGTAGTCTTGCCGGTCACGGCGGAATAGAGACCACCCATGACGCCGCCGATGGCTACCGGTTCACGCGAATCGCAGATCGTCGCCATGCCAGGCTGGAGCTGGTACTCGAAATTATTGAGCGCCATGAAACGACTGTCGACATCGCTGCGCACGACGATGCGGCTTCCGGCAAGCAAGTGATAGTCGAATGCGTGCAGTGGCTGCCCGAACGAATGGAGGATGTAGTTGGTAATATCGACGATGTTGTTCTTCGGACGCAGACCGATCTGTTCGAGACGACGGGCAAGCCAGCGTGGCGACGGACCGACCTTCACCCCTTTGATGATCGTAGCCGAGTAGTAAGGGCAAGCCTCTTCGTCCCTTACCTCGACCAGCCCGCCGCCGCGCGTGAACTCGATCACCGGCGCTTGCGGATAGACGATCTCGTGGCAGTCAGCCAGCTCGCGGGCCACGCCGAGATGCGACAGCGCGTCGGGGCGGTTCGGCGTCACGGCGATATCGAGCACCGTGTCGGCTTCGAGGTAGTTGGCCAGCGGTTTGCCGATCTCGCACCCTTCGTCGAGCACCATCACACCGGCGTGATCGTCGGACAGGCCAAGCTCGTCGGCGGCGCAGATCATCCCCGACGAGTGCTCGCCGCGAATCTTCGCAGGCTTGATGGTGAAAGTTTCGCCGGAAACGGTGGTCAGCTCCGCGCCGATGGTGGCGACCGGCACCGTCATGCCCGCCTCGACGTTCGGTGCGCCGCAGACGATCTGCCGAAGCTCGCCTTCGCCGGTATCGACCATGCAGATGCGCAGCCGGTCGGCATTGGGATGGGGCCTGACCTCGGCGATTTTGCCGACGACCACCTTCTCGTCGGGCAGTTTCTGCTCGATGACCTCTTCGACTTCGAGACCGAGAAAGGTCAGATGATCGACAAGTCCGGTGCTATCGGATGAAAGCGAGGGGATGAACTCCTTGAGCCAGTTGACGGAGATTTTCATGGGCGGGTATTCTGCGATGCATTCATGAAAAGCATCTCCGGAAATCGCCGGGAACGGTACGAAACCGATTCGATGGCGCGCCAGCCAGGCCGCGCGACCGAGAAGTACCGGCAATATGCAGAGATGCCGCAACCTAATAAAAAAAGCTCTGAACCTGCAACAGCACAGAGCTTGATAACCAGCGTATATATTGAACTCACTTCAAAACCGCGAAGTTTATCGGAGCTATGGTGTGACCCCAACGGGATTCGAACCCGTGCTACCACCTTGAAAGGGTGATGACCTAACCACTAGTCGATGGGGCCAATCAGTCAAAAAACGCCTCCCGGAAATCGCGGAAGCCCATTCAGAACCGGGGTGAATGAGGGGACTCGAACCCCCGACCTCCAGGGCCACAACCTGGCGCTCTAACCACCTGAGCTACAATCACCATGAAAAGCGAAAAATCCTCTTCCTGTATGCCCGACAGGACTCGAACCTGTAACCCTCAGCTTAGAAGGCTGATGCTCTATCCATTGAGCTACGGGCACATAATCCTGTCGCAGCTCTCCATGGTCGGGGCACCGAGACTCGAACTCGGGACCTCCTGCTCCCAAAGCAGGCACGCTACCAGCTGCGCCATGCCCCGTCTTAACGGAAGGCTCATAATATACGATACGAGCAGAAATAAGCAAACAAAATTTTCAGAAATTCTTCGCAGAAAAACTCCCGGCAAAAAGAGCTGGAAACCGATGGATCAGAGATCGAAACGATTGACGATATAATCGGTTACGAGACTCCTGAGCTCCTTCTGGCAAATCATCTCTATAGCTTCCGATGGAGTCACCAGACGACGCTGGCGCATGTGCATCTCCTCCCACTGCTCAAGCAGCGATTCGACTTCGAGCGGATAAACCCTGACCGAGAAGATGCCCGACGGCAAGACCAAGCGGATCTATAAAGACCCCGCCAC
>CAYZCF010000060.1:7573-13923 GCA_964476855.1 uncultured Chlorobiaceae bacterium
CGTCGGTGGAGGCACCACCCCACCGACGGACGGCGGCACGACTCCCCCCACGGACGGCGGCACGACCCCACCGGACGGGGGCACCAATCCGCCGACGGACGGGGGCACCACGCCACCGACGGACGGCGGTACGAATAGGCGCCAATCTCTTCGTGCCGAACGCTTCCGATAATACCCGCCTCCTCCCACGCCTCTTTCGCCGCGGATTCGGCAGGCGTCATGCCCTTCTCGATATACCCTTTGGGGATAATCCAGCGCCCGGAACCGCGGGCGGTGATCAGCACGATCCTGTCGCCGGCAATAGGCAACACGCCTGACTGTTCCGATATCTTGACCGTTCCGTTAACCATGGTTGCCTGAACAGAAGAAATAAAATTTTACATGAGCCACTGCTCCCGTAACGATTGTTATGAGACAGCGCCGTGCAAAAGATAAGGCATTTCAGATTTTTTCCATGACTATTTCACCATGATGTCACAATGATCTTTGTCCGTACAAAGAGCCAGCAAACGCTGCCCCATCCGCAGGAACGCAATTTCACCGATTACCTGAAAGATGTTTTTCACTGACTAACGAATGATGATAATCTCCTGTAATTGAAGTAAATTGGCACATATACTTCAATCAATCAAAAGCGACCCCTGCTATGAAAGCCATCATTCCCGTTGCCGGAGTCGGCAGCCGTCTTCGTCCTCATACCTTTTCTCAGCCGAAAGTATTGCTCAATGTCGCAGGCAAGCCGATCATCGGCCATATCATGGACAAACTGATCGAATCGGGCATCGATGAGGCGGTGATTATCGTCGGGTATCTGGGGAGCAAGATCGAGGAGTACCTCACCTCACACTATTCTATCAAACTGACCTTTGTCACCCAGGCTGACCAGCTCGGACTGGCCCATGCCGTCCACATGTGCAGGCCGAATGTCCTGGATGACGAACCGCTCTTCATCATTCTCGGCGACACTATTTTCGATGTCGATCTTATGCCTGTGCTCGGCAGCTCCGTTTCATCGCTCGGCGTCAAAGAGGTTGAAGATCCAAGGCGTTTCGGAGTTGTGGTCAGCGAGAACGACCGGATCGTGCGGCTCGTGGAAAAACCGGAACAGCCGGTGAGCAATCTGGCAATCGTCGGGCTCTATTTTCTGCACAGGGCTGGCACGCTTTTCAACAGCATTGATTACATCATCAACAACGATATCCGAACCAAGGGCGAATTCCAGCTTACTGACGCCTTGCAGCACATGATCGATCTCGGCGAACCCTTTTCAACCTTCCCGGTGCAGGGATGGTACGATTGCGGCAAACCCGAAACGCTTCTCTCAACGAACGAAGTTCTTTTACAGAAAAATACCCAGAAAAAATCACTACCAGGCTGCATCATCAATCCGCCAGTCTTTATCGCTGACAGCGCAACCGTTACAAACTCCATCATCGGACCAAACGCCACGATTGCCGAACCTGTGGTCGTCAAGGACTCCATTATCATGAACTCCATCATCGGGCGCAAGTCACAGGTCAGCGACATCATGCTGGATCGCTCGATCGTTGGCAACAATGCCGTCGTTTCTGCGATGGGGCACGAGCTGAACATTGGCGACTATTCGGAAATACGTATGGGCTGAACATCTGGAGCATAACCGGTGGGCTATGGCTTGCCGATCAACTCATGAACAAGTAAGGCTTCCACTCGTCGGAGACCGGCAGGTAGTGCTGACGCATGAGGGTGATATGGCTCGGCCTGGACGGCTTTTTCAGCAGGGTCATGCCCGCTTCGGCTGGTGTGCGATTGCCTTTCTTCGAATTGCAGGGCTTGCAGGCAGTGACGAGGTTCTCCCAGCTCTCCTCGCCGCCGCGCGACTTGGGAATCACGTGATCGAGCGTGAGTTCGGCCTCTTTGCCTCCGCAATACTGACACCTGAACCCGTCCCGCCTGAAAAGGTTTTTCCTGCTCAACGCGGTGCTTCGGTACTCAACCTGCACAAACACGGTCAACCGGACGATACTCGGCAGCGGATAGCTCTCCGTCACCGTGCGGATGCGGTGTTCCGGATGGCTGGCGACCATCATCGCCTTGCCGCAAAAGAGCAGCAGCACGGCGTTACGGGCGTCGCAGATGCTCAGCGGTTCGTAACTCGCGTTGAGCACGAGAACTTTGGTTGTTTGCAGGAACATGGTTGTATCCGGATGCCGGACATCGCCGGTGTTCAGCCCACCCTGTATTCTTTCACTTCTGACAAGTTCAAGGCTTAAACTTTAATATTCAGTTTTTTTTCAGAAAAACCTCGCCACGGCAAACGCACCGTCATGATTCAGCACCGCCCAGACGCGGTGTTGCTTGCGGTCGATGCCATGCGAACCAAGAGCGTAACCGTTTTTCCACGGCCCGTCGATAAAGGTTGCCGTGCCACCAGCATTGGCATCGACGGCGTTGACCCACCGTCCGGCGGCGTCCCTCGTGACGAGGCCGAACCCGCCGCTGGCAATCGTTTCTGGGCGAACCTGTTGCGGATCGTAGTTCATCGACAGCACAAAGGTATCCGTGTGGTCGCCGCCCAGCTCGCCCACGCCGCTGAGCAGGAACACGTCGCTTGCCGGATCACTGCCACCACGCTTCGATGGCTCGACGACAATCCAGCCGGTATTGACCACCTTGGTCAGAGGCCGCCCCTTGCCATCGGCGGTGTCGAGGCTAGCATCTCTGGAGGTGCTCGCGTTGAAACCTTCGAGAATCCGCGCCTCGTTGCCTTTGAACCGATCCTTCACCACGGTGTAACTCGCGCCCTGCGGAACGAGGAACTGCTTGCCGTTCAGGCTGTAGCTCCAGCGCTCCTTCTTGACGAAGCGAAACTGCGGCGTCACGCCGGTATCCGTTCGGCCCGCGCCTTGCGGATAATTCGCGTCCGACTGCCAGTGGCCATGGTCATCGGCATAGTAATCGACCGTCACGGTCGGGCCGTCGATGGTAAAGATGTAATAGCCGACCGCCTGGTGCTCCTGTGAAACCGAAATTTCCCGGCTTTTCTGACCGAACCATTTGGCGTCGTCGAGAACTTTCGGCGTGTAGAACTTGGTGCTGACCGATTGGGCGATGAGTTGCTCGACCTTCGACTTGCCATCGGGACTCGCGAGGAGCGAGCGCTGGTGGATGTGGTCGTGCCCGCAGATGAAATACTTCACGTCATTATTCTGCAAACTGGCGAAAAATGCGTTTTGCCACTCGGGATGCTCGTTGGCGTATCCGCTGAAGAGCGTGTCCTGATGCCCCGCGCCGATGAGCGGCTGATGCGACAGCACAAAGGCGTGCGGCGTCCTTCGCTTGCGCCGGTCGAGCCGCTCGCCGATCCACGGTTGCTGGTCGGCAATGGTGTAGCCGGAGGGATAGTGCGTGGAGTTGGCGACCACCCGGCCCGGCAGCGGCCAGTTGTCGATGATCACGAACCGTGCGCGCTCCTCGCCCTCGCCGCAATCGAACGAAAAGCTGAGGCCGTCGAGATCGCGGCTCACCTTCACCGGGCTGCTGAAATTCGACCCAATCGTGAAGCGCATTCCCTGCTGCGTCACGAAGCCGCCGTCACGGGTCTGCCGGTAGCGCTGACGGAAGCCTGCCGCGCCATAGCCGTTCTCGTTTTTCTTTTGAGCCTCGTGGTTGCCCCGGAAGGCGAAAAATCCGATCCCGGCATCGATGAGCGGACGGGCCGCCGCGACGCGAACCTCCTCGGAGCTCTCCTTGCCGTCGTCGCTCAGGTCGCCGACCTGGATGACAAACTTCACGCCAGCGTCGATAAACTGCCGGTTCACCTGTTCGATGATCGAAACCGGCACGGTGCCGGGATTCTTCCCCGACGGATCGGCGCAGGTCCACTGCGTATCCCCCATCACTCCGAACTTCCACGGCGCGGCACTCAGCGACGCCGGAAACTGAAGCAGCACGAAGAGCGCAAAAACCGCGCCAGACCTCCTGAACGAACGACCGAAGCTCATGGTAACGTTTCAGTTGTTTTGCAAAACGCTAAATTCACCCGTGAAGTTAAATCATTCCCCCCTCCCGAATTGTAAACTTCACGCTAACATTTCCGCCCCTCTTCCGATTACAACATCCTTCAAGTCCAGCTCGTCCGCTTTTCCCCAAAAGAGCACAAAACCTTTGCATACCATCATACCAATTCGTACATTTGTCGTTGATTTTCCGGCATCCCCATTACCTATGGACACGGTGCCAAAAGCTCGCGCGCGGGATTCGTCCCCGGAGCTTGCCGAAAGGCTTCCCGTGTCCAGTCTGTCCCTCCACGACATTCACCCTCACGAGAACACCGTTTCGGCAATTCCGCCAGACGTCCGCAGTTCTTGTCTGTTCGATTAACAAAAAACCGAAAGGGAAACCATGTCACAAACCAGGTACTTCTTTACCTCCGAATCCGTTTCCGAATGCCACCCGGACAAGGTAGCCGACCAGATTTCCGATGCGATTCTCGACGAGTTCATCAAGCAGGATCCCAACTCCCGCGTCGCCTGCGAAACCTTCGTCACCACCGGACAGGTGATCGTCGGCGGTGAAGTCACCACCAAAGGCATTGTGGACGTCCAGACCATCGCCCGCAAGACCATCACCGAGATCGGTTACACCAAGGGTGAATACATGTTCGACGCAAACTCCTGCGGCATCCTCTCCGCCCTGCACTCGCAGTCGCCCGACATCAACCGCGGCGTCGATCGCAAGGAAGAGATCGCCGACGAGTTCGACCGCGTTGGCGCCGGCGACCAGGGCATGATGTTCGGCTACGCCTGCACCGAGACCCCGGAGCTGATGCCCGCCGCCATCCAGTTCGCCCAGCAGCTCGTGAAAGTGCTCGCCGACATCCGCAAGGCTGGCCAGATCATGACCTACCTCCGCCCCGACGCCAAGAGCCAGGTGACGCTCGAATATGTTGACGAGAAGGTTGCCCGCGTCGATGCCGTGGTCGTCTCCACACAGCACGATCCCGAACCGGCTGGCATGAGCGAAGCCGAGTTCCAGGCGCTCATCCAGAAAGAGGTGATCGAGAACGTCGTGCGCAAGGTCATTCCCGCCAACCTCCTCGACGAGAACACCAAGTTCCACATCAACCCGACCGGCCGCTTTGAAATCGGTGGCCCACACGGCGATACCGGCTTGACCGGCCGCAAGATCATCGTCGACACCTACGGCGGCGCAGCTCCGCACGGCGGTGGCGCATTCTCCGGCAAAGATCCGTCGAAGGTTGACCGCAGCGCTGCTTATGCCGCTCGCCACGTCGCCAAGAACATCGTTGCCGCAGGTCTGGCTGAAAAATGCACCGTGCAGGTCTCCTACGCCATCGGCGTGGCCCGTCCGGTCTCGATCTACATCAACACCCACGGCACTGGCAAGCATGGCCTGTCCGACGCCCAGATCCAGGAGAAGGCCGAGGTGATCTTCGATCTTCGCCCGCTGGCCATCATCCGCCGCTTCAACCTCGACCGTCCGCACGGCTGGTGCTACCGCGACTCCGCCGCTTACGGCCACTTCGGTCGCGACATCTTCCCGTGGGAAAAAACCGAGAAGGTCGCCGAGCTGAAAGCCGCTTTCGGCCTCTGATCCATATTCCTTCGAAAGCCTCTGCGAATTCGTTTTGCAGGGGCTTTCCCCTGTTCCGAACCAACTGACACAAAACCAACAGACATCATGACAACTGAAGCAGCAGTGCTGGCTTACAAGGTGGCCGATATTTCGCTTGCCGAGTGGGGCCGCAAAGAGATCGAAATCGCTGAAAAAGAGATGCCGGGCCTGATGGCTACGCGCAAAAAATACGAAGGCAAGAAGCCGCTCGCGGGTGCCCGCATCGCCGGTTCCCTGCACATGACTATCCAGACCGCCGTGCTGATCGAGACGCTCGTCGAACTCGGCGCGGACGTGCGCTGGGCGAGCTGCAACATCTTCTCGACGCAGGATCACGCCGCTGCCGCCATTGCCGCCGCCGGTGTTCCGGTGTTCGCATGGAAGGGCGAGACCCTCGACGAGTACTGGTGGTGCACCCGTCAGATTCTCGAGTTCGAAGGCGGCCTCGGCCCGAACCTCATCGTCGATGACGGCGGCGACGCGACCCTGATGATCCACCTCGGCTACAAGATCGAGAACGATCCCTCGATGCTCGACAAAGTGCCCGGCAATGCCGAAGAGAAGGCGCTCTTCCAGCAGCTCAAGGAGGTCTTCGCCGAAGACACCCAGCGCTGGCACAAGGTTGCCGCCGACATGAAGGGCGTCTCCGAGGAGACCACCACCGGCGTGCATCGCCTCTACCAGATGATGGAGACGGGCGAACTGCTCTTCCCGGCCATCAACGTCAACGACTC
>CAYZCF010000061.1:0-13677 GCA_964476855.1 uncultured Chlorobiaceae bacterium
GTAAGAGGAATACCTGTAAAGACTTGGTTCTGTCTCGCCACAAACAAAAAAAGAGGCCTGTTGAATGGGCCTCTTTTTTATCTGAAAAAAACAGGGAGTCTGAATCAACCCTGAACGATGCACTCTGCGGGGCAGACTGCAACGCAAGCGGGAGCATCAGCAAAACCGGCGCACTCGTTGCAGGATGCGGCATCGATAACGTAGATCTCGCTGCCTGCGGAGATAGCGTTGGTCGGGCATTCGGGTTCGCAAGCACCGCAGTAGGTGCATTCTTCGGTGATATACAGTGCCATATTGACGACGTGCTTTGATAGTTATGAGAAAAAAAGAACAATTTCAATCAATTGGCCTAATATAAGCTTTTTTACAGGCCTGAAAACAAAAAAGTGATGATTACACGAATAAAGGGCATGGGGAGCAGATGTCGCGGATCAGGCCCGCCGTACAAAATTGCTGTTGCTCTGAACGGCGGGCCTCGGTGAGAGGTGGTTATACCTTGAAAATACAGTCAACCGGGCAGACGGCCACACAGGCGGGCTCGTCGTGATAGCCAACACAATCCACGCATACATTCTCGTCGATCACGTAAATAGAATCGCCTGCGGAGATCGCGCTGACCGGACATTCCGGCTCGCAGGCTGCACAGTAGGTGCATTCATCGGTAATACGGTGTGCCATGGTATCTGAGGTTTTTATGTACAGAGGCTTTCACTAATGCATGAGAGCCGGTGTCCCGTTTGATCATCGTGAAAAAGATCGATCCATGAGGAGGCGCGACTCTGCCTCTGTTAAAACCTGAGCTTTGAAATCAAAGTTCCTCTGATTTCAAAGTGCCATGCCGGTGGCCCTCTTCGTGGTGTTCGTAGGCGTTGATGATGTCCTTGACGAGTCGATGGCGAACCACATCTGACTTGTCGAGAAAAACGAAACTGATTCCCTTGATCCCCTTGAGTATTTTCTGGGCGTTCATCAGTCCCGACTCCATCTCCTTCGGCAGATCGACCTGCGTTACATCACCCGTGATGATAGCCTTGGAGTTGACGCCGAGCCTGGTCAGGCACATCATCATCTGCTTGCTCGAGGCGTTCTGGGCTTCGTCGAGGATGATGAAGGAGTTGTTCAGCGTGCGTCCGCGCATGTAGGCGAGCGGCACGATTTCGATGACACGGCGCTCGGTGAGGAACTTGAGCTTTTCGGCGGTGAGCATGTCCTGGAGCGCGTCGTAGAGTGGGCGGAGGTAGGGGTCGATCTTTTGGGCGAGGTCGCCGGGCAGGAAGCCGAGGCTTTCACCCGCCTCGACTGCCGGGCGGGCCAGCACGATGCGCTTGATGGTCTTTGCCTTCCACGCGGCTACCGCGATGGCCACCGCCGTGTAGGTCTTGCCTGTGCCCGCCGGGCCGATGGCGAAAAGGATGTCGTTGGTTCGCGCTTCAGCGACCATGCGTCGCTGGCCGTCGGTTTTGGCTTTGACGACGTAATCCTTCGTCTCGACGATCACGTCTTTATCACCGGCCTGGGTGAGTGAAGGGCGGGAGACCGGCGAGAGCGCCAGACTGACGAGGGCGTTGACATCGTTTTCGAGCACTTCGCCGTGCTGGTCGGCCAGGAAGATCATCTCCCTGAAAATCTTTTCGATGGCGGTCAGATCGGGTTCGTCGCCGCCGATCGTGATTTTCGCGCCGCGTGCGTTGATGCGAATGTCGGGGAAGGCTTCACGGACTTTTTTCAGATAGCTGTCGTAAGGTCCGAAAATGATGACGGGTTCGATCCCTTCGAATTCGATCGTTTTTTCAGTCAAAGGTTGTTTCCTTGTTTGATATTGCTGTCAAAGCGCCGACGTATCGAGATGCGGAGCCGGTTTGCTCAGGTAGTTCTGCACGTAGTCCCTCACTCCCTCTTCAAGCGGCGTCATCCGCCCGGTGTAGCCCGCCTGTCTGAGATGGTCGCACTCCGCACAGGTATAATACTGGTATTTGTCCCGAATCGTTTCGGGCATATCGATAAACTCTATGCTGACAGGCCGTTCCATCGCGTCGAAGGTCGCCGTCACCAGCTCCCTGAAGCTGCGCGCCTGGCCCGTGCCGATGTTGAAGAGGCCCTTTGCCGACGGGGTTTCGAGCAGCCATTGCATGATTCGCGTGCAATCCTTCACGTAGACGAAGTCGCGCATCTGCTCCCCATCGGCGTACTCCGGATTGTGCGATCGGAAGAGCCGCACCAAGCCGTTGTCGCCAATCTGGTGGAACGCCTTGAAAACGACGCTGGTCATCTCCTCCTTGTGATACTCGTTCGGGCCGTAAACGTTGAAGAACTTGAGGCCTGCTGCTTTGTCGAGGAGGCCGTTGCGCAGCATCCAGCAGTCGAAGAGGTGTTTCGAGTAGCCGTACATGTTCAGCGGCCTGAGCCGGTCGAGCGCCTCGATGCCGTCGCTATACCCCTCGGAGCCGTCGCCGAAGGTGGCCGCGCTGGAGGCGTAGATGAAGCGCGTCTCCTTTCTGGCGCACCACATGGCGAGCATCTTGGAGTATTCGTAGTTGTTGCGCAGAAGGAGGTTGGCGTCCTGTTCGGTGGTGGAGCTGATGGCCCCCATGTGGATCACAGCATCGATCTGTGGAAGCCGGTCATGTTCGAGTAGCGCGGGGAGGTCATTCTTGTGGATGAAGTCGGCGTAGCGGAGGCCCCTGAGATTGAGCCATTTTTCCTCGGAGGCTTTGCCGAGGTCATCGACGACGAGCACCTCATCGGCGCCGTTGCGGTTGAGTTCCCAGAGCATGGCGCTGCCGATGAACCCTGCGCCGCCGGTAATGATGATCATGTAAAAAGGTCAAATGGTTGACAGGCCAAAAAATATACGTCTACCTGCGGGGAAAAGCAAAAGGCCAGTCCGTGTGCGGACTGGCCCTTTACCGAGGAGTATGAAGAGAAATGTCAGGCGGACGCTCTCATGAGATTGTCGTGTGCGAAGAACTTGCGGCCCCAGAAGAGCCAGAGCCTGACCGTTTCGACCGGTTTGCCGATGATGTCGGAAATCTGCGCGTGCCTCATGCCGGTCAGCTCGGACAGGAGCACCGAAAGTTTTATATCGGCTGCCCACTGCTTCAGGGACTCGATCAGTCCTCCGTTGTGACAGGAGGTTTCATGCATGTCGAGATCCGCATGCTGACCATATGCATCAAGATAGCATTCGCGGAAAGTTTTGAGCACTTCAGTTTCTGGCGCTTGCAGATTGGCGTTCAGGCAGGTGGTGCTCACAAGATCGCTCGATGCCTTTTCGCTGCCGGTCATCCAGTAGGCAAGGCTGTATATGTCGTCGATCACGTCCAGCGGGGTTTTCTTTATCTCTATCATGGTAGCTCCTTGTTGTTTGGATAAAGGGGATAAATTTTGTCCTGTTTTAATGTAGTTAAAAAAAATTCCCTGTCCAGTTTTTTTTTACGAAAAATGCAAAAAATCGTTTCTTGGATGGTGTCAAAGCCAGTGGTTCTACTGGCACCCATTTATATGACGTCGAAAACCGTTAAATCAGGCATCATGAAAAGAGAATTCCGGGCCATGCTCAACCCTGCCCTGGAGCAGGTCGAGACCTATAAAGTCGAGGGTGGCCAGGAGGCCGAGGTCAAGCTGAACCAGAACGAGAACCCCTTCGATCTGCCCGGATGGCTCAAGGATGAGATTCTCGACCGTTTTCGCCAGGAGCCCTGGAACCGCTACCCCGACATTCTGCCCTATCGCGGCATGGCTGCGTATGCGTCGTTTCTCGGCGTGTCGCCGGAGTCGGTGATCATGAGCAACGGCTCGAACGAGATGCTCTACACCATCTTCATGGCGTGCCTCGGCGCTGGCCGCAAGGTGCTCATTCCCGAACCCTCGTTCTCGCTCTACGACAAGCTCGCCCGTCTTCAGCAGGCCGAGGTGGTCGAGGTGCTGACGCATCCCGACCTTTCGTTCGACGTCGAGGCGATCATTGAGGCCGCTCAGCGCGAAAAGGTCGATTTCATCGTGCTCTCCACGCCGAACAATCCGACCAGCAAGTCGCTGTCGCACGACGAAATCGAGCGCATCGTCGATGCTGCCGACGCCATCGTGCTGGTGGATGAAGCCTATATCGAGTTTTCGCGTGAGCGTTCGGCGCTCGACCTGATCGACCGCTATCCGAACGTGGTCGTGCTGCGCACTATGTCTAAGGCGCTGGCTCTCGCCGGAATGCGCATCGGCTTCGCGATTGCCTGTCCCTCGCTGTTGGCGGAAATCTCCAAGCCTAAGATTCCCTTCGCGTCGAGCCGCCTGGCGGAAATCACTCTCATGGCTGTGCTCGAAAACTACTCGCTCGTGACCGACGCTGTGAAGTACATCCTCGGCGAGCGCGAGCGCATCGAGGCGGAGCTGGCAGGAATTCCTGGCGTCCATACCTTCGAGAGCGACACCAACTTCCTCATCATCCGCGTTCCGAACGCCAACGAGGTGTTCAGAAAACTCAAAGACGCCGGAGTGCTGGTGCGCAACGTCTCCGGCTATCCGCTCATGGAAAACTGCCTCCGCTTCAACGTCGGTCTCAAGGAGGAGAACGACCGCCTGCTGGAGCTACTGAAAACTCTCTGATATGGCGGTTTTCAGGCAGTTGGCGGGCGACGAGATGGGGCGGCTGACGCCCGACGCCTACATGACTTCGGCGCGCCATCCGGTGACGCTCATACTGCACAACATCCGCAGCATGTGGAACGTCGGCGCGATGTTCCGGACAGCCGACGCGGCGGGCATCGAGGAGATCGTCATCACCGGCTACACCGCTACGCCGCCCCGCAAGGAGATAGACAAGACCGCGCTTGGCGCGCAGGAGACAGTGCCCTGGCGACACTTCGCCGATCCGGTCGAGGCCATCACAGTGCTGAAAGGGGAGAACAAAAAGATTTTCGGACTTGAAATCGCCGAGAACAGCCGAAGCTACAGTTCGCTGACGGCGGACGATTTTCCGCTGGCGCTGATCGTTGGCAACGAGGTTGAGGGGATCGGCGACGCGCTGCTCGGCCACTGCGATGGCGTCATCGAAATTCCGCAGTATGGCGTGAAGCATTCGCTGAACGTAGCCGTGGCGGCGGGGGTGGCTCTTTTCGAGTGCGTGAGGGTCTTCAGGGAAAACAGGTGAACTTTTACGGACGTAGCGGGTTTCTTCTCTCTAATTGTTGTATATTCAGGGCGGCTTTCGGCTCTTTCGATCATTTTTACCGGTTCTGCCCTCGTCACTGTTCCTTATCCGTTACCTTGCCATGCTCCATTACAAAACACATGTGATTGCCGAAGACGCCCCGTGGGTAGTGTTCGTGCATGGCGCTGGAGGCAGCTCGTCGATCTGGTTCCTCCAGATCAAGGAGTTCGTCAAACATTTCAATGTCCTGCTGGTCGATCTCCGCGGGCATGGCCGATCCAAGCATATCACGACCTCGAAAGAGGTGCGACATTACAACTTCGAAGTCATTACCCGCGACGTCATCGAGGTGCTTGATGCCCTGCAAATCGAGCGCGCTCACTTCATCGGCATCTCGCTCGGTACCATTCTCATCAGGAATCTCAGCGAACTTGCTCCGGAACGGGTGCAGTCGATGGTGATGGGCGGCGCGATCATCCGCCTCAACGTGCGGGCGCAGGTGCTGGTGGCTATCGGCAATTTCTTCAAGCGCATGGTGCCCTACATGTGGCTCTATACCTTCTTCGCCTGGATCATCATGCCAAAGGCGCGGCACCGCAAATCGCGCATCATGTTCGTGAACGAAGCCAAGAAGGTGGCGCAGAAGGAGTTCATGCGCTGGTTCACGCTGACTTACGAGCTCAATCCTCTACTCAAATATTTCGAAGAGAAGGATACCGGTATACCGACGCTCTACCTTATGGGCGATGAGGATTACATGTTTCTTCCGGCGGTCGAGTATATCGTCAACCGCCACACCAACTCCTACCTTCAGGTGATCAGCAATTCAGGCCACGTCTGCAACATCGATCAGCCTCACGAGTTCAACGCGCGCGCCATCAAGTTCCTGCGCAACATCAGCGCCAGGGTCGTTTCCGAGAACGTTGACGCCATGCCTCAGCTCGCCGCCGTTTAACAGACCGTACCGTTAAAACGGGTCATCGCGTGTTCGATGCCAAACGAGGCGAAGTCGAGCACCGCGTCGGCGCAGACGGGAATCACTTTGTCGATACATTTCCGTTCCTCCGCGCTGAACTTCGACAGCACGAACGATGAAAACGATAACGGCAGTGGCTCGACGCCAATCCCGACGCGCAGCCGCGCGAACTCCTCGCTGCCGAGGCTCTGGATGATGTGCTTCAGCCCGTTCTGGCCGCCTGCCGAGCCTTTTGCGCGCATCCGCACGGTGCCGAGCGGGATGTTCACATCGTCACAGATCACCAGCAACTCTTCCCGCTCGATTTTCCAGAAGTTCATTGCCGCCACCACGGCATGGCCCGACAGATTCATGTAGGTCATCGGCTTGACGAGAATCAGCGGCCCGCCCGGCGCAGGAATTTTTGCGTAGCGGTAATTGCCCTTGCCCGACGAAAACGACGAGCTTCCCGCAAGGTGGTCGATAACATCGAAGCCGATATTGTGCCTCGTTGCCGCGTGTCGCAGTTCCGGATTGCCAAGGCCGACGATAAGTTTCATGCGCGTATCCAAAGAGTTCAGTGAGTTGTAAAGTGCCAGAAAATAAGAATTCTGAATTATGAATTCTGAATTATGAATCGGGAATGTCCCAAAACAAATACCGTCGATGGCTTGCCTTTCCTGTCCGTCCGATTGTCCACAACGTCCACCAGGTCCACGGCGTCCACAACGGGTAGCCGCGTCACTCTTTGCGCTACCGCAAAAACCCGCTATCTTGCTGAAAGCGTGGCCTCGTAACTTTTTCCCCTCGTTGCATGGCTCAGGATCAAAAGGATTTTTTCATCAGCTACACCAGCGCTGACCGGCAATGGGCGGAGTGCGGCACAACGACTTGAATTGCAAAACCCCTGATTATGAAGCCGAATCTGTTTCGTCAGCAGACCAGTTGCCCGGAAGATTTCTTTTCATTATCGCTGGCGTATGTTCTGAACCTGTTTCCAGCCACAGCAAAGCGTTTTCTGCAGCGAGTTGCCCTGTTGTCAGGTCGTAATCCGGAATATTTCGGCAACTTCATGCAATGTGAATTTGTCGGACAGGAATACCTTGCAAATCACATGCACTCACGTCCTGATTTGATGATAACGACAGATCGCTATTCACTCTATTTCGAGAACAAACTCGAATCACCGCTCAGTCTTGAGCAGATGCGGCGACATTCGCTGCTTGTGACGCAGGAGAAAAAGGCTCATCTTTTGTTTGTTTCCAATATTCAGCATGATTGCCCGGAGCTGAAAACTCTGACAAGATATCTCTGCCCTGAACATGCCGACCATTTTTTATGGCAGGATTTTGCTTCCGTTTTTTCTTCAGCTGCTAGAAAAAACAGTCTGGCCGACAGAATTCTGTCTGACTTCCGGACAGCCATGCGTACCAACGGCATGATTGGCCGAATGATTGCCGGTGCCAGCGGGAGCCTTTATACCGGAGGCTCTGACGCCATGCATCTGGCGCTGCATCAGTTGTGGGATGTCATGCATGACCTTGGATTCAAGCTTACCAGAAAGATCGGCAGAGAGCATACCATTCGGGCCTATCCGGTGAAACATTTGCAATATCCATTGCTCAATCCACGGTTTATTCCTACGGCAATTGCTTTTGGGGAATATCTTGATCGTGAACTACTCAAAATCGACGTGTATTCAAAAGGAGCAGCACAGCCGCTCGACAGAAAACTGGATCGTTTTGTTTCAGATGTCAACTGCGAATACGTATCCCTGACGGTTAACGATACGGCGGATGATGGTTTCAACTTCCACGGTATGTTTCTGATGCCATTGCTTTTCAAGGGAAAAGGAAAAACAATGGAGATTGATTTTTCCTCCTTGCGACCGCAACTCAAAAGAGTGCTCGATTTTTGCAAAAGCCATTGAATGCAATGGGTGGGTTCTTGCAGGGACGGATTTTATGCCCGCCCTTTTTGCGTGTGGCGTGGCGTTTCGTGGACGATGTGGACGCAATGGACGATGTGGACAATCTGGCGGTGTCGCCGGGAATGACAAAAGGGAGCGGCGAGGCTCCCTTTTTGTGTTCCACCATTGTAGGGGCGGGTGTGAAACCCGCCCCTACAATGTAATCGTCACAATTCGTTACAAATCCGCCTGCGGCATGGCTTGTACTTCGGCGGCGGTGAAGACCGGGCCTTCTTTGCAGATGTACACCGACCCCACGTTGCAGCGGCCGCATTTGCCGACGCCGCATTTCATGCGGTTTTCGAGCGTCGTATAGACGTTCTCCGCCGTGAATCCGAGTTTTTCGAGCGCTGCCAGAGTGAACTTGATCATGATCGGCGGGCCGCAGAGCACGGCGATGGTGTTCTCCGGCGACGGGGCGGCTTGCTCCAGCACAGTAGGCACGAAGCCGACGTGATCCTGCCAGTCCGGCGTTTCACCTCCCGGATCGACCGTGAGCACGAGCCGTACGTCGTCACGCTTTTTCCACTCGTCCAGCTCGTTTTTGTAAACCAGGTCGGCCACGGTTCTCGCGCCGTACACGATGGTCACATCCTTGTACTTCTCCCGCTGGTCGAGGCACGACCAGATGACGCTGCGCGTCGGCGGCAGGGCGATGCCGCCTGCGATGAAGAGCAGGTTCTTGCCCTCGAACTGTTCGATCGGGAAGCGGTTGCCGTAAGGGCCGCGAAAGGTCACGATGTCGCCCGCGTCAACGCTGGCGAGCGTCGAAGTGACGCGCCCCGACTGGCGGAAGGTGCACTCGATGTACTCCTTGCGGGTCTCCGGGCTGGCGACGCAGAAGGTGCTCTCGCCCTCGCCGAAGATGCCGTACAGACCGAACATGCCGGTCTTGTAGTTCGCCTTGAAGAACTCGTGATCCTCCTGCTTGACGAATTCGAGCTTGAGCGTGTTGACGCCGGGGGCTTCAGCGCGCTTCGACACAACCCGCATCGGAAACGGGCTGTAGATCATGTCGTGGGTATGGTATCGGTCTTGTGTCACCTCGGTAAATTTGTAATCGCTTGCAGAGTTTCGGTAATACCCATGTCCACCGGGCACTGGCGGGTGCAGCGGCCGCAGCCGGAGCAACTGTTGACGCCGAACTTGCCGCGATAGTAGTTGAATTTGTGCATGATGCGCTGCCGCCAGCGGGTCGATTGCGTGTTTCTCGGGTTGTGGCCAGAGGTGTGCATCGTGAAGAGCGGGAAGGAGCAACTGTCCCAGTTCTTGCGGCGGATGCCCTGATAGGTGTCCCCCTCGTCCTGGATGTCGAAGCAGTGGCAAGTGGGGCAGAGGAAGGTGCAGCTTCCGCAGCCGACGCAGCGCAGCGAAATATCCTTCCAGAACTGGCTCTCGAAGCTCGCCGGATCGGCCAGCCACTCCATCACCTTTTCGACATCGAACTTCTCGGCAACCTGCGGCAGGGGAGCGGTTTCGGCGGAACTCTCCTGCAGGAGCGAAGAGATCGTCTCCACCAGCGCCGTGCCTCGATCCGAGACAGCCTCGACCTGCCAGCCGCTGCCGTCCGAGAGCGGGCGGAGCATAACGTCTGCCCCTTTCGTGCTGTCGGGCGAGAGCTTCACCGAGGTGCACATGCAGAAGTCGTCCGCCTGCGAGCAGGCGATGGTGACGATCACCGAGTTGTCGCGGCGGCGGAACCAGTAGTCGTCCTTGTAGTCCCAGCCGAAGAGCGGATCGTCGATGGCGAGGCCCGAAGCGTCGCACGGGCGGACGCCGAAGAAGAGGCGCTTCTTTTCGGGCGGCGTCATGGTTTCGCTGTCGATCTGCTGCTTGCCGATCTTGTATTTGATGAGCGGCTCGGTCTGCGGGAAGAACTGATCCTTGATGGTGCGCTCGGTCAGAATGAGGTCGAGGGCCATATCGCTCGACTTCTGCACCTCGCCGAAGCTGCTCATTTCGTGGCGCTTCACGGGCGCGAATACGCTGAATCCGGCTTTTTGCCACGCGGCAAGGCACTCGTCGAGTTTGTTCCTGAGAAGTATTCTGGTCATGCTTGTCCGGATGCTTAAAGAATGAAGGTCTCGGGGTCGTCCTGCTTGAAGCTCGCGAGCACCGGTTTCTGGTCGCTGTTTTCGCCAGCGACGTAATCGAAGGCGCTACGCACCTCCTTGCCCATGCGGTAGTTGACCAGCCGGAGCGGAATGTTCACCGGGCAGGCGCGGTCGCAGGCTCCGCAGGCGGCGCAGCGTCCGGCAAGGTGAAAGGCGCGGACGAGGTTCCACTCGAAGTTGCCGAGGGTGTGCGACGAGGTGCTGACCCACTGCGGCTGGTTGACGTCAACGATGCAGCGGCGGCAGTAGCACATCGGGCAGACCTGGCGGCAGGCGTAGCACTTGATGCACTTCGAGAAATGCTCTTTCCAGAACTCGAAGCGCTCGGCGGGACTCATCGCCTCGATCCGCTCGGCCTCCTGCAAAACGTGGGGCGGTGGGGTCAGGTTCCTGATTTTTTCGCCGATGCTGAAATCCGAAATGTTCCGTCCTTCGAGTGGCGTAACTTCCTTGCCGTTCTCGATGGCGTAGCCGAGGATCACCACCTGTTCCGGCTTGAGCTGAGCCTCCGAGATGAGAATATTGACGCTGCGGATGCCGTCCGGTTTGAGGAAAACTCCGACTTTCTTGCCATCCGAAAGTAAGCCTTCGGCGACCAGGTAGGTCGAGAGATTCGCGATGCAGGCCGCGTCGAGCACGAACTTCTGCGCCTCTTCCGGCGTGCGGGCAAAGAGCGGTCGTCGTCGGTCGGCGGTCGAACCTGCGCCGAAGCCGATGACCAGCTTCACTTCACCCGACGAGAGCAGCGCCGCCGCTTCACTTCTGTATTGTTCCTGTATTCCCATTGATTAATAGGTCGACTGGGTTTCGATGACTTTCTGCAGCTCCTGGTACTGCGTGAATGGCCCGAGCTTGCGGGTATCCTCGGTGATCTCGTTGATCAGCTCGGCGAACTTGGCCCCCTCGGCGGCGCTGATCCACGAGAAGCGGATGCGATCCTCCGGTATGCCAGTGAAGGCGAGCAGGGCGCGGAAGACCGTCCAGCGGCGGCGGGCGTGGTAGTTGCCCGCGGCGAAGTGGCAGTCGCCGGGATGGCAGCCGCTGACGAGCACGGAGTCGGCGCCTTTCTGCAATGCCTTGAGGATGAACATCGGGCTGATGCGTCCGGTGCAGGGGAGACGCACGATTCTGACGTTCGGAGCGTATTTCAGACGGCTCGTACCTGCGAGGTCAGCGCCCGCGTAGGTGCAGTAGGTGCAGACAAAAGCCACTATTTTCGGTTCGAATGGTTCGCTCATCGGCGGATTCGGTCGCTTGTTGGTTTCAGGTTGCTTTTACGTCGCTCGACGTATCGTCAGAGCGCCATCACTTCGGCGAAGATTTGCTTTTCGGTAAATCCGGCCAGATCGATGCTGTTCGAGCGGCAGAAGGTCACGCAGGTGCCGCATCCCTGGCAAAGGCCCGGATTGACGCTGGCGACCTCCTTGATAAGGTTGCCGTTGCGGTCCCTGATCTCCTTCTGCTCGATAGCGTTGTACGGACAGGCATAGACGCAGCCCCAGCATCCGGCGCAGGTCGATTCGCCGACGGCGGCCACCACCGGCTCGCGTTCGAGCTGCTCGCGGCTGAAGAGGCCGAGCACCTTGGCCGCCGCCGCCGAGGCCTGGGCGACCGAGTCGGGAATGTCCTTCGGCGACTGGCACGCGCCGCAGAGGTAGATGCCGGCGGTGGCGGTCTCGACCGGGCGGAGCTTCAGGTGCGCTTCGTTGTAGAAGCCGTATTCGTCGTAGCCGATGCCGATTTTCTTGGCGAACTCCTTGGCGTCCGGTTGGGGCACGATGGCCGTGGCGAGCACCACCATGTCCGCCTCGACCTCGACCGGCTTGCCGAGCAGCGTATCGACGCCGCGTACGATCAGCTTGCCGTTCTCCTCGAACACCTTGCTGACTCGGCCCCGCAGGTACTCGGCCTCATCCTCCTCGATGGCGCGGCGGGTGAACTCGTCATACCCCTTGCCTGCGGCGCGGATGTCCATGTAGAAAATCTTGCTGTTGCTGCCATGGTGTTTGTGCGCGTAGAGCATGGCGTGTTTTGCCGTGTACATGCAGCAAATCTTTGAGCAGTATTTGACGCCTTTCGACGGGTCGCGCGATCCGGCGCACTGGATGAACACCACGGTCTCCGGCTCCTTGCCGTCCGACGGGCGCAGAATCTTACCAGCGGTCGGGCCGCTGGCCGAGGCGAGCCGCTCGAAGTGCAGGCCGGTAATCACATCCTTGTACTTGCCGTAACCGTACTCGCCGTAGACGCTGGTGTCCTGGATCTGGAAGCCGGTGGCCACGACAATCGCGCCAACCTCGTACTCCTCCCAGGTGTCCTGCATTTCGAAATCGATGCAGTTCTCGATCTGGCAGGTCTTCTGGCAGATCTTGCACTTGCCGTTCTTGAAGTAGGTGCAGCGGTTCCTGTCGATCACCGGCACGTTCGGCACGGCCTGCGCGAAGGGGGTGTAGATCGCCGTGCGGTTGCCGAGGCCGCACTCGAATTCGCTCGGAATCTTCTTGACCGGGCACTTCTGGATGCAGTCGCCGCAGCCGGTGCACTTGCTCATATCGACGTAGCGGGCCTTCTTGCGCACCTTCACCCGGAAGTTGCCGATGTAGCCATCCACCTCTTCGACTTCGGCATACGTCAGTACCGTGATGTTCGGATGCTGTATCGCCTCGACCATGCGCGGCGTCAGGATGCACTGCGAGCAGTCGAGCGTCGGGAAGGTCTCGGAGAGCTGCGACATGTGACCGCCAATCGAAGGCTCGCGCTCGACGAGGATGACCTCGCGTCCGGCGCCGGCGATGTCGAGCGCCGCCTGGATGCCCGCGATGCCGCCGCCGATGACCAGCGCGCGGCGCGTGACCGGCACGGAGATCGGCTTCAGCTCGTTGTTGCGCTTCACCTTTTCGACCAGCGATCGGGTGATCTCGATCGCTTTTTCGGTGGCCTGATCCTTGTCGGAATGCACCCAGGAGCACTGCTCGCGGATGTTGGCCAGCTCGAGCATGTACGGGTTGAGACCGGCCTCGGCGCACGCCTTGCGGAAGGTCGTTTCATGCATCCTCGGCGAACAGGCCGCCACCACGACGCCCGTCAGGTTGTTCTCCCTGATGGCGCGCTTGACCGTCTCCTGCCCCGGATCGGAGCAGAAATATTTGTACTCGTTGCAGATTTCCACGCCGGGATGGTCAGACAACGCCTTGACAAGGTTGCCCGTATCGACCTTCGAGGCGATATTTTCACCGCAGTGACAGACGAAGACTCCTATTTTAGCCATCCTGAAGCCCTGAGTTGATGTTGTTTCAGGCACCGGTGCGAACAGCGCCGAGTGCCGCCAGACTATGGGGACAGTCAGTCCCATGTACCGCTGTTTTCAGCAGTGCAGTTCAAGTGTTGCGATTTTGAGATTTCCCTTCCGGCCTCGCTCCTGTTTTTTTCAGATGGTCGTCCCGGGAAAACAGGACGCTGAACCAGGTATCGGCCGGTCAGGAGAGCATCCCGCCGG
>CAYZCF010000062.1:0-13405 GCA_964476855.1 uncultured Chlorobiaceae bacterium
GCCGTTGGCGATTTCATCGAGATGCACGCCCTGGTGGTGGTGGGGGGTTGCGGCATCTAGCCTTCCCGGAATGAAAACGCAGGCGAGCAGCAGCGTTTTTAACAGGCCGGACAACTGTTTTTTCATGATGTTACGGGTTGAGTGGTTTATGGTTCAAACGGTCAGCGACAAACCGGACGGCGGCATCGACGGCCGCTTTGCGTTCACAATCGCAGAAAATCTGGTGATCGGTTTTTTCGAACCAGACGATGGACTTCTTCTCCGGCGGCGTCCCGAGAGAGCGCAAGAGAATCTCGGCGCTTTGGGGAAGCACGATGCTTTCGTTCCGGCAATGCAGAATCAGCGCCGGGACGTGGACCCGGTCGGCGATCCGCATCGTCTCCTCCAGCAGCTCGAACATCGACAGAATGGTTCTGGTTGGCGCCCAGTCATACTGCTTCGGCATGATGGCGTTTGCGGGATCGGCGAACTTTGACTCCATGCCCCACCGGTCAACAAATTGGCTGATGAAGGGCGCGATGCAATTGAGCGGGCGGCCAGGGCCGAGCAGCGAGGTCAGCCTGACCGGCGGCGTGGCGAGCACGAGCGAATCGACCAGCTCCGGACGGCGCGCCGCAAGTTGCAGCGCGAGCAGCGCGCCCATGCTGTGGCCAATGACCACCGCCTTGCCGTCGATGCCGGTCAGCGTTTCGAGCGCCCGCCCGGCATCTTCGAGCCAGTCCGGCCAGGTCACGCCGCGCAGTTGATCGGGTGATGACGCGCCATGACCGCGTAAGAGTGGAGAGGCAATCTTGAGTTCGAAGCGGCCAAGCGGGCCAAAAAGCTCCCGGATGCTTTCGAGGTTCGCCGTAAATCCATGAAGGATCACGACTCCCGTCAAACGCCTCTCTGGCGGCTCATGTGAAACCCGATTCGTCATTCGGCAAGAGTGCTGTTCACTGCATAACTATCTGCGGCAAAAGCGTTTGCAGACATACGGCAGAAAATTTTGATTCAGGAAATATACAAGGGACTCAGGAATATTCAGTCGAAATAGCTATTTTTTTATTCAAAGGATAGCGCTACCATGTCGATATGCAGCTCCCCGATTACCGGAGATACGCCATGATCAAGTTCAAGAGAATACCCGTCCTGCTGTCGCTTCTGCTCCTGTCGCTTCAGGCCTGTTCGACGTACAAGGGCACAACGACCACGTCACGCGGCCAACAGCGAATATCGCCGGAAGAGGCGTACCGGCTGGGCAAACTCAAGAATAATCCCTACCTCATCGACGGGCGGCTCTATGTGCCCATGAGCTTCGACCAGGTCTATGCTTACGAGGAGACCGGTCTTGCTTCGTGGTACGGCCATGAAACGCTCGATCAGAATAACGGACAGCCCACAGCCTACGGGGAAACTTTCGATCCCAATCTGCCCAGCGCCGCCCACAAATACCTTCCACTGCCGATGATCGTCCGGGTCACCAATCTCGAAAACAACACTTCGATCATCGTCCGGGTCAACGACCGCGGCCCCTTCGTCGATGGCCGGGTGATCGACCTGAGCATGGCAGCCGCAAAACAGCTCGGCTTCTACGGCAAAGGCACGGCGAGGGTAAAGATCGAATCGGTGTACCGGTAGGGAGAATTATGAATTGAGAATTGAAAAATGTCTGGTGAGGCTCTGAAAATTACTGAACGGTCGTTCCTGTTTGCCGTTCGTATTGTGCGGTTTTGCCGTTTTCTTGAACGACACGACAATGTTTCTCGAACACTTGCCGGTCAGTTGTTGCGATCAGGGACATCGATCGGAGCCAATGTCGAGGAGGTGCAAGCCGGGCAAAGCAAATCGGATTTCATCGCCAAAATGTCCATTGCCCGCAAAGAGGCGCGAGAAACCAATTACTGGCTTCGCCTGCTTGTCGCGTCAGATATCGTTGAGCAACGCTCAAAGAGTCTGACGAGCTGGTCCGCATTCTGACCAGCATCGTAAAGTCAGCTCAATGCGGCAAAGCCCCCCGCGAACAGTAGTCTCTTGATCCCCCCTTCTTCAATTCATCACTCATCACTCATCATTCATCACTCATCATTCATCATTCTCCTCACTTTCCGCAGCATTTCTTGTACTTCAGGCCGCTGCCGCAGGGGCAGAGGTCGTTTCTGCCGGGGTCTTCGGTTTTGGGCGGTTTCGCGCCTTCCGCCGCCTGGTTCCGCGCTGGCATCCAGAAGCTCCTGATTTCGAGCACCGCTTCAGGGATCAGCTTCCACAGTTCGTACTCCTTCTCCTCATCCAGCCCGAGCTTGTCGCGCAACAGGCCGGAGGCTGCGGAGATGGCGAAGATGGTCTTGGAGCCTTTTTCGTCTCTCAGCAGCGGTTGCCATGAGGCGGGCCTCACGTTCACTCCCTCGATGAAGCCGAGGCACCACGATCTGGCCGCGTGGCGCTGCGCCTCGTCGTTGTCGAAGGTGGTCAGGTTCGGCAGCGGCGCGTAGTCTGCGGGACTCTCTTCAAACTGATGCGCGAGCACGTTCATCATTCGCACGATCAACCCCACGATCCGCTCCTCCTGCTTGCCGGACTGAAAAACCGGCGCTTCGGCGGAGCCAGCCGAACCCCAGACGTACGGCAGCCATTCGTCACGGGCGATCGTGTCCGGCCCGATGACGAGCGCGGTCAGGAAGCCGTCGAGCGCATCGAGGTTCATCGGATGCTTCAGTTCCGATTCGTGCAGCAGGAAATCCTCCAGCTCTTCGTACTCCTGCGAGGTCAGCTCTGCGGTGGAGTTATACTGAAAATTGTCACTCATGATTCGTCTGGTGATATGTTATCGGTTTATGCCGTAGGGCCGCTTGCCATGAACGCTTCGTGGAAGCTCGCCATGCCTTGCGCAACGCGGCCGTCAAACGAGAGCGTGAAAAAGACCTCCGGCGGCACGCCTTCGTGCGCCAGCCCCTGCGGGTTCTCGAAGCCGAACTGGCGGTAATATTCAGGATGACCGACCAGGCAGCACCCTTTCGCACCGAGCTCTTGCAGCCGGGCGAGGCCTTCGCGGATCAGCGCCTTGCCGATGCCCTGGCGCTGAAGCTCAGGCAGCACCGAGACCGGCCCGAGGCCGAACCAGTCCGGCGTGCCGTCCTGCATCGCCACCGGCGAGAAGGCGATGTGGCCGACCACGCGCCCGTCGAGCTCGGCCACGAGCGAGAGCGTCAATGCGCCAGCCGCGCGTAGCGCCTCGATGACGAACTGTTCAGTGTGCTGGCTGATTTCGAGCTTCGCGAAAGCCGCAACGGTCACGTCGCTGATCGCCGCGGCATCGGCAGGCGTTTCGGGTCTGATGACGATGTTCTGGTTCATGGCGTCGGCGCCTTTTGAGGCGTATATGAAAAGTGAGAGCTGGCGAGCTTGCCTTGAAATTTGTTGGCCAATATACCAATATCCTCCTTTTGTCGTGCACGCCCTCAGGAGCAGTATCCGGCAGAAGCAAGACGCGAGCCGGAAAAAGTGACCAGGCAGGTCGGGTGGGAGCTTCGCTGCCATTGCTTTTCCTTTTAACTGTGATACTTTACTTATGCTTAGCCCTGCATAGATTCATTGCCTATTTCTATATATGGCGTGACTCATGAAGGCCGGGCCGGAAAAATTTCGCCCCTGTTCTCTGTCAGTTTCGCATCTGAATGCTAACCATCACCGTAACATCCAAGGAGACTCATCATGAAAATCAAAGCCTTGTTACTTTTGCTGTTTTTCTGCACCATCGCCCTCTTTCAGGAGGGGTTTGCTGGTGAAAAACCCCGGATTGGCGTCCTGAGGTTCACCAACCACTCCGCCGCGGCATGGTGGAGCGGCGGTGTTGGTACCGACCTGCAAGACATGCTCATCTCGGAACTTGCATCAACGAACAGCTTCCGCGTGCTCGAAAGGCGGGAACTCGATGCAGTGCTCGACGAGCAGGATCTCGGCAGGTCTGGCAGGATCAATCCGAGAACAAGGGCGAAAGTGGGAAAGATCACCGGTGCCAAATACCTTGTGGCAGCAACGGTTTCCGCTTTTGAACACAACACCAGCGGTGGTGGCGGCGGTATTTCCTTTCAGGGAATCAGCCTTGGCGGAAGGCAGGACAAGGCCTACATGGCGGTCGATCTGAAGGTGATCGATGTCGAAACCGGCGAAATCTACGACGCAAGGACGGTCGAGGCGACCTCGAAATCGAGCGGCGTCAGTGTGGGCGTGTATCGCGGCGGCTTTGGCGGTCACCTCAGCGAGTACAAGAACACCCCTGTTGGCAAAGCGATCCGCGCCTGCATCATCGAAATTGCCGATTATCTGCAATGCTCGCTCGTGGAAGGCAAAGACAGCGGCTGCATGGATGAGTACAACCAGAAAGAGAGGAATCGCCGGGAAAAGACCAGAAACGCGATCGATCTCGATTGATCACCCGGAACAGCTCGCCTGATTTCAGAAGCGCCTGCGCATTGTTCCCTCGATGCGCAGGCGCTTTTTTTGATGCAAAAGTCGTTGAAGCCGTTCGACTTCTGAATCGGGGTTTTCGCTCTCAGCTTATGGTGGTTATGACAAGGTACACCGTGTAGGCGACGTAGCTGCCGAGCAGCAAACTGCCCTCGATCCTGTTGATCCGCCCGGTGCCCGCGCCGCGAAAGCCATAACCGATGACGAAGAGCGACAGGGTCAGCAGAGACATCACCATGATGTCGCGGGAAAAGACCACCGGCTCTATTTCCGCCGGATGAATCGACCCGGCGATTCCGGCAACCGCCAGAGTGTTGAACAGATTCGAGCCCAGCACGTTGCCGAGCGCGATGTCATGCTCTCCCTTGCGGGCGGCCACCACCGAAGAGGCGAGTTCGGGCAGCGAGGTGCCAACCGCCACGACAGTCAATCCGATAACCAGGTTACTTACTCCAAGCGCCTCCGCTATGCCGACCGCTCCCCAGACCAGCATCCGCGAGCTTACGAGCAGCAGTCCGAGGCCCATGACTATCAGGAAAAGGGATTTTTTCAGTGGCATCAGGTGCTGTTCGAGTTCCTGTTCCATCTCTTCGCTGAAATCGTCGCTCGATTTGCTGATGCCCTCCCAGACAGACCACACGGTCAGAATCACAAACATGATGATCAGCATGAGGGCATCCTGACGTTCAAACATACCATCGGAGAATAGAAATGCGGAAATTGCCGTCACGGCGCTCAGGATTGGCAACTCCTTGCGCAGGACACGGGAGTGAACGGCAATCGGGCTGATGAGCGAAGCAATGCCGAGAATCAGGGCGATGTTAGTGATATTCGAGCCGAACACGTTGCCAAGCGCAATATCGGGATTGCCCTGGGAGGCGGAGATGGCCGAAACCGACATTTCAGGGGCCGAGGTGCCAAACCCCACGATCAGCATACCGATAAGCAGCGGCGGAATTCTGAAATGGTGGGCAGCCGCCGCCGATCCGTCAACAAACCGTCCGGCGCTCCAGACCAGCAACGCCAGTCCGGCAATGACAGAGAGAGAAAACAGGAGCATAGTGAATCAGTTCAACAGGTGAGCAATTGCGGAAGATAGCACACCGGACTCATCCTTCCGAATGGCGCCCGCCCGTCGAATAGTTTGCAGAGCGTTCACGCTCAGAACAGATCACCGCAGACTTCCCCGTGTTACCTTTGTATTTCAATCTTACGGGACAACCCATGCAATGGCTCTACTGTGATTTTCATATCCACACGGCCTGGAGCGACGGAGCTTGCTCGATTGACGAGGTCGTCGATCTGTACGGCGAAGCGGGATTCGACGTGATCGCCATCACCGATCATCTGCTCGACAGCGAAAGCATCGAACGCTACGGCAAGCCTGCTTCCGAGCTTTCCGTCATGGACAGTCTGGAGTTCGGCGCGTACCAGGAGGCGCTGTGGGGGGCGGCGCGGCGCGCCTGGGAGAGGTATGGAATGCTGCTGATTCCGGGTGTCGAGCTGACCAACAACACGAAGCGCTACCACATTCTGGCTCTCGATATCAAAGAACTCATCTCGCCCGATCTCTCCGTCGAAGAGATCATCGAGTCGATCCGGAGGCAGCAGGGCATTTCGGTTGCCTGCCATCCCTATTTCCGGAACCACTCCGGCGAAGAGCCGTCGTTTTATCTCTGGGAAAATCACGAACGGCTCGCCTCGCTGTTCGACGCCTGGGAGGTGGCCAACCGCGACGACCTGTTCAATGTGGTCGGTCTGAAAAAGTTCAACTACATCGCCAACTCCGACTTTCACGAACGGCGTCATCTGTTGTCGTGGAAAACGCTCTTGCGGTGCGAAAAAAATATCGAATCGGTCAAGGCCACCATCAGAAAGAACGAGCAGGTTTCGTTATTTTTGTACCGTGGCGGAAAAATCCGGTCGTGACTTGCGGCCTCAAATGCGGAACGATGGTTGTTTTTCTCAGGCGCTTTGTCGCCCTGTACGACTGGTTTGAGCAGCTCTGGGAAGACCGGCGCAGGGAGCGCGTTGCAGCAAATCTGCTGCTGCTGGCGTTTCTTGCGTCGCTCATTCTGATCGAACTTGCGCGGCAGGGACTGCTTCCGGCGAAAGTCGCCGTTCTGCTGCCGAAAACTCATTACCACGCTATAAACACAGCTCTCTCCATGCTGCTCGGCCTCGAAGTGTTCGGGCTGGTGTTCAGCATCGCCAAATCGGTTTCGGTGTCGGTCGGCAAGCAGTTCGAAATCCTCTCGCTCATCCTGCTTCGTCACTCCTTCAGCGAGCTTGTCCATTTCAGCGAGCCGCTGGGCTGGGCGGAGGCATCACAGCCGGTACTGCTCATGCTTGCCTATGCGGGCGGCGGCCTCCTGATCTTCCTTCTGCTCGGTGTCTACTACAAGCTCCAGCACCATCGCGCCATCACCCGCGACAAGGAGGCCGCGGCGGATTTCATCTCCGTCAAGAAGATCATCTCCCTCCTGCTGTTGCTGGTCTTCTTCGTGATCGGCGTTATCGACGGTTTGAAGTATCTGAACGGCAATGCCACGAACGAATTCTTTTCGCTCTTCTACACGATTCTCATCTTCAGCGATGTGCTGCTGGTGCTGATTTCGCTACGCTACAGTTCGAGTTACCCGGTTGTTTTCCGGAACTCCGGCTTCGCAGTCACCACCTTGCTCATCAGGCTCGCCCTGACCGCGCCACCCTACATCAGCGTGCTGCTCGGCGTCGGCGCGATCCTGTTTGCCATCGGCATCACCTTCGCCTACAACCGCTTCGAACACTCTGAGATGCAGCGCTCGGCGCATATCTGAGCGAGCGTCACTGATCCCCGGCGAGGTGCTGCTCGACGAGCGCCCGGCGGAGTACCTTGCCGAGAGCCGATTTGGGCAACTGTTCGCAAAATTCAATGTGCTTTGGCACTTTGTAGGCAGCCAGCTCCTGGCGGCACCATTTTCTCAACTCTTCTGCGTCCAGCGAACACTCTTTGCGCAGCACGACCCACGCCTTGACGGCCTCACCCTGGTAGTCGTCGGGCACTCCAGCCACGCCGGTTTCGAGCACGGCGGGGTGCGTGGAGATCAACTCCTCGATCTCACGCGGCCACACCTGAAAGCCGCTGGTCTTGATGACATCCTTCTTTCTATCCGCGATGTACAGGTAGCCGTCCTCGTCGAGGTAGCCGATGTCGCCGGTATAGAGCCATCCGTCGCGCAGCACTTCGGCGGTCTCTTCAGGATTTTCCCAGTAACTCGTCATGAGCTGGGGTGAACGGATGATGACCTCGCCAACTTCGAGCGCAGGCAACTCCTCAATGCCCGTATCAGCATCGACGATGCGTATCTCGATATCTGGCAATGGCAGACCGACCGAACCGTTTTTCTTGAGGCCGGCGAGCGGAGGGCAGACAGGGGAGACCATTGTTTCGGTAAGTCCGTAGGCTTCGATGATCGTCGCGCCGGTCAGCTTCTCGAAGCGCTCCCTGGTTTCGTTATGCAATGGGGCCGCGGCGGAGATAATCAGCTTGAGAGAGTCGAGGGCGCCCGGTTCCTCTTTGAGCAGCGGATGAGCAGCCAGCGCGTTGAACAGCGTCGGTACGCCCGGAAGCAATCCGACTTTGTACTGCCTGATCGTCATGATCAGCAACTCGAAGTTCCGGGGATCGGGGATGAGCACCAGCGGCGAGTTTGTGATAAAGCCATAAGCCATGATGGCGACCTGTGGATAGACATGATACAGCGGCAGGTTGAGCATCACCGGGACCCTGTTGGGACCAAATGCGGGCCTGAGCCAGGCATCAACCTGCATTCCGGTCATGATTGGGGCTTCGTGACGGCCAATGGCGCATTTGGGTTTGCCGGTAGTGCCTCCGGAAAAGAGAAACAGGGCAGGGTCTTTGGGCGTTATCTCAACCTCCGGCAGCATCGAATCGCGATGGCTTTCGATCATTGCCAGCATGTTGAAATCTTCGTGATGCAGATTTGTCGCAGCGTTGCCATGCATTCCTGGAGTCTCGTCCACTGCGGCGGGAAGGTAGTCCTGAATGGAGGTGAGCACGACTGTTTTCAGCGAGGTTTTCGACCTGAGATGGTTGATCTTTTCATAGAACGGGGTCAGCACGACGGCGGTTTCAGCTTCGCATTCATCGATCGCCTGCCCGATTTCGTGCTCCGTCCAGAGCGGATTGAGCAGCACCGCGATGGCTCCGGTTTTCCATATCCCGAATTCGGCAATGATCATCTGCGGTGAGTTAGGCAAAAGCACTGCCACCCGGTCCCCCTTGCGCACCCCGTTGGCATACAGAGCCGCAGCGAAGGCGCTGCTTTGTCGCTCAAGCTCCCCGCAGGAAATGGTGTTGCCCAGGAAAAGCAGTGCCAGGTCTTCGGGGTGCTCCTGCGCCGACTGGCGAAGCAGGTCTGGCAGAGTGATTTGAGGGTAAGGCGCAAGGGTTTGCGGGACACCCTCGTCGTAATGGCTGAGCCAGGGAGCATCAGTCATGACCGTATCGGTTATGGGTTATGGCATGATCCGCCAAGTTGCGGATGAACAGAATGATAAGAGAGGAATATATACAGTTAAACCTCTCTTGAATAGAGAAAATTCACCCGTATTCTTCCCTCACGATTTCGCAGACTGCCGAGGCGAGTCTCTGGAGTTCGCCGTCGCCGATGATGAAGGGCGGCATGAGATAGACGAGCCGTCCGAACGGCCTGACCCAGACGCCGCGCTCGACGAACGCTTGCTGGATTTTCGCCATATCGACGGGGCGGTCGAGTTCCACCACGCCGATCGCGCCAAGCGTCCGCACGTCGCGCACGCCGGGCGTCGCTGCGCAGGGGGCAAGTCCCTCGGCGAGTTGCCGTTCGATGCGCCGGACGCTCGATTGCCAGTCGCCGGAGAGCAGCAGGTTCAGGCTCGCCACGGCGACCGCGCAGGCGAGCGGGTTGGCCATGAAGGTGGGGCCGTGCATGAACACGCCGGGATTGCCCGCCGAGATCGTGTCGGCGACGTGGCTGGTGGCGACCGTGGCGGCGAGGGTCATGTAGCCACCGGTGAGCGCCTTTCCGAGGCAAACGATGTTGGGCGTGACGCCCGCGTACTCCATCGCGAACATCCGGCCCGTGCGCCCGAAGCCGGTGGCGATTTCGTCGAAGATGAGCAGCACCTCGTGCTCATCGCACAGCTCGCGAAGGCGTTGGAGATAGACCGGATTATAGAAGCGCATCCCGCCCGCCCCCTGCACGACTGGCTCGATGATCACCGCCGCGACGGTGCTGGCGTGAGCTTCGAGCATCCGCTTCATCTCCGACATCGCCTCCTCGCGCCACGGCTCGCGGAAGCCGCACGACGGCGCTTCGGCGAAGAGCTGCTCCGGCAGCGCACCGCTGAAGAGGCTGTGCATTCCCGTGACCGGATCGCAGACCGACATCGCCATGAAGGTGTCGCCATGGTAGCCGGAGCGCACGGTGAGCAACCGTTTTTTGTCCGGACGACCGGCGGCCTGCCAGTATTGCAGCGCCATTTTGATGGCCACCTCGACCGAGACCGAGCCGGAGTCGCAGAAGAAAACCCGGTCGAGCGATTCGGGCAGGAGGCCAACGAGCAGGCGGCCAAGCTCGATGGCCGGTTCGTGCGTGAGGCCGCCGAACATGACGTGGCTCATTCGTCCGAGCTGCTCGGTCACTGCGCGGTTCAGCGCCGGATGGTTGTAGCCGTGAATCGCCGCCCACCATGACGACATACCATCGATGAGCTGCCGCCCGTCCTCCAGCTCGATCAAGACGCCGCTGGCGCTTTTGACCGGATAGACGGGCAACGGCTCCTTCATCGAGGTGTAGGGATGCCAGAGATGCTGGCGGTCGAAATCGAGATGCATCGTCATCGGACAGGCGGGTTGAGGATGCGCCGCAGATCGCTTGCCTCCGTAGCGAGGCCGTTGGCGTCGAGATCAATCACCGGCGCGGCGTCGAAACTGTAGCGCTTGAGTGCGGCGGCGATCACCTTGCGCGTATCCTCCGCAATCGCCGCGCCGCAGCCCTCGTCGAACCGGTTGTAGATAACGCCCCTGAGCGGAATGCGCCGAGCCGCGCATGCTTCGAGCGAGAGGAGCGTGTGGTTGATGCTGCCGAGCCGCGATGAGCTGACCAGCACGAGGCCGTAACCCGCGTCGCGCACGTAATCGGCGAAAAGCAGCTCCGGGGTAAGCGGGACGAGCAGTCCGCCAACCCCTTCGAGCAGCACCAGGTCGAAGAGCTTCTGCAATTTAAAGGTGCTGCGCCGGATCGCCATGAAGTCGATCTCGCGCCCCTCCAGCGCGGCGGCCATGTGCGGCGAAGCCGGGAAACGGAACACGTAAGGACAGGTCGTGCCGTCGCGGTCGGCCTCCTGCAACGGGATGCCCATCAGTTCGCGATGCGCGGCGATGTCCTCCGCAATCCCTTCGCAGCCGGTCTGCGCGATCTTCTGGGTGATTGTCCGCACGCCCGCTTCGGCGAAATGCCGGGCGAGGTGGCCGGTGGCGACGGTTTTGCCGATGCCGGTATCGACGCCCGACACCGCGAGCACTTGACCCTTCATGCCTCTTTCCTCCTGAAACAGCAATACACGGGATGCCAGGTGAGCGAAACGCCGCTGCCCGCCGGGTAGGCCAGGCGGTAGCGGCGCAGAAAATCGAGGTAGTGCGTGCGCGTCCAGGCGCGGCTGGAGACGCCGTTCACGCCGGTCTCGCGGATGTGGCGGAGCACCGCTTCGGGGGCGTCGAACTCCTGCCGGACGATCTCCTCTTCGATGGCGATCACCTCGAACGCTGCTCCCGCCAGCGCGGCGATTTCGCCGAGGCTCCGGTAGGGCAGCGCAGCTTCGCCAAGCGTGGCGATTTCGCGCATGTTCTCCGCGCCGAAGGTGCTGAACGCCACGAGGCCGCCCGGCATCATCGACGCCGAGAGCCGCTCGAAAAATCGCGCCGGATCGTGCAGCCACTGCAAGGTGGCGTTCGAGAGGGCGAGATCGAGATTGCCGGGCAGCGGGTCGAGCCGCTCGACGTCGCCGGGCAGGAACTCCAGCCGCCCGACCGGTCGTCCCGCCACCGCCTGTTCGACGAAGGCGCGGCTTTCGGCGACGAGGTCGTTGGCGTAAAAAGCCTCCGCCGAGTGGCGCTCGAAGAGCATCGAGGTGAGCATGGCCGAGCCGCAGCCGAACTCGAAGACGCAGCCAAGACGCGGCGCGGCTCCGACGCTCTCGATCATCGCAACCAGCCGGGCGGCCATGCGGCGCTGCACCTCGGCGTGCCCGGCGTAGGTCGGCAGCGCCCGCCGGAAGCGGCGGCGCACGAGCTGCTTGTCGATCACGCCGCTCATGCGAGTAGCTCCCGCCATCCGGCGATATGGGTGAAGGGAAAATGGGGCATTGCCGCGATTTCGGTGACGCTCACGCCCGCCTCCACCCATGCCCGGTGCTGGTTCTCGGGCGTGAAGATAAGGTCGCGGCCTCCGATCAACGCCTTCGAGAAGTTCCATGACGGGGACGACTTCGCCGGGCAGCGGACGACGGCCTCGTCAATCGAGCGAAGCTCCTCCTGCTGGTCAGCAGATGAGCGGGCGGAGCGGATGCTTTCAACAACCTCCGCCGGAACGCCGCCCATCATCCGGCGCTCGAAGCGCTTGCGGTTCTCGTCATTCCACCCTTCGAGCGTTCCACGGAAGATTTCAGGCGGAATGCCGCGCTCCGCATTGACGGGAAACGGCGTGCCATTGATCGCCACGGCGTGGTCGATCTTGCTGAGTCCGGCATTCGAGGCCGCCCAGACGCCGAGCGACCAAGCGACGAGATCGACCGAATCCGCTCCGGCCATCGCCTCGCCGAGCCACGCGGGCAGCGCGAGGTCGCGGTAGTCGTAGAGCACGGCGACCTCGCGTCCGTCGCCGCTGGGCCACGCCGAAACGAGCCAGTCGGCCACGCGGCGATCCATGCCCCAGCCGTTGAAAAAGAGCAGGAGGTTTCGGTTGCCCCGCCGCACGATCCACTCCGCTTTCACGATGCGCCCCTTTGCATGGTTTCGGCAAGGGCGGCGATGTCGCCGCTCGTCAGGTCGGCGCGGAGTGAAAAGCGGAGGCGCGAGCTGTTTTCGGGCACCGTCGGCGGGCGTACCGGCAGCGCGTGGAAGCCCGCTTCGCGCAACGCAGCGGCCATAGCCACCGCCCGGCGATCTTCGCCCAGCACCACCGGCACGATGTGGCTCTCGCCGGGAACGTCGAATCCCGCCTGCATTTCGAGCTGTTTCGTGAATGTCGCCAGACTCCAGGCGAGCGCCATCGGCGGCAGGGCGGTGGTGAAGATCAGCGTGCGCATTGTGTTCACGAGGTACTCGCGGAAAAGGCCGCGCATGACGGCGTACGCGCCGACGGAGGCGAGCGACTTGCCGAAGGTGCCGACGATGATGTCGATCTCCCGTGTCACCCCCGCCGCCTCGCAGAGGCCAAGGCCCCGGTTGCCGAAGACCCCCACGCCGTGCGCTTCATCGACGATCAGCACTGCGCCGTAGCGCCGCTTCAGCTCGACCAGACGCCCGAGGTCGGCCAGGTCGCCATCCATGCTGAAGACCGATTCGGTGACGATGAAAATCTGCCGGTACCGGTCTCCTGCGGCCTGAAGCAGCTCTTCGAGATGGTCGTAGTCGGCGTGGCGGAAGCGGCGATACTCGGCTTCGGCGATCCGCAGGCCGTCGATGATGCTCGCGTGGTTGAGCTTGTCGCTCAGGATCAGGTCGTGGCGGGTGGCGAGCGCGGGCAGGATGCCGGTGTTGGCGTGGTAGCCGCTGTTGAACACCAGCGCCGCTTCGATTCCGTACGCGGCAGCAAGCGCAGCTTCGAGTTCGTCGCAGACCGGGTGGTGGCCGGTGAGCAGGCGAGACGACGAACTGGTCATGGCGAAGCGCCCGTCATCGAACCGATCATCC
>CAYZCF010000063.1:0-2125 GCA_964476855.1 uncultured Chlorobiaceae bacterium
GTCAGCTGAACCGGATGGTCCGGCTGCTGCTGCGCCACCCGATCCTGATCCGCCTCCGGATGGCCCGGCAACCGGAGCACTACCTGAAGCCGACGAACCACCTGATCCAAACCGGGAGCCTATCATCTGGCTTGCCGCACCCACCCCAGCACCGACCTTCTCGACCGCCAGCTTCGTCAGGCTGTAGGCACCCATTCCGGCAAGCGCGACACCTGTGCCGCCAACCACGGCATTCTGCATGGCCGTACCGGCGCTGAGACTCGGGCTGCCTGCAAGCAACCCTGCCGCGATGCCGGGTGCATTCCAAGCAAGGAATGCTACGGCCCCCACCGTGAGCAGGGCGCTCCAGATTTCCGTGAAGTTCAGGTTTCCGGAGAAACTCAGCGTGGAGAGCGTCGGCTCGATCACCGCCATGATGAAGGCCAGTACCATGAGCTTCACTCCCGATGAAACGATGGCCCCGATGGCTTTCTCGGCAAGGAACTTCGTTGGTTCAAAAAAGCCGAAAGGCAGAAAGATTCCGACCACGGCAGCAAGCAGGTTGAATTCCAGCACGGCGTAGAATATCTGCCAAGCAATAAGGATGTAGGCCAGCATGATGCCGACATAGGTCAGTGCCAGCACGATGCCGTTGACGATCTCGGTGATGCCAACGCTGCTGATCTTCTCGACAAGCGGTTTCGTGGTCAGGAGACCGTAATCGATGATGTTCGACGGATCGAACAGACTCGGCCCGCCACCCCCTCCGGCTATCTGCCCGGCCTTGATAAGTGATTGCACGAAGTCATTCGAGAGGGAGGGAAAAGAACGCACGATCCACAGCCAGACGCCGAGATAGAGCACCTTCTTCATCACGCCGACGATCTGCTCTCCACCTCCCAGAGCCCACCAGAGACCGAGCATGACGATCTCGATGCCAAGCAGTGCTCCGGTCAGCCAGCTGATGGCGGGCTGAAGGTTTGACCAGCCCGCCCCGAACGCCGCGAGAAAGTTGTTGAGGGTCTGGGTAAGAATACCGGGATTCATAGGTCAGGGGTGCATCTACTTTTTGATCGGCGGCATGTTGTGGTATTTCGGCTTCGGCGTGGTATCGACATCACCGTACCCTTTCCAGAGATCATCCGATTTTTTCAGCTGTTCCTGCTTCTGATCTGCTGATTCGGCGGGCTTGCGCGGTGAGCACCCTACGGCGAAAAAGATCATCGAAAGGATGACCCCGAGCATGACATACTGGCGTACCATGATTGTTCCTCCTTTACTGTTTCAGGTTTGGCATGTTGGTGTATTTCGCGTTGGGCTGTTTGTCCACGTTGCCGTAATCGCTCCACATCTGGGTTGAGAAGGCCCGTTCGGCCTCTTCTCGGTTGGCCGCCTGAGCCGCCGCCATGGCGCTCACCCGTGCGCTGACCGCAAGTGTCTGGGTGAGGCCATCGAGCTGGCCAGCCATGATGCCAAGCATCTGGTTGGTGGACTGGAGCTGCCGCACTTCGCCATCTGCCGATGCAGACTGGTTAAGAATGGCCGCTGCCTGGTTGTTGTAGGCCTGCGAGCGTTCCACGACGCTCTGGGCTTTCATGGCGATCTTGGAAGCTTCGGAAAGCTCTTTTGTCCAATCACGGTAGTACTGCTCGTAGCGGCTGAAATCGACCTGATCCCAGCTTCCCTGCGGAAAGAGCTGGTTGAACTGCCCATCGATCCGGTTGAGGTCGAAACTGATGCCCTGCACATCCGAGAGCAGGCCGTTCAGCTCCTGCATGTTGCTGTCATAGATGGATTTCACCGGGCCGAAGGTGGAGGCGGGAAGCGTCTGGAGAGTACGTACCTGGTTCCTGATCTGCTCGATCTGGTTCTGAATCTGTTCAGCGGTACGAACGGCTGTGAGCGTGTTCTGCTGGAGGTTCGAAATGTCGATCACCGTCAGTGCCGCCTGCGCATCCGGCTGCATGAACGGCAATGCCGGAGCTGCGGTAAGCAGCAAGCCCGCAAGCAGCAGGGTTTTCCCTGATCGTTTCATCGATTTCTGGTATGTGCGTTGCATCCTCTTCTCCTGTTCATGATTACAGTGATGATTTCCCCTTTGTCTTTTCCAGCAATTCGGCGGCCCATTCGAGTCCCCGATCGCGCA
>CAYZCF010000063.1:2135-13151 GCA_964476855.1 uncultured Chlorobiaceae bacterium
CAGCGCCGGGGCATGCGCTTCTTTCGGCAGCTCACCCTCGATGGAATCCATGAAGCGCTGGTCTTCAGGGCTGGAAAGTGCGGCAAACGCCAAAGCTACCGGCCCCATGTTCAGGGTGAAAAGCCTCCGCCCCTTCACCGAGCGGTAGTAGTAGTCCCGTTTCTTCTGTGCAGTGGCCAGCAGCGTGATCTCCGTGTCGCTGAGGCCGAATTTCCGGTAGGAATCGGTCATGGCCGGCGTGAGCGCCTCCTCGTCCGGCAGGTAGAGCTTGGTATGGCAGGCAGAAAGTATGGTTGCCATGATGGGCGATTCGGCGGCATCGGCAATCTCCTGCGTGGCAAACACCACCGAGACCTGCTTTTTCCTGAGCGTTTTGAGCCAATTCTGCAACTGCCCCATGAAAACCGGGTGCTTGAGGAACAGCCATGCCTCGTCGAGTATCAGCAGTGTGGGCCGTCCGTCGAACCGCTGCTCGACACGGTGAAACAGGTAGAAAAGCCCCGGAATCACCACCTCCGGACTCATCGTCATGAGTGCGTTCATCTCGATGGTAAGCCATGCTCCGTCGCTCATGGTGTCGGTGTCGGTGTCGGCGTCGAATATCTCCCCGTAGTTGCCCTGCATGGTGTAGGGACGAAGCGCGTCACGAACCTCCCGGCTCTGCACGAGATCGCTGAAAACTGTCAGGGTGCGGTGACTGCGTTCGCTTGTAGCAAGGTTCTGCAAGGCGTCATCGATCTCCTTTTTGAGCACGGGCGTCTCCTGAAGATGTTGCTCCCGGAGCAGGAGCAAAATGAAGGATGAGCCCCAGATGCGTTCGGCAGGATCGTCGATGGCAGCAAGCGGCTGGAAGGCCAATGCGGCTTTCTCCCCGCCGGGCTCATAGTAATCACCCTTCACGGCCAGCGTAGCGGATCGTGAGGAACGATCCTTGTCGAAAATCACCACCTGTGCATCGGGATAGCGCAACCACTGCAACGCCAGCATGGCAAGCAGGGTTGACTTGCCCGCACCGGTCGGGCCAACAATCAGCGTATGGCCGACATCGCCGATGGTGAGGTTAAGCCGGAAGGGCGTGCTGCCCGTCGTGGAACAGATGATATGCGGAGTACCGATGCCGGTCACTTCCTGCAGGTGGCGGTTCTGTTCGTCTCCTGCCCAGATTGCCGAGAGCGGCATGATATGGGCGAGGTTCAGGGTGCTGATGATGGGCCTGCGCACGTTTGCATAGACGTGGCCTGGAATACTCCCGAGCCATGCTTCGCGGCTGTTGAGCGTTTCGTCCTTCACCACGAATCCCCGGCTCTGAATCACCTGTTTCACCCTCCGTATACGGCGCATCGCTTCCTGAAGATCGGGATGGCTCACGGTGACCGTGCAGGTCATGATGCCGAACGAGACCAGATCGTCCCCAAGCTCCTGCAAAGCCGCATCAGCATCGGCGGCCTTGTTGGCCGCAGCGCTGTCAAGCAGGGCCGACGGCTCCTTGGTTGCCTCCTCTTTCAGCAGCGTGAACAGGTTCTTTCGCTTGCCCCACCACTGCCGGCGATACTTCTCGATCTCACGCCGAGCATCCTCCTTGTCGAGTGCGAGATAGCGAACCACCCAGCGGTACTCGATCTGAAGGTGGTTCAGCTCGTCGAGCATTCCCGGCAGCGAGGTCGATGGAAAACCGGTGAAGGTGATGGTAGGGATGGCCTGATCCCCCAACATGCAGATGTCCCCGACGCTGAGCGCCTGATCTGGCAGGAGCGCATCGAGATACATGGGGACCTCGGGAGCCTTTACAACGTGGCGGTTTGTTGAAATCGTGCTGTGCAGATAGGTGAGCGTTTCGCTGTCGTCCAGCTCTCGTACTTCGACAAACACCCCGGCCATGATGTCCGTGATCTCCCTGACCTGGCGCTGAAACTGTTCGAGGTCGCGTTCGTTGTCAAGCACGGGATCGTCCTGTTCAGGATCGTCGTAGAAAAGGCTTGAAACCTTTTTCCCCTGGCTGCCGGGCATCTTCCAGACGAAGGTGAGAAAATATGCCGATTCAAAGTGTGAGCCTGCCTCCTCGAACTGGCCCCGCCGCTCCCGGTCGAGCAACCATGCCGCCGGATGAGGCCAAGTCGAGGAGGGATATTCGGAGTGCTCGAACCGCTGGGCCTCGATGAAGAGGCTCCATCCGGAACCAAGTCGTTTCAGAGCGTTGTTCAGCCGGGCAACAGCAGAAGCGAGTTCGGACGGCGATGAGCTGGCGAGGTCAGGCCCCCGGAAAGCAATGGTTTTCTGCAAGGCGGCATCTTTCAGCAACACCACCCACGGAGCCACAAGTGCGGACCATGGCAGGTAGTCCGGAAGCCGTGTTGACGGCTCGCGATAGTGCTTCAGGCTCAACATCGATCTTCAGGGATAGAGGATTTTGGGTGACCGAAGCGCCCGGACAAAGACATCGAAAAAGAACGGGTCACGCCGGGTAAGCGCGGCAAGGAGCATATGCAGGCCGACAGCAATGGGCACCACCCAGAGCTGCTGCATACCGAAACCAAGCGCAGCAAAGGTTGTCCAGAGCAGGATGGCCGGTGTACGCGGCACACCCCCCATCAGGATCACGTCGCTCAGTGAGCGGTGCATGGGCACCTCATACCCTTCAATCATATGGTCAGCCCTCCGCTGAAGCCCATGAAGCTCAGGCCCCAAGACACCGCATTGAAGGCGATGGACAGGCCGAAAAGCACCCAGAGCGCTTTCTTCATGACACCGCCGCCCTCACTGAAAGCAAGACCGAAACCGAGTACAATGAAAGCGACAGCACCGAATACTCTGCTGACCGGGCCGGTCAGGGAGTCAAGAGCCTGATTCAGTGGCGATTCCCAGGGCATCCCTGTCGAGGTCGCGAGCGCGGTGTTGGCAGCCAACATCAGAAGGGCAAGAAGCAGAAGTTTTCGGTTCATGGACGTATGGTTCGTGATTGGTTGATGCTATTCAGACGGCAATGGATTCAGAAAGTTCTTTGGACACCTCGCACACCTGCAAGGCAGAAGCCTCATCCGATCCATCAAGGACAGGTTGAAGCTCCCAGCGGCCACGGTCGTCGATCCCCATAACCTCGACAATCCCGCTGACCCTGCGCCCTGCAGGATGGTTCTTGTCCCTCGTGATGTGAACACAGTAATCCACGGCCTCGGCGATCAGCTCGCGCGGTGCCCTTGGCACCACCTCTTCGGCAAGCTGTGCAAGCCGGTCGAGCATGGCTGCCGGGCTGTTTGCGTGAATGGTTGCAAGCCCGCCCGGATGACCGGTGTTCCACGCCTTGAGCAGATCGAGCGCCGCCCCGTCACGCACCTCTCCGACGATGATACGATCCGGACGGAACCGCAATGCGTCCTTGACGGCCCGCTGATGCGAGTAGAATGGCGGCTGCACGAGAATCTGAAGCATGTTCTCGGCGGTGCACTGCAACTCAGGATTGTCCTCGACGATGTACACGCGGTCTTCGGTATCGGCCACCAGCTGCAAAAGCGCATTGGCGAAAGTGGTCTTGCCGGAACCGGTACCGCCGCCGATCAGGATGTTCTTGCGGGCCTTGACGGCAACTTTGAGCAGATCAGCGATCTCAGGTGAGATGATTGTGCGCTGCACATAATCATCAAGCGAGAAAACGATCTTAGCCGGCTTGCGGAGGGCAAAAACCGGACGGCTGACAATAGGCGGCACCGAGGCCTGCAATCGTGCACCCCATTCAGGCAGCTTCGCGGCAAGCGAAGGGTTGCGTTCGTTGATTTCTGTATTTGATGAGGCGGCAACAAGCCGGATCATCCGGTCGGCATCCTCGGCGCTCATCACAATGTCCGTGCAGGACATACCGCAGCCAAGCTCGTCGATCCAGATGCGCCCGTCGGCGTTCAGCATGATCTCAACGATGCTTTCCCGCTCAAGAAGCCCGCGTAAGGGTGCAAGAGCGCTCTGAAGTGAAGCTATCCGCCTCTGATGGGTAAGATTTGCCATACACCGAAAACAGAATTCCCCAACAATAATTGATAAAATAACTATGCAGTATACGGATATTCAGAAATATAAATACCTATATATTGATAAATTTTATCAATTATTAAAAATATTAGGTAAAATAATAGAGACTACGCTCGCGAATTGGTAGAGGAATTGGGGAGACCCGAACAGGAGTTCGTAGCCCGTTTTAGGAGCTGGTGTGCCTTGTTAGGCGGAGAAGGGTGACGGGGGATTCACCGAGGTGAATGGAGGATGGTGTTTGAAACGCTCACGAGTTTTTCAAAGGCTTCTCGTGAGGCGTTGAGTAACGTCGCGGCTCTGCGGCGGGCGGTAGCCCGTACGCAGAAGCCGTTTGTTGGGCTCCCTCATTTGATGTCAAACGCCTTCTCGATAATCGCACGCCATGGGGCGGGAACATCATTCCACTGATCTCCCCATCCCTTGGCAACCGAGTATGCAGTATACGGTTTCTCACTGGTTGGCGGTGCGTACCCAAGAACATCCTCAATGCATTCGCACAGCGGAATGACGTTGTCCTTGCCAACCGCAGCCTCAATGGGGGCGTTGAACTTCTCCGCCCCCGTCACCCCTGCATCTCGGTCGTGAATGACCGTGGGTGTAATGCCCATGGCCTTCAGGTACTTGGTGAGACCGATAATCGCTGCCTTGCCGCGAGCCTTGATGATCTCTGTGTTTGCGAGAACTCCCAGCCGCTTCTCGCGCGGCAAACGCCTCAGAGTCTCTCTGATCACGATGTCCTCTGTGTCTCCCTCTACAACAACGATCCGTTTAGTGAAGAACACCCGGGCAACGTAGTCGTCCACCTTGAGGATCATCTTCACGTAGTCCTTGTCTTCTCCAAGTAGCGACCGGAAGACGTCAGTCACGTTGAACGATTGTACTTGTATTGCTCCTCCATCGAACGCGAACCGGTTGAGAACCTGCCTCGGCTTCCTCGAGAGATCAATTAGGTATGGTGAGTGCGTTGTGGCCAGAATTTGGGAGTCCTGAGTCGAAAGTTCATAGATCGTGTCTCGCATTTGGTTTGCAGCGCTGGGATGCAGGTACATTTCCGGCTCCTCAAAGCCGATTATGATGGAACGCTTAATGCCCTGGTCCTCACGTTTGGACAGCCACTTCTGTCGAAAGCGGAGGATTCCGAAGACAGCGGACCGGACCATCCCTGCACCTTGGTGATCCACTGGGGTCCGGATGTTGCTTTGAAGCTCAACAGTGAAGGTGGGCTTGAGGGACTTGTCTGGATCGCTCAGGTCGGCGCGTGCATGAATCCTCGAGTCGGGGAAGACACTCGCAATGATGCCGTTCAACTCGATCAACATTTTGCCGAATTCTGAGTTCACGTCCGATGGGTCCATCTCCTTGGCAAGCTCATTTAGAAATCTCTGCGCCTCCTGATAGTTGTGCGATGCGCCGCGAACGTCCTCAAAAAGTTCATTCAGAGTCTTCGGCAAGACTCCGCTGCCGGTCATCTCTCCGCTTGCGGTGTCGGCTGGGATGACAATGTAGCGAGGTAATCGAGCAAGCACGACCCCAGGAATACCTCCCGGATTCTGGAACCAAGTGTCTTCTGCCCCAAGGTCCCACAGATCATCGATCTCCTGCAGCTTGGTCTTGGTTGCTACCGTCAGCTTCTTCTCCAAATCATCGAACAACTCCTGCACAAGAGCAGCGTCGATCCCGGCATCGATAAGTTCTTGTGGCTTGCTGACGTTCTCGTATTGTGCCTTCATCGAACGGGTCTTGCTCTTCAGTTCAATAACCACGTCCTTACCCAACTCATAGGTCTTTCGGTAGGTCAGGCAGAGGCCCGTCTCCCCGGAGTCACCCGGATCGTACTCGAACACGCGACCTTTGAAGCCCCGCCACGTTTTGGCTTCTGCCGGCACATTGTGGAACTCGGCCTCCAAAACGATCTTGTTTGAAACCGTCTTGCGCTCGTTGGTGGTCTCGTCATGAACGCTGTAGTACTCGGCCTCTGGGATACGCTTGAGTGCAGACAAGAGGTGCGTTATGGCCCCCAGCACAGAGCTCTTGCCCATGTTGTTTGGGCCAATCATAAATGTAGCATCACCGAACAGCACCGTAGCGGCTTCGATTCGCTTGTACCCCTCTATACGCAGTCGGTAGAGTTTCATTCGATTGTCCTCATTTCTCGTTCAAGCAGCCCAACGGTGCGCATCAGAGGCGCGGGCAGCAGCCCGCGTCCACCTGAATGCGCTGGTTCGGCATGAGTGAAATACCTTCAACACATTCAATTATTTTCTGTATTGCTTCAGCCATTCAACTATCCCATCGTAGTTTTTCAACTCGAAATCATATCTGGATGCCTTAAACGCTTTGACCCCATTTGTGAAGTCAGAGGTTGTTGCAAGCAATGCCCCACCGACCTTGAGTTCGTTCTTTATAGTGTAGAGTGACCTAGCTATCTCAATTCCAACTTTACGCTTCTCCGCCCAGCATTTACACTCGATAATCCAGGAATGAGAAATCCCTGATATGTCTTTATGAATTCCAAGGATATCATAACCGTTGTCTTTGGTAGGCTGTGTTAATTCAACGTACCACCCAAAGCTGGATAGCAGTTCCGCAATGAGTTCTTCGAATGTTCGCCAATTTAAAAAGCGAAGGTCAGTAGGGTGTTTCTTTAAGTATTCTACTAGGTTATAATTCACTATGCTTACTGCAGAAATTAGTGCAGGGTCATCATTCTGAGAGTAGACTCGCTGAAAAAGTCTCAGGCGGAGAAGCATTTCATCTATTACACCGCTATTGTCTTTACGAGGTGGAATTCTGTGAATCGTAGGCTCACCTAGAGGTTTAGGGACATGATCCTCCTCCAAAGAATCGACTTCGGTAATTGAAATGATTAGAGGTGTATTTAAATCATGGACATACTGAAAAACATCAGAAGTGAATTGCCTTAAGAAATCTGAACTGTCAGGGTGCAAATGACCCAATCCCTTCCCCCATACAATTGATAAAACTGACCCACCACTGTAGCGAACAGAGAATTCATCTAGATCGTATGTGGGGCTTTTAATTAATGCGCCATGGAAATCGGCGTCATCACATGTTCCAAAGTCAAGACATGCCCCGCTAAAATCGCAATGACGAAAAGATGTGCGTTCAGCTCTAGCCCGATAGAGATAAGCACCTGATAGATTCGCTTCTTCCAAGTTCGCATCGTCTAAAATCGCTTTCCGTAGATTTGCACCTTGTAGATTTGCACCTTGTAGGTTTGCATGTGAAAAATTCGCACCCTCTAGAATTGCTGAAGTCAGGTCTGCGGAACAAAAGTCTGCATCAGAAAGGTCAGCCCCGAAACTAAGATTTAATCCTGCCAGCATTGCACCTGTAAAGTCTGGCCGTAGTCCCGGTTGCGTTTGTCGCCAATTATTCCATGTGTCTGTACCTTTGCGTATTTTATTTATATGTATGGGATTAGCCATAGTCTTCTATTAACAAAGCCGAACAATAATTAGATTGATCCGTCTATACCGCAGATTTTTTTTGTTCTAACCCATAGAAGAAGCAAATCCGCAGCCCAAAAAGATAACTGTAACTCTATTATTTTAAAATACTTACTTCACTATTCTCTTATTATTTCAGCGTTTTATACGGATCAGCATAAAAACGCAAGAAACAACCTGACGTTCCATAAGTTCTTAATCGGTGAGGACAATTGTAAATCTACGTAATATTCAGCAAACCTACACCTACAGCATCAATTCTCATCATCATTTACAGCCTGTTTTAACTCCTCCTCATCACCCACAACATCCTGCACCAGATCATCGATAAACCGGTGCCCGCCAGCCATTTGGTTGGCCACGTAATCCACGAACTTCTGGTACTGATTCCAGGCTTCCTGCCTTGCTGCATCTTTTTCGTTATCCCCGATCCGGGGCGTATGGGCAAACCAAAGCTGCACATAAACCGCCAAGGCCTCAGCGATTGCGTTGATGTCCCTCTCCAACCGGTTGAGATAACGACCAATCCGATCCAGCCGGCGAAGCAGCAGCTTCATGTCTTTCGAGTCGTCAAAATACTCCTTCAACGCAGATTCGATGACACTGCTCTCGGTGGCATTGACCTTTTTGCAGTACGCCTTGAACTGCTCGTACAGCTCCGGCGAAAGATAGGGATGGATATTCTTGCGTTTCATAGCGGCAAATGACCTCCTTGTGGTGTTCTGCTTAAATCGATGATTCCTGCCCGGTTGTTTGTCCTGTCGATTGTTCGAGTAGTTTCCGGTTCTTCTACCAAAAGCGTGTTCTCAGGCACAGCACTTTCGACCGAAATTTCCCCGGCAACATCATGCTGTTCTGCTGCGGGTGTTGCGGCATTCTCCCTCATACCGTGCTGACTATCGCTGTGCTGTTGGTGTCCAGCAACCGCCTGATTGGCAACAGCCGATTCTGCGAGCCATGGATTATTCCTGCAATCTTCTGAAAGCAATTCCGATTGCTGAGCCTCCGGATCATCCGGAGTCGGCAGCCATGCCCTCTTCATCAGTCGCTCGTCCTGGTAGTACATGATCTTTTTCGCCCGGTATGGCGGCAACCCGCCGATCATCACCAGAGCATCGTCTCCGGGCAATTGCAGGATTTCGCCCGGTGTCAGCAATGGTCTGGGTGACTCCTGTTCGCTTTCCATGATATGGCCAAGCCATGGAGAGAGCCGGTTGCCGGCAAAGTTCATCTGCAACTTCTTCTCCGTCGCCTGACCAAGGAGATCGGAAATCCTTTTTGCTGTCCGTTCGTCGAGAGCGCCATAGGTGATACGCACATGGGAGTTATCCAGAATCGAGTTGTTCGGGCCATAGGCCATCTCGATCTGGTTCAACGACTGAGCGATCATGACACATTTGATCCCGTAACCAGCCATGTAGGCAAGCTCGGATTCGAAAAACCCGAGACGACCAAGACTCGGAAACTCGTCAAGCATCATGAGCAGACGATGCCGGTACTGCTGCCGGTCATTCGTAAAAGCGATCTTTTCGGTGAGCCTGCGCCCGAACTGGTTGAGAATCAGCCTCATAAGCGGCTTCGTGCGTTCGATGTCGCTTGGCGGAACGACAAGGTAAAGGCTCACCGGATGTTCGCTGTTCATCAGGTCGTGAATGGCAAAATCCGATACCGAGGTGTTGCGGGCGATGAACGGATCACGGTACAGGCCGAGAAACGACATAGCGGTCGAGACCACACCGGAAAGCTCGTTCTCGGTTTTGTTGAGCATTTCCCGAGCACAGGCTGCAACTACCGGATGAGGACGTTCTTTGAGATGCGGAAAGGTGAGCATGTAATTCAGGGTATCGTACATGCTGCGTTCCGGATCGGAAAGGAAATTAGCCACCCCGCTGAGACTCTTATCCTTTTCCGCATACAGGACGTGCAGGATGACTCCGACCAATAGGGAGTGGCCGGTTTTTTCCCAGTGGTCATGATGCTCCTTCGAGCCATCCGGATCGACCAGAATATCGGCCACATTCTGAACGTCCCTGACCTCATATTCGCCCTTCCGTATTTCAAGCAGCGGATTGAAACGGACAGAATCCGGAGCCGTTGGCTCGAAGCGCCAGCAGTGCGAGAACTGCCTTCTCCAGCCTGCCGTGGCAGACCACAGCTCTTTCTTGATGTCGTAGGCGATGACCGACCCGTTCCATGCAAGCATGGTTGGTATCACCAGCCCGACGCCTTTGCCGCTCCTCGTCGGTGCAAAACAGAAGATGTGTTCCGGCCCGTTATGGCGCAGGATCATGCTGCCAGCCTTGTCCATTTTCCATTGCACCTCACCGGAACCTCTGGACACCTCCGTATGGAATGCCGCGTCATTGGTTTGAGCGAGAATCACACCACGTTCGACGAATATCCCCGCCTGCTCCAGTTCGTCAGCTGTTGCCCATCGTGCAGTGCCGTAAGAACCAGCTACCTTTCGCCGTTTTGCCCTCCGAACCGCAAGGAGAACCATGACAGCGAACATGACAAAGAAATTGGTGTAGGTAATACGGCTCGCGACCTCGAAGGCGGATGGAGCGTATGCCTCGAAATGAAAGGCCCAGAAAAACCATTGCCAGGGTTCGTAGAGAGGATAGCCGTGGAACACGAGAAGCGGGTGGCCAAGCAGCGGATGATAACCGAGCAGGTATGCCACATACTGCGTCGTTGCCCATGTTCCGAGAAACATGAACGCGATGCCGGTCGATATGTGACCGTAAAACACGTTGACTGACCGGGTATTCTTCATGAGCTATCTCCCTTTCTGGATGCCGAATTGACGAACCACCGATGTCGTGCCTTCGACCTTTACCAGCTCAACCTGTTTCGAGACGAGCTTCTCGAAATCCTTCCTCCATGGCACCAGTGAAAACTCCTTCGATCTGGGATCGGTGATCCGGGCATACCGTTTCCCGCTCTGGAGCACACCCTCATCGATCAGCATACCCTGCAAGCGCTCTCCGTCGCGAAGTTCTCGATACGTTCCTCCGTCACGCTTGCGGATGGCTTCAGCATGGTCATGCCGTTCGAGCTGATCAAGTTTTTTCCCTCTTGCGGGATCAAGCGGATCGATGCCAAGCTCCTGCAGAAAAAGAGCCCTTCGGCGCACCGACTCACCCAGTTCTCTACCAAATCCATGAGAAGCGAATCCGGAATGATCGGCTTTGTCGGTGAACCGGTCAATCCATGCCCTGCCGCGCAACGTTTCCTGTTCGGGAAGCATCAAGGATGATTGCTGTTCGATTTTCCTCCGGACGACAGGATTGGTTGCATCCCGTTCCTGAAGTTTCTCCACGAGATTCGATGGTATCCTCCATGAACCGTCCGGCATGTGGTCAGCCAAGTCGAACCGTTCAAGACGCTCAAGCCTGCGTTCGTGTGCCTCGACATAGGCTTTACCATCAACCTTGCCCCCCGATGCAAGTTCGACCATCGGAGAAGGCAACTCCTTCAGATGCTGCCGGGAGTCATACAACCCGCCATGACTTTCAGCAAAAGCGGC
>CAYZCF010000063.1:13161-13397 GCA_964476855.1 uncultured Chlorobiaceae bacterium
ATGGAATGATCAACCTTTTTCAGCCAGGACTCCTGTTCAGAGATGACCGATACGATCTGCCCCTTCCGGTAGTGATCCGGTTCGGCGCTCTTGTCGAGATCGACATACCATGAGGTACCATTATGGCTCTCGACAATGATGTAATACCGCTCATGCCATTCATCGGCAAGACCGGTTGCGGCGATCCGGCCCTCGACATGCTCACCATGCTGACGCCGGTCGTATATCCGGTATCG
>CAYZCF010000064.1:0-13293 GCA_964476855.1 uncultured Chlorobiaceae bacterium
AGTATCGTGACACTGCGTAAATTGCTCGCCCAGGCCGAGAGGCCGCTCTTCGTCGCCGGAAACATGTCGAACGCGGCGGACGGCGAGGCTGTCGCGGCGCTCGCCGACTCGCTTGACGTGCCGCTCTTCGCCGATCTCACCTCCGGCATCCGGCTTTCGGCAAACTGCACGCCTTGGCAACTCGCGTTCCAGAATGAAGGATTCGTCGAGCGCTTCCAGCCCGATGTGGTGATCCACTTCGGCGGCCATGTCATCGGCAAGCAGCCTGCACTGGCCATCCGGAAATATTCGCCACTGCACTACGTGGTCGTCCGCGAGCATCCGGGACGCTTCGGCCCCGACCACAACGTCACGCTGACCATCGAAGCCTCGCCCGCCTCGGTCGCCTCGGCGCTCGAAGCGTGCCGCGTGCCACTGCCCGGCATCGACTGCCACGACGCTTTTTCAGCGGCCTCCGGCATCATCGACGAAATGGTCTGCACGCCCGGCGAAGCGGTCAGCGAAATCTCCGCGCCGCGCATCGTCTCGTCGCTCGCCGGAGACAGGCTCGCGCTCTTCGTCGCCAACAGTATGCCTGCGCGGGACATGGATCTGTACGCCGCGCCAGCAGCGCAGAAACCGTTGCAGGTGGCGCTCAACCGGGGCGTCAGCGGCATCGATGGCATCATCTCGACCGCCGCCGGATTCTCGGCGGGCCTCGGCAAACCGGCCACGTTGCTCATCGGCGACATCTCCTTCCTGCACGACCTGAACGCACTCTCGCTGCTCGCGCACCCGTGGAACCCGCTCATCGTCATCGTGCTGAACAACCACGGCGGCGGCATCTTCTCGTTCCTGCCCATCGCCTCCGTGACCGACCGGCTCGACGAGTGCTTCGCCACGCCGCAGCACTTCAGCATCGAATCCGCCGCCCGCACCTTCGGCCTCGACTACGCCTGCCCGGCGACAAACCGCGATTTCACAAGCGTTTACGCCGAAGCGCTCAAGGCAAACCGGAGCCTCGTCATCGAAGTCAAAAGCGACCGCCAGCAAAACCTCAATCTGCACCGTACGCTTAAAGCGCGACTCGACCCTGTGTTCGAGAAAGCTGACTGCTTCCGGTAAACCGGTCATTCAGAGCATATCAGTGAAAAGCGCTTCTTCAATAACTCCGCAACCTCATCCGGTTTGACGACGGACTCTTCGACCCGCCCTTCCGAAATATTCCTGAAGCGCTCGCCGTTCAACACCAGTTTACCGGTTGGATGCTGCAAGACGACGATCAGCCCCTGTGTGAAAATCGTGTCGGGATGGGTCGCGTTGAGCCAATTTGCAGGTTCGAAGTCCACCATCTCCTGCGGGCAGAGGTTGAACTCGTAGAGCTTTTTCCACTCACCATCGACGAAGGACTGCAACTGGTAATCCCGCTCCGACGCCATCGTCAGGCGGAAGGCGTCGTAATCCTGCATCAACTCCCGGTCGAGCCAGCGGAGATCGATCGGCTCGCGAATGCCGAAACTCCCGAAGCCGAGGTCGAAGAGCCACTCCGTGCCATCGATGGATGCGATGATCGCCACGTGGGTTTTCGGACGCCGGACGGCGTAGGTCATCGGACGCGCCGCCACCAGCCGGTACGGAATGCCGAGCGCTTCGAGCGCCATCGCGAAGAGGCCGTTCACCTCGTAGCAGTAGCCGCCACGCCGTCGCTCGACGATCTTGGCGTACATCGCTTCGGGCGCGAGCGATGGCACCCGGCCCGCCTGCACGTCGAGATTCTCGAACGGCACCGAACAGAGCTGGCAGCGCATCATGCGCTTCAGCGTGTCGAAATCGGGCGACGGTTCGCCGTTGAAGCCGATGCGGGCGAGATATGATGGAAGATCGAAATTGGCGGCTTTCATCACTTATCCGAAGTTTTTTTAACAAAATACTGAATCTGAGAAATCTGCTGTCGTGCTGCGTCACTCCCGGTCATCGCCAGGCCACGCCGGTTCCGGCTTGTGCTGCCAGACCCAGGCGATAAAGTCGGTCATGGGCGGATCGACGCCGAGTTCGCGCAGCCGGGCGCAGAGCTGCCCGCGATGGTAGGCGCTGTGCTGCGGAACCTGCACGAGCGTTTCGGCAAGCGTGTGCGCGGCGACCTCGAAGCCGAGCTTTGCGGTCGCCGTTTTCGACCACGGCAGCTCGACGACGCGCTCCAACGCTTCGGGAGTCAGCGATTCGAGAAAGCGAATCGATCCGGCGTGAACGTCGCGGGCCAACCCGGCGAGAGCGCGGAGATTGAGGCCATCAACCACGCGAGAATCGAACTTCTCGCCGCGCCAGACATCGAGAAAAACGCTCTGCACCATATGCAGATGCCGCAGCTTGTCGAGGATATAGCCATCCCGCTTCGCCACCGGATTGCCGGTGATCGTCGTCAAAACCAGCGCATCAGCCCAGGCCATGTGCCGGAACTGATCGATGAGCAGAGACAGGGCGTCCATAACGAGTCGGCTTGTCTATGAAAAATTCAGCTACTCAAAGTATCGAATTCAAAACACTTTTTTCGATACACCTGATTCCGGCCCGCTCTGCCTTGCAGAACACGCAGTCCGGCGGCCAGGCCGCGCAGAGTTCGAGGTAACGCCCGCTCACCATCGAGGCAATGAAGCAATGGCTCGACCGCCGGTTGATGAGCTGGATCGCCTCCACCGCCTTGACGATCCCGGCCTTTTCGACATCTGCCATCGCTTCGGCAAGCTCGTCGAGAAACACCGTTTGCGTTGTCGGCGACTCCGGATGCAGCGCCCGGCAAACGCGCTCGCCAACCGCGACCATCTCCGCCTGCCGGATCAGCTCTGCCGCCTGTTCCGCCGTGATCCACACCGGCCTGAACGCCACGACCTTCTCCCGGATACGCTCAAAAACCGGATCGCCAGCCGCAAATGTATTCCTGTTATCGAGCACTGATTCTGCTTTCCGAATTCCTTCGACAACCTTGCCGGTGCGATAATCGTCTGTGGTGGACATGACAAACAAGTCTTTGAGTTCAAAAAAACGACCCTTTGTGGCTTTATCATATATTAACAAAAAAGCGAACGGCCCGAAATAACCTCACCAATGACCAATTTTCCCCTCCACCTCGCCACCGTCGGCGACCCGGCGTTGCCGAAAATCGTGTTTCTGCACGGCTTCCTCGGATCGGGAAGCGACTGGCTTCCGTTCGCCCGCAAGCTTGAGGAGCGCTTTTACAGCATCCTCGTCGATCTGCCGGGGCATGGCGAAGCGGCGATTCCGGCGGATACCGAGGCGGACGGATTTTTCATGCGGACGGTCGATGCGCTGGCGGGCGAGATTCGGCGGTTGAGCGCCGGGCCGTGCGTGCTGGTGGGCTATTCGATGGGTGGGCGGATCGGGCTGGCGCTGGCGTTGCGGCACCCGGAGCTGTTCTCGAAAGCGGTGATCGTCTCCTCGTCACCGGGATTGCGGACGGAGGAGGAGCGGGTGGCGCGGCGCAAGAGCGACGAGGGCGTCGCCCGCAAGATCGAGCGGAATTTCGAGGGGTTCATCGAATTCTGGTACAGCCAGCCGCTCTTCGCGACGCTGAAAAGCCACGCGCTGTTCCGCGAAATCGAGGCGCAACGCAAGCAGGGTTCGCCGCAAAACCTCGCCCGCGCGCTGCGTCTGCTCGGTACGGGCAACCAGCCGTCATTCTGGAACGAGCTGCCCGACAACCGCCTGCCGATGCTCTTCTGCGTCGGCGAAAAGGATGCGAAATACGTGGAGGTCGGAAAGCAGATGGCGGAGCTTTGTCCCGAATCGCGCCTCGAATTCTTCGAGCGGTGCGGCCACACGCTGCACATCGAGGAGCCGGAGCGATTTCTGGCGAGCGTGGAGCGGATCAGTGGTAGTCAGCATTGAGGCAGAATCCCCAACCAAAACCTATCCGCCCTATAAATCCCATCCGTTCCATTCACCGGTCGCCGCTCGCCAGAGGGCAAACGCCTTGCATTCCTGCAACTTCATCCAATCGTCCGCGTCTTGTTGTTGTTCTGGTCCAGGGTGCTGAGGTGTGGAATGCAGAAGCCGGAAGTGGTGTTTTCGAGCTGCCGGATGAGCCTGCGGGCGCTCTCGCCGTCGAGCGTGAAGTGCCGGTTTCCGGGCGAAACGATGCCCCAGGTCGCGTAGTAGGGAATAGTGCGGTGCTGCACCAGCTTTTCATACAACGTTCTGAGCGTCTCCGCGGCGTCGTTGAGGCCCCTGAGAATCGGCCCCTGCTGAAGCAGCACGATTCCGGCGTCGGAGAGACGGTCGAGTACGCTGCACGTTTCGTCGTTCAGCTCTCTCGGGTGAATGAAGGAGGTGATCAGGATGAGCGGTTTGAAACGGCTGAGCATCGCGATCATTTCGCCGGTGAAGAGTTCTGGCGCAAAAATGGGTGCGCGTGTCGTGATGCGAATAATCTCCACATGCGGAATGCTGCGGACTTCGGAGAGGGCGCGTTCGAGCCGTTCGGGTTTGCCATGCAGCGGATCGCCGCCGGTGAAGATGACATCGCGGATCGACTGGTCGTTCCGGATATACCCGATAGCCTGGTCGAGCCGCCGCCCGTCGAGCGTGGTGGCGACCTTTTCCGAGCGGAAGCAGAAACGGCAGTGGGCGAAACAGGCCGTGGTGTACATCAGCAGCACCTTGCCCGGATAGCGATGGATGATCCCCTCCACCGGCTGGTACTTCGCCTCGTCCTTGTGGGTATCGACCTCGGCGTCGTCGGAATAGCGCATGAGTTCTTCGAGCGACGGAATCACGAGCTTCCGGAGCGGATCGTCGGGATTGTCGCGCTCCAGCAGCGCCGCGTAATGGCGCGTGATCTTCATCGGCATGATCGCTCGACACTGGCGAATGCCCTCCTTTTCGACATCGGTCAGCGTGACATACTCAGCGAGTTGCTCGATGGTGGTGATGATGCCGCGTTCAGGCTGGAGAGCTTTCATGGGTAGTGCTGTTTACAACGATGAGCGGAATTCCTGAAATATAGTAAATACCGTACCCATATTTTTCATCTCAGCTATCGGCGCAAAAGAGGACAAAGCCGGGGAAGAAGGGCGGACACGCTGCTCCGCCCCTGCAAAAAATCCATCCCGGAATCCGTCCCGTCCCATCTGTCCTATAAGTCCCATACGTCCCATTCCCCCGCCACGAATAAACTGAGATTGTTTATATTTGAACTCTTTTTCCGCCATCAACAACTACCATCGAAATTCCGATATGAGCACCGTCAACTGGATTGCAGCCGGGGAGTACTCCGACATTCTCTACCACAAGGCCGAGGGGATCGCCAAGATCACCATCAACCGCCCGGAGCGGCGCAATGCGTTCCGCCCGCAGACGGTTGATCAGATGATCGAGGCGCTTCAGGATGCACGGAACGACGCAGAGATCGGCGTCATCATCCTGACCGGCCAGGGCGATCTCGCCTTCTGCTCGGGCGGCGACCAGAAGATTCGCGGCAACGCGGGCTACGCCGACGAGAAGGGCGTGAACAAGCTGAACGTGCTCGACTTCCAGCGCGACATCCGCACCTGCCCGAAGCCGGTGATCGCGATGGTGGCGGGTTACGCCATCGGCGGCGGCCACGTGCTGCACATGCTCTGCGACCTGACCATCGCGGCGGAGAACGCCCGCTTCGGCCAAACCGGCCCGAAGGTCGGCTCCTTCGACGGCGGCTGGGGCGCGAGCTACATGGCGCGGCTGGTCGGCCAGAAGAAGGCCCGCGAAATCTGGTACCTCTGCCGCCAGTACGACGCGCAGCAGGCGCTCGACATGGGCTTGGTCAATACGGTCGTGCCGCTCGAAAGACTCGAAGAGGAGACCGTGCAGTGGTGCCGTGAAATCCTCGCCAATTCGCCGCTCGCCATCCGCTGCCTCAAGGCCGCGCTCAACGCCGACTGCGACGGCCAGGCCGGTTTGCAGGAGCTTGCGGGCAACGCCACCTTGCTCTACTACATGAGCGCGGAGGGGCAGGAGGGACGCAACGCCTTCGTCGAGAAGCGCAAGCCCGACTTCGGCAAGTTCCCGAAACGCCCGTGAAGCTGCTTCATGCCGACATCTGCCGGTATGAAGTCCCGTTCACCGTGCCAGTCACCGTTCGCGGAGTGCTCCTCGCCAAACGCGAGGGGCTGCTCCTGCGCCTGACAAGCGAGGGAGCGACCGCGTATGGCGAAGTCGCTCCCCTGCCGGGCCTGCACACCGAGTCACTCGACGAGGCGATGCAGGTGCTCACCGCCATCATACCTGAACTTTCACGACTCGACCGGAACAGCTCCGATGATCGGCGACGCCTGATTGGCGAAGCAGCGCTGCCGCCATCGGTGGCGACCGGCATTGAAATGGCGCTCGTCAACCTCGAAGCCGTCGCGACCGGCTCGCTACCGTCGTTTCCCGACGCATTCCCGCCAGCGTCGAACATCCCCGTCAACGCGCTGCTCGCCGGAGAGCCGCAGGCCGTGCTCGACCGAGCCGCGATGCGCTACGCCGAGGGGTTCCGGGCTTTCAAACTGAAGTTGAGACGAGGACAGCTCGACGAAGCCGTCGCCTGCATCCGCGCCCTGCACGAGGCTTTCGGCGGCAAGGCGGAGCTGCGGCTCGATGCCAACCAGTCGCTCGAACTCGACGAGGCGGTCGAGTTCGGCAAGGCGCTGCCGCCGGGCAGCATCACTTACATCGAGGAGCCGCTGACGGATGCGGCAATGATTTCTGACTTCCACGCCGCCACCGGCCTGCCGTCGGCGCTCGACGAGTCGCTCTGGCAGCGTCCGGCGCTGCTCGACGAGATCGGCCCCGCGCCGCTCGGTGCGCTCGTCATCAAGCCGAACTGCATCGGCGGCATCACGAAGTCGCTCGATCTCGCGGCAAAGGCGCGGCGGATGGGACTTCAGGCGGTCTTCAGCTCCGCCTTCGAGAGCAGCGTCAGCCTCGGCCTCTACGCGCTGATGGCCGCCGTCTCGTCGCCAACTCCGGCGGCGTCCGGCCTCGACACGGCGAGCTTCCTCGCCAGCGACCTCACCGAAATGCCTTTTGCCGCGCCGGACGGTCTGGCCGATCCCGCCGCCGCATGGCGCGACAGCCTGCGCGTGAAGCCCGAGATGATCGAAACCATCGCGTCATGGACATTGTAGCCCAGGCCGCGCGAACCTTCGGCGACGCACCAGCAATCATCACCGCCGGACGACGCTGGAGCTTCGCCGATCTCGACGGCGACACGGCTCGCATCGCCGCAGCATTCGAGGCGCAAGGCATCCGGCGCGGCGACATCGTGGCGCTCGTCGCGCCGAACAGCCCGACGCTCGTGCTCGCGCTGATGGCGCTCATGCGCATGGGCGCCATCGCCGCGCCGGTGAACCACCGCTTTCCGGCAAACCACATCGACGGCGTGCTCGCGCGCCTGAATCCGGCGATGACGCTTGACTCGGCGACACTCGAAGCGTTCGTCGCCGAAGCGCTGGCCGGAGGTGACTTGGCCTTCACCGCCGCTTCGGAGATGGAGCGACCCGTCTCGATCATCCACACCTCGGCCAGCTCCGGCAAGCCGAAAGCCGCCGTGCACAGCTTCTCGAACCACTGGCACAGCGCGTTGGGTTCGTCGACGAACCTGCCCTTTGGGCCGGGTGACTGCGGGCTGCTCTCGCTGCCGCTCTGCCACGTCGGCGGCTACTCGATGCTCTTCAAGAGCCTCTTCGGCGGCGGCGCGCTGGCCGTACCGTCGCCAGAGGCACTGCTCGCCGATGCGCTCGCAAGCTTCCCCGTCACCCACCTCTCGCTGGTGCCAACGCAGCTCTACCGGATGCTCCGCGCCGAAATCGGCCCCGAACGGTTGCGGAGCCTCGAAGCACTGCTGCTCGGCGGAAGCGCGGCGAGCGAGCCGCTCTTGCGCGAGGCGATCCGCGAGCGCGTGCCGCTCTACCTCACCTACGGCTCCACCGAAATGAGCACGCAGGTCACCACCTCGCCCGGCCCGGTCACCTCGGCGCGGGGCGACAGCGGCGTGGTGCTGCCATATCGCGAAGTCGAGATCGCGGAGGACGGCGAAATCCTCGTCAAGGGCGAATGCCTCTTCATGGGCTACCTCGACGAGGGCGGATTGCGCACGGCGCGGGACAGCGACGGATGGTACCACACGGGAGACATGGGCGAGCTGTCGAAGGAGGGACGGCTGACCGTGCTTGGCAGGAAGGACAGCATGTTCATCTCGGGCGGCGAAAACATCCACCCCGAAGAGATCGAAAAAGCGCTCTGCTCGATCGAAGGCATCGAGGAGGCCGTGGTGGTTCCCGCGCCGGATGCGGAGTACGGCGCGAGGCCGGTAGCGTGGCTAAAAGTGCGGGAGAACAACGGGCCGGACGACGCAACGATCATGGCGAGTTTACGTAACACGCTCGGCAAGCTCAAAACACCGGTGGCGTACCATCGCGTCCGGGAGTGGCAAACCCTCCCCGGCTCACCCAAAATCGACCGGGGATGGTACCGCAAGCTGGGTGAATCGAGGAAAGGGTAATCTTTAAATCCTGCAAGACATATACGACCTATAAGTCATATAGGTAAAGAGGTGAAGACGATTCTGCCAAGCCTCTACAACTTCCTCGCCTGCCTTTTCAGCACGAACACTGTCAGGCGGCCGCCGAGGCCGGCAAAGGGAGCGTAGAACATGCCGGTCAGGAGCATGCTCGTCAGGAGATCGGAGAGGGAAATCTCTTTCGGTTCAGTCACGATCGCGAGCATCTGCTGGAACGTTCCGGCATCTGCGGGATCGAGGCTGGTTGCCCACGCGACAAGCAGTTGGAGACTTTCGAGACCCGGAATGTAACCGAACCACTTTTCGAGCAGGTATGCGGCAAGCACCGACAGCGCGCCTCCGGCAAAGCCGCTCAGCGCGCCGAGCACGAACGCCTCGCCATACTCGATGCGAATCTGGTTGCGCATGATGTAGTACCAGGCCGCCACCACTCCGGAGGCGATGATACCCGCAAACAGAAACGCATTGATCAGCGTCAGGTAGGGCAGCGTCGTCGTCAGCACGAGCAGCGCCACTCCGAGGAGCAGCGCGGGTGCTTTCGATGGCCGGGCCGGTACGGATTCAGCTCCCATCGTTCAGGCGGAAAAAAGATCGTTCAGGAAATCATCCATCGTGTAGAAACCGGGCGCCGCGGCGTGGCGCTGCACGAGCCACTCTGCGGCGCGGACCGCGCCCGAGGCGAAGCCGGTACGATTTTTGGCCGTGTGGGTCAGCTCGATGGTGTCCGACTCGGAATCGATCAGCGCCGAGTGGACGCCGAAGACCGAACCGAGACGGATCGAGGCGACCTGCAACTCGTCACTCTGCAACTTGCGGCCATCCTCAAGCTCGCGGACGACCTTGCGCTTGCGCGGATTCGACTTCAGAATCTCCTCGGCAGCCTTGATCGCCGTGCCGCTCGGAAAGTCCGCCTTGCCGGTGTGGTGCTGCTCGGAGAGCGCGATGTCGAACTGCTCGAACGGCGCGATCAGCCTCGCGGCCTCGCGGAGCGTCCGGAAGAAGATGTTGACGCCAAGCGAGTAGTTGGCGGAGTAGAACAGGGATGACCCTTCCGCGGCAACCGTTTCCCGAACCTGCGGCATCACGTCATCCCAGCCGGTGGTGCCCACCACGACCGGCACGCCCGAAGCGACGAGCGCCGGGTAGTTGGCGAGAAAGGCGCTCCTGACGGTAAAATCGATAATGACGTCCGTTCCCTCGAACGAACCGGCACTGATGGTATCGTTGACATCGAGTACGCGGTCAATAACGTGCGTTCCCGACGCGGCCACGACGTCGGCTATCTGACGGCCCATGCGGCCATTGCCGACCAAAGTTATCTTCATGATCTCAGTTTGTTCTTGAAATTTCGGTTGCTGCTTCAGGCGCGGTCACTGACCGATAAGATCGAGGATGCGGTCGAGGTCTTCGCCTGAAAAATATTTGATGTGAATCTCGCCCTGGCCCCCCTTCTTTTCGACGAGGCTGACCTTGGTGGCAAGCCGCTCGCGGAGCTGGCCCTCGATCTGATCGAGCTGCACGGCGCGCGGCTCGGCAGCCTGACTGGTCGGTTTCGGCTTGTCCTTGAACATGTTGTTGACGAGCGCCTCGGTCTGGCGCACCGAAAGCTGCCGCGCCATGATCTGCCGCCAGACCTTGAGCTGGAGATGCTCGCTCGGCAGGTTGATGAGTGCGCGGGCGTGGCCGGAGGAGATTTCGCGCGTGCGGATGCTGTCCTGAATCTGGCGCGGAAGCTTCAGGAGGCGCAGGAAATTGGCGACCGTGGAGCGGTTCTTGCCCACCTTCTGGGCCACCTCGTCCTGCGTGAGGTTGCACTTGGTGACGAGACTGCGAAGCGCGAGCGCCACCTCGATAGCGTTGAGGTCTTCACGCTGGATATTCTCGATGAGCGCGAGTTCGAGCTTGCTGGCATCCTCGTGCGCCTCGATGACGTAGGCGGGAATGAACCTGAATCCGGCGGACTTGACCGCCCGCAGCCTGCGTTCGCCGCTGATGAGCAGGTAGCCGTCACCGTCGCGGCAAACCGTCACCGGCTGGATCACGCCATTTTCGATAATCGAGTTACGCAGCTCGTCGAGCGCCGTCTCCTCGAAGGTCTGGCGGGGCTGGAACGGATTGACCTTGATCTTCTCGACCGGAAGGCTGCCAATCGCGCCCACCTGCATCTTTTCTGTTTCCTCAGCTTTTTCGGCGGCTGCAAAGCCCTCTTCGGAGATCAGCGCTTTCAGGCCTCTTCCCAGTGCTTTTTTCGACATATCCTCACAATTAACCGGCCACCTTACTGCTGCCGAACTTTGAATTTCCTGATGTTGCCATCGCGCTCGAATATCTCCTGCGCGAGATCGAGGTAGTCCTTCGAACCGATGCTCTGGGCATCATACAACAGCGCGGGCATACCATGGCTCGGAGCCTCCGAAAGCCTGACATTCCTGCGGATGCAGGTCTTGTAAACCTTATCCTTGAAGAACTTCTTGACCTCTTCGGCCACCTGCGTGGCCAGCCTGAGCCGCGCGTCGAACATCGTCACCAGCACCCCCTCGATTTCGAGCTTCGGATTCAGGTGCTTGCGCACGATGCTGATGGTGTTGAGCAGCTTGCCCAGCCCTTCGAGCGCGTAGTACTCGGCCTGAACCGGAATGAGCACCGAATCGGCGGCGGTGAGCGAGTTGAGCGTGATGAGGCCGAGCGAGGGCGGGCAGTCGATGATGACGTAATCGTACTGGTCGCGCACCCCTTTCAGCGCCTTCTGCATGACGTACTCCCGCTCGCGCATGTTGACCAGCTCCACCTCCATGCCGACAAGGTTGACATTCGAGGGCAGGACATCGAGGTATTCGAGGCCGGAAGGCTTGATCGCGTCCCGAATCTCACCACCATTCACCATGACATTGTAGAAGGTGTTCTCGATCTCGTCTCCGGTTTCGAGGCCAAAACCCGAGGTGGCGTTGGCTTGGGGATCAATGTCTATCAGGAGCGTTTTGAATTCGGATATCGCAATAGAAGCAGCAATATTCACAGAGGTAGTTGTTTTACCAACTCCACCTTTCTGGTTTGCAATCGCAATTACTCTGCCCATGTACCGTAGCCTGCGAAATGAAAAATATTCAAGCGGTTAATCTTCTTCAGCGATTCGTTCTATTAGTATAATACTTGCATAAACTTTTGCAAACAGGAATATCGACCCATGAAAAGGCTTGGAACCAAATTTTACGAAACGCCGACACTCGTGCTCGCCGAGCGGCTTCTCGGCAAGATTTTCGTCCACCGCGAAGCATCGGGCCGGGTGATGCGGGGGCGGATCGTCGAAACCGAAGCCTACCTTGGCGTTGGCGACGAGGCCTGCCACGCCTGGCGAGGGATGACGGAACGCAATCGCGTGATGTTCGGCCCGCCCGGCCACCTCTACATCTACTTCTCCTACGGCTGCCATTACCTGACCAACATCGTCTCGGAGCCAGAGGGCGTGGCAGGCGCGGTATTGCTCCGGGCGATGGAACCGCTCGAAGGCATCGAGTGGATGCGTGAGCGGCGGGGAATTGCGGACGAGCGAGCACTCATGAGCGGCCCCGGCAAGCTCACCCAGGCACTCGGCCTCGGCCCGGCGCACTACGGCGAGAGCCTCTCTGGTGACACCTGCTGGCTCGAAGAGGCCCCGGAGATCCCGCCCGAACTGATTGGAGCGAGCCCGCGCATCGGCATTTCGCGCAGCGCCGCGCTGCCATGGCGAAAATTCGTCACCGGCTCGCCGCATGTATCGAAAACACAATCCGGCGCTGCGTCAAAAAAGAGGAAAAAAGGGGTTGGAAAGTAGTTAAATTTTCCTTTTTTAGGCTCGTACGGTTACACGAGGGAACATCAACAAGTCAACCTCAAGCCAGCCATGATCGGTACTCCCATCCTTCCCGAAATTCGCGAGCTGATCGAACAGAGAAACTTCAGCGCCCTGCAACGCCTCTTCGACGACTGGCTCCCGGTTGACCTGGCCGAACTGATCTCCGACCTTCCCGAAAACGAGCAGGCGATCCTCTTCCGGCTGCTGACCAAGGAGGTGGCCACCGAAACTTTCGAGTACCTCGACTTCGACGCCCAGCAGAACCTGCTCAATGCACTGACGCAGAAGGACGTAACGCACATCCTCAACAGCATGTCGGCGGACGACCGTACGGCGTTGCTCGAAGAGCTTCCCGGCGCGGTAGCGCAGGAGCTGATCAAGCTGCTTTCGTTCAAGGAGTTCAAGATCGCCAAAACGCTGCTCGCCTACGCCGAAGACAGCGTCGGTCGCCTCATGTCGCCGGACTTTTTGAGCGTCAAGAAGGATTGGGAAATCGGCAAGGTGCTCGAATACATCCGCACCCACGGCCACGAGAGCGAGACGCTGAACGTCATCTACGCGGTGGACGACCACGGCAAGCTCGTCGGCGAAATGCTCGCCCGCGACCTGTTGCTCTCGCCGCTCGACAAAAAAGTCGAGGAGATCATCGACGAAGACAAGCTGATCACCCTCACGGCCACGCAGGATCAGAAAGACGCGCTCGAAGCCTTCAAACGCTACGACCGGGTCGCGCTGCCGGTCGTCGATTCCAACGGCTACCTGATCGGTATCGTCACCGTCGACGACATGCTCGACGTCGCCGAAGAGGAGGAGACCGAAGACATCCAGAAGTTCGGCGCCATCGAGGCTCTCGAAGAGCCGTACATCGATTTGCCGCTGCTCGAACTGGTCAAGACGCGCGCCTCGCAGATCAACGGCTGCGCCTGGT
>CAYZCF010000065.1:0-13229 GCA_964476855.1 uncultured Chlorobiaceae bacterium
GCTGAACGCGCTTGGGAGACGCCGCTTGGAGACCTTGGTTCATTTCTCGATAGGGCAAAGGATCACGACCAGGTCACGAAACCGATATGGGAAGCTATCGAAAGCAACCCAGACAAGTTTGCTGCAAAGGTTAAGGACGTAAAAATATCTGATCTGGTGGGCTTCCTTCATTATACCACAGAAGCTGTTGCCCGACGTGTGCTGGACTCTCTTCCTCTCAATCATTGGGAAACAATTGATCAAGCCCAGCCTTTTCAGGGAGCTACATGGATTGCCGCACGCTGCGAAGAGATGGGATTTCAGGAGCAAAAATCTGCGCTTATCAAGGTCTTGCTGCAAAGATGTAACCCTAAAGATTTTCCGCCCTACGGCTCAGGCTTTGCCAATGCTGTCTGGCTGCTCATTCAAGGCTCGCCAGAACAACATGCCTTGTTTGAAGATTTTCTTGATCTACTGTGCTCCAAACGTTGGTTAGGTTGGCAATACACTAACGCACAGTGTGGCCCTTTAGCCGCCGGGCTACGGATGCTGGCCCTCGAGCAACCGCCAGAAATTGTAAAGCGATTTATAAATATTGGCCTCGGACTAAGACTTCAAAGCGAATTTGAACGGTATGCTAAGGTTAAACCTGAACAGCGGAGTACGATGGTCCAGTTGTTGGGATGCGCAAGTCTTTGTGGGTGGCGTGTCAAAGCTGACATTCTTGCGAATGTATCATCCAGCGAATTGAGTAAGCTGCCTGTCGAAGTCCTGCCACATCGTTCCGAGGCAACCAAAGTGGAAGAGTGGCAATTTCAGCTTTGGTTGGGATTGCGAGCTTTTGTTATGATCACGCGCAATTCTTTGAAAATAGATCCAGACGTTATGGCCAAGACAATTGATCTCTGGCGAGTCAACTTGGCCGAATCTGCGGAAAAGACTATCGAGTACCAGGTAAACTCTGAAATGGTTCAATGGCTGGAATACTGTATACGCCACCATCAAGGGCTTTTAGTACCGGCGACATATCAAAGCCGAAAGTAAGAACGCACGAATACTTTTCGGTTAGAGCATTTCCAGAACTTCTCGTGCTCCATGAAATCGAAACCGAAATCCCCCTTCAGCTCCCCGCCAGCCCTCGCCAGTTCTCGCCGAGGCTTCCAATCGCCGGGAGCATCACCTCGCGCTTGGCTTTGCAGAACTCGGCATCGTCGATGCTGGCGAGGTTCACCTCAACGTTGGCCATGGCGCTCATCAGCCCGGCGACGAGCAGATAGCGGCCAACGATCACGTCGCTGAGCACCGTGGGGTTGCCGATCTTTTCGAGGCGGTCAGCAAGGGGCAGCGTGGCGAGGCAGCGCTTGAACAGCTCGAACGGCGCTTCGGAGCTGGCCTTGAGCGCGAGCTGGATCGCGGCGCGGCGGGCTTCGGCCTCTTCCGGCGTCGATTTCGGCATCTTGTAGACCTCCATGATCGTGCCGAACACCTCCATGTCGCGGTCGCCGAGGTTGAGCATCTGGCGGCGGGCGGTTTCGCACTGGTCGAGAATCGAGTGGACTTCGTGCTCCACGTCGGCGAACTTCTTTTTGCCGATGGTCAGGTTGCAGACCATCGAGAGCAGCGCTGCGCCCTGCGCCGCCGTCACCGCCGCCGCCGCGCCCCCGCCGGGCGTGGGATCGGCGCTGGCGAGCGTGTCGAGATAGGCGGAAACCGGGGTGGAACCGAGCGTGCCGTCAAGCTTCATGGTGGTAATTACGATAGAGTTGGAGGGCGTTTCTCATGCACATGGCCACGGTCATGGGGCCGACCCTCGGGATGTAGATCGACGCGGCCTCCCTGGCCTCCGGCTCGAAGTTCTGGATGTAGGAGAAGTTGAGGCAGATCGCGCCGGGCTTCAGCTCCTCGGCCCGCACCTTTTCGAAGTGCGGCGACGGCACGCCGGTGATGACGATATCCGACTGACGGAGCGCCTCCTCGCGCGTGACGGGGCGCGATTCGTGGTCGGAGCTGTTGACATCGACGACAAAGCCGCCGTTGATATCGAAGGAGTACACGCGCGCGCCATCGTTCGAGAGCATGTAGGCGAGCGGGCGGCCCACAACCTCCGAGCGGTTGAAGATGGTGATCTGCTGGCCGCCGAACGGCAGACCGAAAGGTTCGTACGCTTCGGTCGCTTCGAGCAGCTTGATGATGGCCAGCGGCGTGCAGGGCAGGATCGCCTTGAACCTCCGCTCCGCGTCGTCGAAGCGCTCGTTGGCATAGAGCTTATCGATCCAGTGCGGCGACAGCCCCTCGACATCCTTGTGCGGCGAAATCAGGTCGCGCAGCTCCGCGTCGCGCTCGTCGCCCCAAATCGGGTAGTAAACGAAAATGCCGTGCACGGCGCTGTCCTGGTTTGCTGCTTCAAGGACGTTGCTGACCGATTCCGGCTCGCACCTCCTGAGATCGAAATGAATGCCCACATCCTCGCATCCGGCGCGGGTGTAGTCGGCGTAGGTGATCGAGGCGGGATCGCTGGAGGCGAGAATGCCGACAATGTTGATCGTGAGCCGCTCCTCGCTGATCTGTCGGCGGACGGCATCACGAAACTGAGCCGCGATATGGTTCGGTTCAAGCACTTTCATGGGTCAATGGCAACGTCGGTTCTGTTCATCGATGTTTCTCACAGGGCACGAGTATCGAGAATGGAATTTCAGGAAGTGGCGGGCTATAGTATTGCCGGATCAAGCGTTACGATGTCCGGCCGTTTTGCTGGGGCGGCAGGATTCGAACCTGCGGATGTCGGCTCCAAAGGCCGATGCCTTACCACTTGGCGACGCCCCATCGTTCTGGAAAAATCGTTCCGTAAACGGCTCGAATTATACGGATAAATAGCTTAAATCACAAAATGAAGCCTGAATGATCCGTGAAAAACAGCGCGGGCTTTTTTACCTTTACCTTCAAATCTCTCCAACGAACCCTCAAGCTCGCTCATGACGAAAATCAAGATATGCGGCATCACCCGCGTCGAAGACGCTCTCGAAGCCTCGCTCGCCGGCGCCGACGCCCTCGGCTTCAACTTCAGCCGGAAAAGCCCGCGCCTCGTCGATGCCGACGCCGCTCGCGCCATCATCGACCGGCTTCCGCCGCTCGTCACCACCGTGGGGGTCTTCGTCGAGCAGTCGCCGGAGGAGATCGTCGATCTCTGCCGCTATTGCGGTTTGCAGATCGCCCAGCTCCATTCGGACGGGTACGATGCCGAAACGACGCTGCGGATCGGGGGCGTCCGGGTGATCCGGGTCTTCCGGCCCGGCCCCGGATTCGCGGTTTCGCAGGTGCGGGAGTTCGCCGGACGCACGGGCTGCCGGAGCTTTCTCTTCGATGCCTACAGTCCCGGCGCCGCCGGAGGAACCGGCGAGAGCATCGAGGCGCGAACCGCTACGGCGCTCTTCGACGGGACGCGCGATTTCGGCTGGGCGCTCCTCGCCGGTGGTCTCAAGCCGGAGAACGTCGCCGACGCCGTGCGCCGCGAGCGCCCCTGGGGCGTCGATACGGCGAGCGGTGTCGAGTCCGCGCCGGGCGTCAAGGATGCGCTGAAGATCCGGCGCTTCATCGAAGCGGTGCGCGAAGCCGACCGATCCCTTACGAATTGTTGCTGATGTGCCGGAGCACAATCTCCGCTGCGGTTTCCGGCAGTTCGAGCGTGATGAGGTGGCCGCAATCGGGCACGCAAAGGTAGCTGCCCGCCGGAGTCATCTCCTGTAGCTTTCTCGCATTGTCGCAAGTCATGATCACATCGCCCTCTCCAGCCGCGAACAGAATGGGCACCCTGACCGCCCGCACCATTTCGGGCAGCATCTCGGTCGTCTCCATCGCCGTGATCTGCTGCGTGGTCTGTTCGATGGCTTCCGAGGCGCAGAAGGCGAGGCTTTCGAAGCCCACCTTGATGTCGTGCATCATGACCGAGTTCCTCGACAACGCGAGCCGCGCGAACATGTAGGCAGGAAGCCACCAGGTGAGCTTCCGCATCATAATGTTGAAGATGAAATTGATCGTGGCAGGCGCAGCCTTCGAAATGAATTCGCTGTTCGGCAGATAACCGAAGTTGAAGAAAACCATCGATTTGACGCTGTTCGGGTACTTGTTGACATAGTCGAGCGCCACGAACGGGCCAAACGAAAAAGCCGCGATATGCAAATCTTTCAGCCCGATCGTCCGGATCAGCTCATCGAGGTTGCGTGCAAAATCGGCAATATGATAACGGTTTTCGGGATCGTTTTCCGACCAGCCATGTCCTTTCATGTCGTAGGCTACAGTCCGGTAGCCCGCCGCATTCAGCTTCCTGATAATGCGATGCCACCACATCCACCAGCAATCCCATCCATGAATGAGCAGCACGGTGCCACGCGGATTGTCCGGCCCTGAATCGTGATAGTGGTGCAACAGCCCGCCGACCTTGACGAAGTGACTGTTGCGCATCAGCTCCAGCTCGTATTGTGCCCGGTGCCGTTCGCCCTGACTCGAAGTTCCGAGCTGATCGAGCAGCTTCAGGCGGTAAACCCTGAATTTTTCAGACGATGGTTCAGGTAGGCTATCCATGACTTGTCATAATAAAGTTCACCGGGAGACTACCGTTAAATGTATGTAAAAATCATGATTGCACGCTGTTTTTCCATCACTTTTCAGGTACACACGAAACCTTGCCACGATCTCACTTCGAGAACTGATCGTTGCCTGACCCCTCCGTTTCGCTTGCCGGTTCACGGAAAATATTGCCACCTTCGCGCCTGATGATCTCCTGCTGGGCGAGAATCGTTTCTGGTTCGACCTTGAAATGCTTGAGCAGTTCGGAAAACATCTGGATCGAGGTTTCGAACAGATCAGTCACGACGGCATCGGCTCCGGCATGATAAAAGCGTGCTGCCAATTCAAAAGAACGGGAACGAACAATAATGAACGCGCCGGGATTGAGCTCACGCACCAGACGGATGCATTGCACGACAGCATCGACTTCGGGTATGCAGATCACCACGGAGCGGGAGTGATCGACGCCGATACGCAGCAGCGACTTGCGCTCCGTGCAGTCGCCATAGAAGAGCGGCTCGCCCTTGCGACGCATCGTTTTAACTGTATTGCGATCGGTATCGAGCACCGTGTAGGCCAGGTTGGTGGCATTCATCACGGCGGCGATATTCCGCCCAATCAGGCCGAAGCCGATGATGGCGGCGTGAATTTCACCTTTGCAGACGATTGGCCCGGCGGCGGCGCGCGCGGGCTGTTTCGGTTCGGGATGTGAAGCGAGCGGCATGAAACCGAGCACCGGAGCCACCTGCGCGGCGAACTTCGGCGCGGCGGCGATAAGCGCCGGGGTGACGATCATGGTGACGACGATGATGGCGAGCATCGACTGGAACATATGCTGATCGAGCAGCCCGGTGTTTCTGGCCGTACCGGCAAGCACGAAGGAGAACTCGCCGATCTGCGCCAGCACCATGCCCGACATCAGGCTGACCCGCAGCGAAAAGCCGAGCGCCATCGAGATGCCGGTCATGATCACCCCTTTGACCACCAGCACCACGAGGGCGATGGCGACGAGCCACGGCAGCTCGATCATGTTCACGTCGAGCAGGAGGCCGACCGAGACGAAAAAGATGCTGGTCATCGCCTCGCGAAAGGGGTCGATGGTGCGGCTGATGCGGTGGCTTCCGTCGGTGCTGGCGATCACCATCCCGGCCATGAAGGCGCCGAGGGCGAGCGAAAGGCCAATGAGCGAAGCGAGCCACGCCGCGCCGAAGCAGAGCACCAGCGCGCCGAGTACGAGCACCTCGCCTGCGTGAAGCTCGGTGATCACACGCACGATTTTCGGCATCAGGAACCGGAATCCGCCGAACATGCCGATGGCGAAGAGCACCACGAGCGCGATCTCCTCCAGTGACGACTCGATCGACATCATGCCACCTCTCGTCAGAAAGCTGAATCCGAACATCAGCGGCACGATGGCCATGTCCTGGAAGATCAGGATGCCAAGGGCGATTCTGCCATGATCAAAGCCGAGTTCGCCCCGGTCGGAAAGAATTTTCAGACACAACGCCGTACTGCTTACCGAAAACGAAAATCCGAGCACGAGCGCCTCCTTGCTGCCAATCGCCTTGCCAATGGCATCCATCAGCCAGTACGAAAAGAGCGCGACGGCAAGCCCCGTCAAGAGAATCTGCGCCGTTCCTCCTAAAAGGACGATCTTTCGGAGCTTCTTCAGGTCATCGACCGAAAATTCAAGCCCGATGGTGAACAGGAGCAGCACGACACCCATTTCGGCAAGCGTCGAAATCAGCCCGCTGTCCTTGATAATATGGAAACCGGTCGGGCCGAGCATGATGCCCGTGAAGATCAGACCGATCACCGGAGGAATCCTGATCTTCTGGAACACGAGAATGTTGACGATGGCAAGAGTCCCGATCAGGACCAGTTGCCCGAGAAATTCATACTGATGCATGAAACACCTTTTTCAGAAACAGAATAGAGAGCGGGCAGACATCATTTCGAACCAGAATGCGCAGCCACAAACCAGGTGTGCGTTTATGCTGGCCAAACCTCTGTTTCAGTAGTGTAACACAGCGGAATAAAAGGCGCAAATGCCTCTGGAATTTTATGCTCTGGCCATTGATAATTCGCTGAAAACCATACATTAAATAACAGTTGACAGTAACTGCGCCAACCTGGCGAAACGGTCGCTGGAAAACCCCCGCGAGAATCCGGATGCGGACCCGGGGTTGACCGTACAGGCGACCTGATGACATCAGTCAACCTGAATGACCCCGGAGTGTCGAGACCTTCCGGGCATTACCTGTTCGGGCGATTCATCGATCTGCCGGTCACGGATTGCAGAAAACTGCCGTTCCTTCACATCATGCAAACCTCAGCAATGTTCAAACCAAAACTGTTCACCGTTCTTCCGGAGCTGAACAAGGATCAGCTCGCCCGCGACATCGTGTCCGGGATTCTCGTCGGCATCGTGGCCCTGCCCCTCGCCATCGCTTTCGCCATCGCCTCGGGCGTCTCGCCTGAAAAGGGGCTTGTCAGCGCCGTCATCGGCGGATTTCTCATCTCGCTTCTCGGCGGCAGCCGCGTGCAGATCGGCGGCCCGACCGGCGCATTCATCGTCATCCTCTACGGCATCGTCCAGCAATACGGCGTCAACGGCCTCATGATCGCCACCATCATGGCGGGCGTGATTCTCGTCATCATGGGCTTTTCACAGCTCGGCTCGCTCATCAAGTTCATCCCCTATCCGGTGATCGTCGGCTTCACCAGCGGCATCGCCGTCATCATCTTTTCGAGCGAAGTGAAGGATTTTCTCGGCCTGCAAATGAACAACGTGCCCGCGGACTTCATCAACAAGTGGGCCGCCTACATCCAGGCGTTTCCGACGGCCAGCCCCGAGACCATCATGGTCGGCGCGGCGGCATTGCTGATCATCATCTTCTGGCCGAAAGTCTCGCGCAAAATCCCCGGCCCGCTGATCGCGCTCGTCGTCACGACGATGGCCGTGCGGATGCTGCATCTCGATGTCGATACCATCGAGAGCCGCTTCGGCGACATATCGGCCTCAATTCCCGCGCCGAGCTTTCCGTCGCTCGATCTTGCAACCATCCGCCACCTCATCATGCCCGCCACCACCATCGCCGTACTGGGGGCCATCGAGGCGCTGCTCTCGGCGGTGGTCGCCGACGGCATGATCGGTGCGCGGCACAAGTCGAACATGGAGCTGGTGGCGCAGGGCGTGGCCAATATCGTCTCGCCGCTTTTCGGCGGCATTCCCGTCACCGGAGCCATCGCCCGCACGGCTACCAACGTCAAGAACGGCGGACGAACGCCAATCGCGGGCATCGTTCACGCAATCACGCTGCTCGCCATCATGCTCGTTTTCGGCTCGTGGGCCAAGCTGATTCCGATGCCGACGCTCGCGGCGATTCTGATCGTCGTGGCCTGGAACATGAGCGAGCACCACGTCTTCCGCCAACTGCTGAAAAGCCCGAAAAGCGACGTGGCCGTGCTGCTCACCACCTTCGGGCTGACCGTGATTTTCGACCTCACCATCGCCATCGAGGTGGGTATGCTGCTTTCGGTAATTCTCTTCATGCAGCGCATGGCGAGCCTCAGCAACGTGGGCATCGTCACCGGCGAGCTCAAGGACGAGGAGGATTCAGCCGACCCGAACGCCATCGTCACCCGGAGCATTCCGGCGGGCGTGGATGTGTTCGAGATCAGCGGACCGTTCTTCTTCGGCGCAGCCTCGAAGTTCAAGGACGCCATGCACGTGGTCGGCAAGGCTCCGGCGATCCGCATCATCCGGATGCGCAAGGTGATGAGCATCGACGCCACCGGCCTGAACATGCTCGCAGAGCTGACGAAGGATTGCCGGAAAACCGGCACGAAGCTCATTCTCTCCGGCGTTCACGCCCAGCCGATTTTTGCCATGCAGCAGTACGGATTGGCTGACGAAATCGGCGAAGAGAACATCCACGGCAACATCGACGACGCCCTCGACCGCGCAAGGCAAATACTTGGCCTGCCTGTGCAGGGACGGCCAACGAACTTTGTACCGAGTGTTGAAAGAGAAAGAGATAAGAAAGGCAAAGTGTAAAAGACAAGAATCACTTGAAGCGCCAGTATTTCACCCATAGAGTTTGTAAACCCTATGGGTGAAACGCCGGAAATTGCTTGTTTACTCCTTGCTGCTGTAGGTTCTGATGCTCGCGATCGAATCGATGTCGTAATAGGTGTTGACCGACAGCCCGTCGGAATCTTCAGTCACCCGCAGAAACAGGTCGCTGATGAAAAGCACCGCCTCTTCGTACACCTTTCCTTCGTTGATCTGAAGTTTTACCCCTTTCCTGATTTTTCTCGACATGGTTCCATGCAGTGGAACTGAAGCATATTCGAGAACTTTTTCCCATGTCTGCAATGCGCTGATCGCCATAAGTACCTCCGTAATTTTCTACAATTTTGAAATTAATGCCTTTATTTTTTTAGGCATAGTAGTATATTTAACTTATTTTTTAACAATTATCAACTTTTGAACAACGTAACAAGGAGACCCGATGACCCGCGCCATACCGGCAGCACTTGCGAGGTCTTCTTTCTAACGAAGAGTACCGAATCATGGAAACAGCATTACGCCCGCTGGGCACCGTCATGGAACTGATCGAAAAACTCGGCCATGAGGTCACGTACGCCTACGAAGACCTGGTCTTCATCAATCACAACGACTTCCTGCTACAGTTCGACGCCACCGATCCCAACGCACTGGATATGTTCTTCAACACGGAGTGCGCCGCCGAAGAGGCCGATGCGACGACCTCGAAGATCGTCCCCGAAGGCGCGAAAATGGGGCTGACGATCCGGCGCAAGGGGTCGTACAGCATGAGCGAAGCGCCCGATAACAGCTTGCAGATCGCGTTTCACTCCTGATGAATGCCTGAAGAGGGCATCAGCGGCTCTTGAAAACGGAATTTCTGATGCCCTTTTCTGCGTTACTTTCGGGAAAAAGCGGAGGTGACCATGTCGAGCTGGTATGACGGACTCAACAAGCCGAAACTGACGCCGCCAAACAAGGTGTTCTGGCCGGTATGGATACTGCTGTACGTGCTCATCGCCGTAGCGCTGATCGTCTATTTCCGGACTCCTGTCAAACCCCACGCCGCAGTTGTGCTTCTGATTCTGGCGGCGCACTTCGCGGCGGGATTTTCGTGGACTTCGATTTTTTTCGGGAAAAAGAAACTCCTGGCAGCCCTCATCGATTTGCTCTTCATGGATGTGACGCTTGTCGCCATCATCCTCCTCTTTGCCCAAACCAGTTTGCTGGCAGCGGCACTGCTCATCCCCTATTTCTGCTGGTGCTTGCTGGCAACCTGGCTGAACTGGGGCATCTGGCGGCTCAACCCCGACAAGCGCTGAAACCAACGCCACGCTATTGCCGAAAAAAAGCGAATCGCTACCTTACAGACAGCTTGGCAAACAGGCAGCGGCAGCATCAATTGAATTCACGAACCATGAAATACTCGGAAGCAAAACAAGGAAGGGTCTTCGTCATCCGGCTTGAGGATGGCGACATTTTTCACGAAGAGATCGAGCGCTTCGCCTGCGAAAAAGGGATCGAGCGGGCATACATGAACGTGGTCGGCGGCGCGGACAAGGAGAGTCGGCTGGTGGTCGGGCCGGAAGAGAGCCGGGCGTTCCCGGTCAATCCGATGGAGCACGAGCTGTACGACGCGCATGAGATTGTCGGCACCGGCACCCTGTTCCCCGACGACACCGGTGCGCCGGTCGTGCACCTGCACATGGCCTGCGGCCGCGAGGAGAACACCGTCACCGGCTGCGTGCGCAACGGCATCAAAGTATGGCACGTCATGGAGGTCATTCTGGTAGAACTGCTCGGCTCCGAAGCCCGCCGCCTCCCCGACAAGGCCACCGGGTTCAAGTTGCTGGTACCTTAAATTGAGGATCAAAAGACTGCAAAGACTTAAGTGACAGCACGGACAGCAGGGAGGAAGAAAATCTTAAGTTAATCCAAGTCTCGTCTTCCTCCCACGAGTCCCACAAGTCCCATCCGTCCCATTCTCCCCCCAACTCTCACGCAAACGGATTCACCTCGTACGCCATTCCGAGCGAGTCGGCTACGGCTTTCTGCGTGATCGCGCCGTTGTAGACGTTCAACCCACCGGCGAGGCCGGGCATCACCACCATCGCGCTCTCCAGGCCGAGGTCGGCGAGGCGGCGCACGTAGGGCAAGGTCACGCCGGTGAGCGCTTCGGTGGAGGTGGCGGGGTAGGCGGCGGGCATGTTGGTCACGCAATAGTGCACCACGCCCTCTTCTATGTAAACCGGATCGAGGTGCGAGGTCGGGCGCGAGGTCTCAATGCAACCACCCTGATCGATAGCGATATCGACGATCACCGCACCGGGCTTCATCGATTGCACCATGCCGCGCGTGACGAGTTTCGGCGCGCTCGCGCCGGGGAGCAGCACCGCGCCGACAAGGAGGTCTGTGCCCGGCAGCAACTCTTCGAGGTGCTGCTCGTTCGAATAGATTGTGTGCACCTCCGGCGGAAGCAGCGCCTCCAGCTCGCGCATCCGCTCGTGATCGGTCTCCATCACCGTCACCTCCGCGCCGAGTCCGGCGGCGATTCGCGCGGCGCTCATCCCGGCGACGCCGCCGCCAAGCACGAGCACCCTGCCGGGCAGCACGCCGGGCACGCCGCAGAGCAGCTTCCCTTCGCCACCGTTGTGCTTCGAGAGATAGTAACCGCCCATGAGCACGCTCATCTTTCCGGCGACTTCGCTCATCGGCGCGAGCAGCGGCAAGCGCCCTGCGACCTCGACAGTCTCGTAACCGATTGCCGTAACGCCTGATTCCACAAGCGCTCGCGCGAGGCCCGGCACTCCGGCCAGATGCAGATAGGTGAAGACGATCAGCCCCTTCCTGAAGTAACCATACTCGCCCTCAAGCGGCTCCTTGACCTTGACGACCAGCTCGCTCTTCCAGACCTCCTCAGCGGACGAAGCGAGCACCGCCCCGGCCATCCGGTACTTCTCGTCGCTGAACCCGCTCGACTCGCCCGCGCCATGCTCGACAACCACGCGATGCCCACCGCCAACAAGCTGCCGAACGCCTGCGGGTGTACAAGCCACCCTCGTCTCGCGGGTCTTGATCTCCTTTGGAATTCCTATATTCATGGCAGAAAAATGATTAGGGTTATCCGCCGCTTCGTGGCATCGCCAAAAGGCCAACGATTCCGACAAATCAAGACGGAACCATGCGTTCTCAAGCAGTCCACTTTTCAATGTAACGTTTCGGTAAACTCTCCGGAACAACCTGAATGATGAATATTCCGCAAGAACCCGCATACTGGCTCCTTTCGGCGAGCTGCCTCTGCGTCGCCTCGCTGCCCGCCCTGATGCGCAAAATCCCCAGGGCGCGAGCCATCGCCGTCGTTTCGCTCTGGCTCGCGCTCTGTATCGCCACGATCTGGCAGTCCGGCCTGCTGCCGGGCCTGGCGACAACCCTGATTTCCGGTGTGTGGGGGGTGATTCTGCTGGCCGCATCGCTCATCTTTTCAGGCATCAAGTCGATGCCGAACCGGCGCTTCGAAGAGCGCTGAACCGTGCCGCCGCCGTCAGCGAGCGCCGGAAAACCACGCGGGCACGAAGCGCCACGCATGTTTCATCTCGCGGTCATGAACGGCGTAATCGGGATCGTACCGCGCGACCGCCTCCCAGTATCGGGCGGCGTGATTCATGTGGAGCGTGTGGCACAGCTCGTGGATCATGATGTAGCGCACCAGCAGCGGCGGCAGGAAGATCAGCTTGAGATTGAGATTGATGTTGCCCCGCGACGAGCAGCTCCCCCACCGGCTTTTCTGCGTTTTGACCGAAACCCCCGCAATTTTGAACCCATTGATCGCGGCAAGCCTTGTGAGCTGCGCTCCAAGCTTCAGCTTCGCGCGATGTTTCAGCCACTGTTCAAGCGCCTCGAAGCACCACGCCCGATTGTCCACCCCGCCGGAAAGATCGAGCACATTGCCATCAAGTTCCCTGATGAAAATACCCGGACGAAGCGGGTCGTACCGGTACTCGACCCGCCACGACTCGCCGATACCGGCAAGCTCGATCGCCTCCGGCAACGCCGTCCCGGCCTGCGCGGGCTCGGTGGAGCGATGCTTGTCGAAAGTTCGCTGCACCTTCAGTATCCACTCCCGCTTGCTTTCGACCAGCGCGGGCAACTGCTTCCTGTCGAACCCGGTCGGCACGACCACCGTCAGCCCCTCCACCGGTGACATTTTCAGGCGGGCATACCGCGCGCGGCTGCTCACCTTGACGGTGTATTCGATGCCTGACGAATTGCCTCGGAACGAGAGAGCGGACATGCTGCGTGGAACGGGATGAGCGTTGATGAAACAGTCCCGGAGTATAGCCAGCCGCGCGCGATAAACAAAGCGGATACCCCCTCCCGGCACTCCATCTGCGCCTGTCGGTCAGGGAAAAGACCGGGAATCCTGCATTGCACAGGAAAAGGATGAAGCGGGGATATCCAGGAAACAGGAAAAATCAGGCGAGCGCCTGGCGAAGATCGGCGACCAGATCGTCCGGGTCTTCGATGCCGACCGAAAGGCGAATCACCGAATCGGTGATGCCCGCCGCCAGCCGGTGCTCGCTCGCCATCGAGGCGTGGCTCATCGTCGCCGGATGCTCGATTAGCGACTCGACTCCAC
>CAYZCF010000066.1:0-13202 GCA_964476855.1 uncultured Chlorobiaceae bacterium
CCGTGCGCCCGCTGGTGCTGGCGCAGTCGAAGACCGGCAGGTGCTCCGCCTTGAGGTGCGGCGCGCCTTCGATCATCATGGTGCCGCAGACGTAGTCGTTGGCCGCCTCGATGTCCGCCTCGGTCGCGCCGAGGGCGCTGAGCATGTCGAAACCACCGTCGTTCAGCTCCTCGTCGGTGAAGCCAAGGGAGCGGCAGAACTCCTCGCCAATGATCCACTTGTTGAAGGCGAAGCGAATGTCGAAGACGCTTTCGAGCTGCTTTTCGACCGCCTCGATCTTCTCGTCGGTAAAGCCGCGGCTCTTGAGCCACTGCTGGCTGATGCCGGGGCAGCCGCGCAGGGTGCCGTGACCTTTGCAGTACTTCTCGATCTTCTCGATCTGGGAGTCAGAGTAGCCGAGACGCCGAAGCGCCTTGTGCACCGACTGGTTGACGATCTTGAAATAGCCGCCGCCCGCCAGCTTCTTGAACTTGACGATGGCGAACTCCGGCTCGATGCCGGTGGTGTCGCAATCCATGACGAGGCCGATGGTGCCGGTCGGTGCGATGACGCTCACCTGCGCGTTGCGGAAGCCGTGCTTCTTGCCCTTTCTGAGCGCCTCGTCCCACACCTTTCCAGCGGCATCGAACAGCTCCTTTGGGCAGTACTCGGAATCGATGCCACGCGGTTTCACAACCAAGCTTTCGTACTCCTCCTCCGAGCTGTTACGCGCGGCGCGGCTGTGGTTGCGGATGACGCGCAGCATGTCGTCGCTGTTCTCGCGGTAGCGGGCGAACGCGCCGAGGTCTTTGGCCATCTCCGCCGAGGTGACGTACGCCTGACCGGTCATGAGCGCCGCGATGCCGCCCGCGATGGCCAGGCCGCGCGGCGAGTCGTAGGGAATGCCGAGCACCATCAGCACGCGCCCAAGGTTGGCGAAACCGAGGCCCAGCGTGCGGAACTCGTAGCTCAGGCGGGCGATCTCTTTGGACGGGAAGTGCGCCATCAGCACCGAAATTTCGAGCACCACCGTCCAGAGCGCCGAGGCGTGCTGTAGCTCGGGAATCCTGATCTTGCCGCTCTCCTCGTCGAGGAAGTGCGCGAGGTTCAGGCTGGCGAGGTTGCAGGCGGTGTCGTCGAGGAACATGTACTCTGAGCACGGGTTGCTCGCGTTGATGCGGCCGCTCCTGGGGCAGGTGTGCCACTCGTTGATGGTGGAGTCGAACTGCAAGCCCGGATCGGCGCACTTCCAGGCGCTCATCACGATCTTCTCCCAGAGGTCTTTGGCGCGAACGGCGCGGGCGTCCTTGCCGGTGGTGCGCTCGCGGAGTATCCACATCTCGTCGTTCTGCACGGCCTTCATGAACTCGTTGGTCACGCGGACGCTGTTGTTGGAGTTCTGGCCGCCGACGGTTGCGTACGCTTCGGACTCGTAATGGCTGTCGTACTCCTCGAAGTCGAGGGTCGTGTAGCCCTGCTCGACCAGCGCCAGCACGCGCAGGATGTAGCTCATCGGCACGCCGCGATGCAGCGCGTTGCGAATGAGCCTGTCGAGCATCGCGTTCTCCGTCCGGTCAGTGCCGCCCCTGAGCGCCTCATCGACAATCGCTTTCAGGAAACGCGAGCAGATTTTGGAACCGGCGACCATCGCGGCCACCTTGTCCTCCTCCTTGGCCTTCCATTCGATGAACTTCTCGACGTCGGGATGGTCGATGTCGATGATCACCATCTTGGCCGCGCGGCGGGTGGTGCCGCCGGACTTGATCGCGCCCGCCGCCGAGTCGAAGATTTTGAGGAAGCTCATCAGGCCAGAGGAGCTGCCGCCGCCGCTGAGCTTTTCGCCCGAGCCGCGAAGATTCGAGTAGTTGGTGCCCGAGCCGCTACCGAACTTGAAGACGCGCGCCTCGCGGATAGCGAGGTCGAAAATGCCGCCTTCGTTGACCAGGTCGTCCTGGATCGACTGGATGAAACAGGCGTGCGCCTGCGGGCGGCTGTAGGCGTCCTCGGACTCTTTCGTTTCGCCGGTCACCGGATCGACGTAGAAGTGCCCCTGCGCCGGGCCGTTGATATTGTAGGCGAACTGAAGGCCGGTGTTGAACCACTGCGGCGAGTTCGGCGCGGCCATCTGCGCGAGCAGCATGTACGCCACCTCGTCGTAAAACGCCTGCGCGTCGTCGTCGGAATCGAAGTAGTTGTGCCGTTTTCCCCAATCCTGCCAGCAGCCAACCATGCGGTGCACCACCTGCCTGATCGAGTGCTCGCTGCCGGTCACCGGCTGGCCATCCGCGCCGATGATGAGATTGCCATCGGCGTCGCGCTGGGGCACGCCGGTTTTGCGGAAATATTTCTGCGCGAGAATGTCGGAAGCAACCTGCGACCACGCTGCCGGCACCTCGACATCGTTCATCTCGAAGACCTTGGAGCCATCGGGATTGCGGAGCACGGAGGTTCTGAGCGTGTAGTCGAAACGGTCGTAAACGTTTTCACCAGGGGAGGTGAACAGGCGGGCGATTTTCATGTAAGGTCTCCAGAATCGATAATTGGTTGTTGATAGGTAAATCTTTTACATTCCATGACTTACCTCATCCCGGCAACAAGCCGGAAGCCGTCGCGAAATTTCGACGTGGCCATGCCAGATGCAATATAACCACCTCGTCAAACTGACGGAAAAAGATCATGAAATAAAAAAATCAGGTCGTTGAAAAGGACACCAGGCTCTCTTCCCGGAGCCAATCGGCGGCATTCATCACGGCAGGTTTCCTGACTTCGATGGCTGCGCCGTCATGACAGCGCATTCACCGGAAACCTCCTTCCCCAGCCTTCCCCGTGGTAATCAGAGGTTGGCTGAGTGGACAGTCTCCCGCCGCGGCGGCGATGATGACAGAGCTGTCTCCATCGTCGCGCGGCAAACCATCTTACAGTTGCGGGCACAGTGTGCGATTCCCACGCACTTCCCTTTTACCCGGATGCGAACACCCGGCACCGTAACGTTCAAAGAACTCCCAATGGTAAGGATTTTTCTGAATGAAGGCAAAGCCGGAAGGCGATTTTCCGGACGGCGGAGGGGTGACTTAACGATGCTGAACCCGCCCGACGCGGATGGCAAAACGCTTTGCGGGCGAGGAGCGGGACAGAATTTTTTTACGGTCGAGATGGCACGTCATTTAAGCTTCCACAGCTTCGGATCGACCGTCACAAGCCACTCCAGCGTGCGCCGGATGCCCTCGTCTTGCGGCACTTCGCTGCACCAGCCGAGCGTTTTGCGGGCCTTCGTCACGTCGGCCAGCGCGCGCGAGGCAAGCACATCAACCGCTTGCCGGGTCAAGAGCGGGCGCTTCGCGCTTCCGGCAATCCGCCAGACAAACTCCATCGCCCCGGCAACTGCCCGAACGAGACCGAAGGGCAGGTAGAGCGATGGCGACGGCGAGCCAATCGCCACGGCAACGCGCCGACACACCTCCTCGAAGGTGATCGCCTCGCCGTCGCAGGCCATGAACGCCTCGCCCACGGCTTCCGGGCGGGTGGCGGCGAGCATTGTCAGATCGACGAGGTTGTCGATATAGATCATACTCATCGGCGCGTTGCGCGACCAGAAGAACGCCTGGCGCTTGCGGATAGCGTCAGCAAGAATCGGAAACAGCGTCCGGTCGCCGGGGCCATAGACCCACACCGGGTAGAGAATGCTCGCCGGAAGCCCGCGCTTCATGGCCGACCAAACCTCGTTTGTGCCGCCGATTTTGGTATCGGGATAGGATTGCTTTCGCGTCATGTAGGGCGTCTCTTCATCGATGCGGCCAAGCAGATGGTGGTCAAAGCACTCGAACGAGCTGACATGCACCAGCCGCCCGACGCCGTGCCGGAGCGCCGACTCGCAAATCGCACGGGTGCCGCCGACGTTGATGTCGATGAACTCCTGCATCGCCCCCCAATCGGAAGTCAGCGCCGCAGCGTGCAGCACGAGATCGCACCCACGCACCGCGTCATCGACCGCCCCGGCGTCCCGCACGTCGCCCTCGACCACCTCGACGCCGGAGGCTCGCAGCACCGGGATGCAAGCATTCCCCTTCCGCACCAGCGCCTTGACGCGATACCCGTCACGCAGGCACCGCCTCACCAGATGCGAGCCGATAAACCCGGACGCGCCGGTGACAAGGACTGTTTTGGTCATAAATAATAACTCGCGTGTTTGCTGATCGAGGATGAAGTGTAATTTTCCTTCCCCGACCTCTCAACCTCACCTATTGCCGAGGCGCGAACTTCCCCGTTTTATCATCAAAATCCAGACACCGCTCCACGCCAAACGCCTGCCACAACGTATCGAGCAATGGCCGGATAACGTTGTCAATGAGGCCGTCATCATCTACAGTTTCAATATCCTCGATCCACACATCCGATGGAACAAGGTGCTGGCGATCCGACTTCTTGGGGTGTCTGGATGGACGAAACGAATTGCCAATTTCAAGCTCATAATCTTTAACGTTGACAATGCTTACTCCCAAAAGTGCTGGCCCAGAGAAACCCCAGAGTCTCACTGACTTGATGAACTTTATTATTGAGTAATAGAAAAACACAGACATTTGGTATGGCCATACATTTGCCTTTTCATTTCTGTGAAAGTTTTCTTCAATAACACCGCCAAGCTGTACGCCTTCAAGGACACCTATTCTGAAAATATGGTTGTAACCAAATTCCCCATTATCTCCTCCTAATCCTGTATGCACAACCAATCCGTCGATATTAAAAGAACGACTACCGCCACCCCAATCAACTCCAATAAATTCTGTATAACCTTTGTCATAAATTGGTTTCAAATCCACACTCATTCGTCCCGCTAAACCAGCAATCGGCACCAGATGCACCACGAGTTGCGGGCCTGCTTTCAGCGGCACGGGCGTTTCTCCTTTCGCGATGAGTTCGCGGCGGGTTGCGATGAAGCGGCGGGCTTGTTCGGCGAGCGTTGCCGTGCGGTCAAAAGCGCCGCGAATCTGGCCGTATGACATGTCTGAAACCATTGTGCCGTTGCGCATCACGAATCGCCGCTGTTGTTTATTGTTACTGTTCGTCCGGATGCAATGCGGGCCATCGTATGACGCCGGAACCCGAAGGATGAGAACATATCCTTCCGAAACCGCAATCTGCTGAATTCTCAATCCGTGAATTCGCGGCTCGATTCCCGCATCGAGCACCTGATTGATTCGGCGAATGGCCACGTCTGCTGACTCTGTGATAATCCCGACAATCGATCCTGCCACTCCGTCCTTTTCTTCGATGCCATAAACGAGATCGCCACCTTCAGCATTGGCGAGCGCTACGACGTCCTTGCAAAGTTCGTGCTTCTCCTGATCGAGTTTGCCCGGCAGCTCGCGTTTGAACTCCAGCGTTTGCGACTCTGAGCATTCGCTTTCGCACAGCTCCAGAAGACGCGCTTCATTAATGCTCGCAAGTGACAGTGGCAACATGGCTTGGGGTAAACCTGTGAAATGTTATAAGTACAAACGACGCATAAAAAGATACGCTTTACCGAAGCAAAAAACGTGCTTCCGACATCAAAACCGCTCGAAGCAACGGTATTATGGAGCTGGATGCTTCGCTTCGCTCAGCATGACAGAAAAGACAAAAACTCCCCGTATTACCGCTCTCCCGCTCTTCCCCAATTCATAATTCATAACTCATCATTCCTCACTCTCCCCTGTTCCCCTCCCGCTTTCTCAGCAGTTCGACCAGTTCGGCGGTGAGGGTGGCCTGGCTTTCGAAGGCTTCGGTGAGGCGTTCCATGTCGGTGCGGCGGTTGCGCTCGGTTTCGGCGTCGAAAAGGATCGGCTTCTGGAAGCCTTCGGAGAGGCTGAAGAGGCGCAGGCAGATTCGAATCAGGATGAGGTAGACAACCGGCAAAAGATATTCGCCCAGAATGACCGGCATTTGCTGGTAGTGGCGGATGACCGAGTCCCAGTCGCCGGTGGCGAGAGCGCTCCACTGGACGAAAAAGTAGAGGTAGATCAGCGGATGGCAGATGAGGAGCAGGCGCAGAGTTTTGGACTGGCGCTTGCCCGCCGGGTCGCTTTCGTATTTGGAGAGCAGCCACGGGAAGTGGCCGACCAGCATGGCGGCCCGGCGGTCGTTGAGGTAGCGCGCACCTTGCAGCGCCGAGTCGATGAACGAGGCAACCTGGCTCAAGAGCGCCGTCGAGAGAATGGTGGCCAGGAAGGCGTAGCTAAAGTCGTCGAACTTGAACGACCCGGCCAGGTACGGCAGGGTAATGGTTTTGGGCTTGATGACGATGAAGAGCAGGGCGATTCCGGCGAGCGTCACCGAAAAGGTGTGCAGCTTGCGAGCGTGGCGCAGGCTCTCGACCACCGCCTCGGCGTTGGCGCCCTGCATGGAGTTGCCGGGCGGGTCGAGGCGCATGAGCGCCGCCGAGTCGGTCGAGGGCGAGTAAAGGCCGTTGACGCCGATCTGGCAACCCGTGACGCCGTCATAGCGCGTCGAGAGATCGATGGTGCTACGACTGAGATTGACGCCATCGAGCCGCGCTCCCGACAGGTCGGCCCCGCGAAGATCGGCCCCGCGCAAATCCGCGCCGGAGAGCTTCGCCTTGATGAGCATCGCGCCCGTGAGGTCGGCCTCCGAAAGATCGATGCCTTTCAGGTCAGCGGCGCTGAAATCGGCGGCGCTGAGGTCGGGCCGGACTTCGGGCTGGGCTTGCCGCCAGTGGTTCCAGCTTCCGGCTCCGGCCTTGAGCCTGTCGAGATGTTTTTTGTCAGCCATGCAACTTGCGTGAAATCAGTTCGTTACGGTCACGACCTTTTCGCCCGCCGTCTTCTGCGTTCTATCGAGCCAGGCGAGAATGGCGTTGAAGAGCGAGGCGCTGCGGATCACCTGGGTGTAGGTCTCATCGACGGTCATGTCGCGATTTTCCTTCCGTATCTTCATGCCGAGCCTGCGGGCCGATTCGGCGACGACGGCGATCTCGCGCGCCAGGTCGGCCTCGCTGTCGATCCTCGGCGGAGTCATCATGCGCTGGATGTAGCCGATGTTGTTGCGCACGCTGAACTCGATGATGCCGTCATTGGTGCTGTGACGCTGCTTGTTGAAGTCGTCGTAGGGCGTGTTGTGCAGCGGCATCGAGAGGTCGCCGCAGTAGTGGGCGCAGTAGACCAGCGGATAGTTCGCGTATTTGCCGCTCTTCTTCATCGCCTGGTAATCCCTGACCGCGCCGATAATCGCGCCGTAGAGGTGGCCTTCGTCGTCGTTGGTCTGGTTGTAGCGCCCGACCTGCGCCATGACCATTTCAGGCGTCACCCGCTTGTTGGCGTTGTTGTTGTAGTAGTGATTCGGGCTTTCGACCGGGCCGAACATCTCTTTCGACTTGGCCACGTCGGGCGCGGCGGAGCTGTACCAGAGTTCGAACCCGGCAGCCTCGGCGACGGAGAGATGGGTTTTGTCGTGCCAGGCGTTGGCATCAGGCTGGAACGGCTGGGCGCAGAACAGCGCCGTCACTGCGGCGATTCGAAGGGTCAGCAAGCGCATGATGATTTTCTCCGGAAAGGGGTTGAAAAGCGAAACTGCTCTTATGCAAACAAGATACGCAGAAACGGAGAAGAGCGGCAACAGCGGAGGAGCGGACGGACGGAGATTTTGCCGGGCCGCAGCTTTCGATGAGCGATGCGGCGGCCCGGCTGGAGCAGGTCAGGCGGACATTTCGAGCATTCTCCGGATCGACTTCAGCGCCCCTTCGCGGAGGTTCTCGTCAACGGTGATTTCGGGTGAGCGGTTCACCATGCAGAGGTAGAGCTTTTCGAGCGTGTTCTGCTTCATCTGCTTGCAGACGCTGCGCGGGTTGGCGGGGTCTTTGGGCGCGGGGATGAAGGTTTTGCCCGGCGAGCGCTTCTCCATTTCGTAGAGAATGCCCGGCTCGGTCGCCACGATGAAGCTTTTCGATGGACTCTTTTCGGTGTAGTCGAGCAAGGCCGAGGTCGAGCCGACAAACGAGGCGTGGCGCAGCACCTCCTCGCGACACTCGGGATGGGCGATCAGCTCCGCGCCGGGATACATCGCCTTGGCCTGAACCATGTACACCTCGGAGTAGGCTTCGTGCACGTAGCAGAAGCCCTGCCAGAGCAGCATGTCGCGCCCCGTCTGCTTCATCACCCACGCGCCGAGGTTGCGGTCGGGGCCGAAGATGATCTGCTGCTCCGGTGGAATCTGCCGCACGATATGCACGGCGTTAGACGAGGTGCAGATAATGTCCGAAAGCTTCTTGATCGCCGCCGTCGAGTTGACGTAGGTGATGGCGATGGCGTCGGGGTGCGCCTCCCGGAAGGCGCGGAACTCATCTTCGGGGCAACTGTCGGCCAGCGGGCACCCCGCGCCCGGATCGGGCATGAGCACCATCTTGCCGGGATTGAGAATCTTGGCGGTCTCGGCCATGAAGTAAACTCCGGCGAAGACGATCACGTCCGCCGAGTTCTTCTCCGCCGCCCGTGCGAGGGCGAGGCTGTCGCCCACGATGTCCGCCGCCTGCTGGATCTCCGGCAGGGTGTAGTAGTGGGCAAGAATGACGGCGTTCATCTCCTTTTTGAGCGCCTCGACTCTACGAAGCAGCTCTTCTGTCGAAAGGCCAGCCGCCTCTTTCTGCATATCGGTTGCTGTGGTCATGTCGATCTATCGAAATAATGAATAAAAAAACTCCTCGACGGTCGAAGAGGAGCGTGAGCCAAGCTGGAAGACGGACGCGAATCCGTACCTCTCCGGGGCGATTCAACCCAGATAGTCTTCCAGATCGTCGTCCTCCCTGATCAAGAGAAGGATGGCCGAATTGGGCACGATCAGGTAGCGCTCCTCCTCGTACTCGATCTCGTAAGCGCTGTTCTGGACGAAGATGGCCAGATCGCCGATTCTGGCCTGGAGCGGAATGTACTGCGGACTTTCGGCCCGCTCTTTCCACGGCTCGTCGGTATCGGAGGGCGGGCCGACCGGATAGCCTGGCCCGGTCTTGAGAACATAGCCGCTCTGGATCTTGGCCTTCTCCTGAATGCCCGGCGGGAGGTAGATGCCGGATTTGGTCGTCTCGTCGAGGGATTTCGGTTTGATGAGCACCCGGTCTCCGACCACAATGAACTTATCCGTGACGTTTCTGCGTTTGTCAAATAACATGCGCTGTTGCAATATCTTGGCGTGAATTTCCGTATGCCGGGAAGCCGGATCGGGTCAAACGATCATCGCCGCCGGGTTTCGCTCGCTTTTCCGCAATCGGCGGACGTGAAGCTCAAAATCGTCATTTCAGCCCAAAAAGCAAAAAAACGGTTTTCCGTCCGCCGGCTTCGCGACAGCGGATCGCCGGAAAAATTCATCGAAGAAAAGCGGGCATATCTGTTATATTTTCGATTCGCAATCTCTTCTTTCCGGTCAACGCTCCGGATCGAGACTGAAATAAACAAGATCGCCCTGGCCCCTCCTGTTTCGCTTTCCCGGCAGAAACAACAGGGGGGGCCTGGACTGCCTCAATGTGTTAACAAGGAAGACAACGGACGTGTTGAGCTTTTTCCGTTTTATCGCCAAGCATACCGCATATCTCTATTTTCTGCTGTATTGCAGCATCTCCGTCATGCTCATGCAGCTCCAGCGCAAGGAGACACTTGATGCAATCCGCGAACGCGGGCTGGTCATCAACGCCACCATTACCAAACAGTTCACCGACGCCACGGCCATTTTTACACAGGAGCGAGACAACCAGCACCTGTTCCTGCAAAATGCGCGACTGTTTGCCGAGCTTCTGCGCCAGCAGGCTGCGCTCCGCGATATCGGCGAGCTGAACGCCATAAAGGCGAATGCTCCGCAATGGGCTGGCCAGTTCAAGGTTGCGCGCGTGGTTGACCGCCGGTTCAGCGCAACAGACAACATGCTCATCATCAACGCCGGTTCGCGCCAGGGCATTGCCCGCGACATGGCTGTCCTGACGCCTGACGGGCTTGTTGGCCGAGTGATCGACGTGTCCCAAAACTATGCAAAAGTGATGCCGGTAATCAACAGGAACTTCATGGTCAGCGTGATTTCCGACAGCACCCGCACCAACGGCCTGCTCGCCTGGCGGAACGGTAACGAGCGCCTGGCCAAAATAGAGCACGTGCCCGTCAGCAGCAGGCTTCTAAAGGGTGAACGGGTGGCGACCTCCGATTACAGCACCTTTGCCAGCCGGGGTATTCCGGTCGGCCAGATCATCCGCATATCGAAAGACAAGCTTTTCTACAACGTCGATGTGCGTCTGGCAGTCGATTTTTCATCACTTTCCTGGGTGCTCGTCTCCCTGGCAAAGCCGTCGATGGAGAAAATCGAACTGATGCAGTCACCGGACATTCCGGCAAAAGGAGAATGAACGAAGCATCGACAATATGGTAATCACAGGTTACAAACGACAATCTGCCCTGATTTGAACAAATATCTTCTCTATACGGTCACCGTGGTCATTCTGGCTTTCGTGCAACGCTTTCTCTTTTCGAAGCTGCTCATCCTGCACGCATCACCCGACATTCTGGCCATCTTCATCGCCTTCATCTCCATGTCCACAGGGCAGAGAACCGGCACAAACTTCGGCTTCGGATCCGGCCTCATCGCCGGGGTTCTCTCGGGCAACCTTGGTCTGTCAGCCCTTCTTGGCACCGTGCAGGGATTTGCGGCGGGCTTCTTCCATGTGCCCGAAGAGAGCCATGCGACCTCGGTCAAGAAAAAGCGCATGTTCTATGCCGCCTCCGCAACTGCACTCGTAGCCGGAAACCTGCTCCAGTCGATTCTTTCCGATCCGCTCGCGCTTCCCCTCTATATCAGAATGCCGGAGACGGTCATCATCGGCACCCTCATGAGCATGATGCTGACCGTGCTGCTCTATCACTTCGCCCTGAAGAAACTGCTGAAGGATTGAGCCATGGACGATTTTCTGCGCGGAATCAAGCTGACCATACTTCTCATCGCAGCCGTTTTCCTGTTTTTCACCGGTCGGCTTGCCTGGCTCCAGCTTGTCGAACATGACGCTATTGGTTCGAAATCGGGAAGCATCCGGAGAATACGGGAACAAGCGCCAAGGGGCCATTTCATCGACAGAAACGGCGTGACCGTCCTCGAAAACCGTGCACTCTACACCCTCAAGATCATCCCTTCGGAACTCAGGGCATCGAGCATTCCGTACCTGGCCTACCTGCTTGAAATTCCGGTCGAGGAGCTGAACGAGAAGATCGCCGAAGCGAAAGATTACAGTCCGTTTGCCGTTTCGACCGTCTACCGCGACCTGCATGAGTTTGTCGTGGCACGCATCAGCGAGAACCTCTGGCGATTGCCTGGCGTGATCATAGAGATCGAGGACAAAAGAAAATACAGTGACCTGTTCCGGGGAACCCACATGTTCGGTTACCTGCGCAACGTAAACAAGGCACAGCTCGACACACTGGCCGAAAAGGGATACACGCCAGATGACAAAATCGGTTTTTCCGGTCTCGAACGCTCTTACGAAGAGGAGTTGCGAGGAGAAAAGGGGGCTCGTTACGAGCTGGTCAATCCGCTCGGAATGCTGGTGGGAAAGTACAATGAAGGCCAGAGCGACGTCCCGTCCGTCAAGGGTAACGATCTCTATCTGACCATCGACGCGCACCTGCAACAGCTTGCCGAAGATCTGCTCCGGGCAACGGGCAGATCAGGAGCAGTCGTGGCTATCGACCCCTCGACCGGCGGCGTGCTGGCACTGTGCAGCGAACCGGATTTCGACCTCGACATCCTCAACGGCAAGACCAGAAAAAAAGAGTGGGCTGAAATCGCCCTTTCACCGGAAAAGCCGCTTTTCAACCGAGCCATCCAGGCCGTCTATCCGCCCGGCTCCACTTACAAGATGGTGCTCGCCATAGCTGGACTTGAAGAAGGCGTCATCAAACCCGAAGACACCATTTTCTGCACCGGAGGATGGAATTTTGGCGGGCGTGTTTTCCACTGCCACGGCGGCCATGCTCACGGTACCGTCAATCTCAAAAAAGCGATTATCGAGTCGTGCAATATCTACTTCTATCAGCTCATGCTGAAAGTCGGCCTCGATACATGGGATAAATACGGTAAAATGTTCGGATTCGGCCAGCAGGAGGGTATCGATCTTCCCGGTGAACGCCGCGGTCTTTTGCCAACGACCGATTACTACAACCGGCGTTACGGTAAAGGCCGCTGGACCAGAGGCTATCTGGTCAGTCTCGGCATCGGCCAGGGCGAGCTTGGCGCCACTCCCCTGCAACTGGCCAACTACGCTGCGACCATCGCCAACGGCGGCACCTGGCACGAACCGCATCTGGTCAGAGGCTACCGCGACACCCGCACCGGCATCTATGTGCCGCTCCAGCACGCATCGCGAACCCTGCCGGTTTCGAAACAGACCTTCGCCATCATCAAGAATGCAATGCAGGGCGTGGTGCTTCAGGGCACCGGCACGCTGGCGCAGGTGCCGGGAGTGACCGTCGCGGGCAAGACCGGCACGGCGCAAAACCCGCACGGTCAGGATCACGCCTGGTTCATCAGCTTCGCTCCGGTCGAGAATCCGAAAATCGCCATCGCGGTGCTGGTCGAGAACGCAGGTTTCGGTGGCAGCATCTCCGCCCCGATCGCACGAGAGATGATGAACTATTACCTTGTCGAAAAGCACAGACCGAAGGAGAGTGTGGCAGGCGTCAAGGCCGTCGCGAAAGTCAAGGCGCTGAACGATTCGCTGAACACGCAACAGCCCGCCAAAAGGGTTGCTCCTGACTCTACCGGCACCGCGCCGCAGAACGAACAGGAGGGCGACGACTGATGCATTTTAAAAGCGAGCCGTCAGCCATCGCCGGCTTCCTCGAAGATACGAGCAACCTGAAAAACGGCTGGACGCCCGGCGTATTCTTCCCCGAAACGCCGGAGGAGATCGCATCGCTGTTGCGTGACGCGGCGGCGGAGGGGCGGCGCTACACCATCGCGGGCAACGGCACCGGCACCACGGGGGCGCGGATTCCCTTCGGCGACCACGTCATTTCGATGCAGAAGCTCGACCGCATCGGCGAGGTCGAGGTGGCGGGCGACGGTCGGGCGATGCTGCGCGTGCAGGGCGGAGCGCTGTTGCAGGATGTTCAGGCGAAAGCCGCGGCGGCTGGCTGGTTCTACCCGCCCGATCCGACCGAAAAAACCTGCTTTATCGGTAGCACCATCTCGAACAACTCCCGCGGCTC
>CAYZCF010000067.1:0-8222 GCA_964476855.1 uncultured Chlorobiaceae bacterium
TATTGGCTGTAAATATCTGTTGAGCATTCTCGTCAATGGGCTTAAAGTCAATATGCGTATTGGCTGAAGGCGGAACAGAAAATAAAGAACGAATACTGCGATGTTCAGAAATAAGATTACGCATCAAGTCGAACCGTGCAGCATCCTCCTGTCCCCATGACGCATCGGCTTGAGGCATGGCAGTTTTCGCGATGGTCTGCTCGTCACCGCGCGGAGTAATCGCGTGCCAGATTTCATCAGTGATAAACGGCATCACCGGATGTAGCGCCTGAAGCACACCTTCGAGCACCGAGACCGCAAGGCAGACCGCGTGGCGCGAACGCTCTTCGGAGGTCTCGCCAGCCAGCTCGCTTTTCAACGCCTCGACGTACCAGTCGCAATAGTCACCCCAGAAAAACTCGTGCATGATCTTCACCATGTCGTTCACCTTGAAGTTTGCCATCGCAGCATGATAGCGTTCGAGCATGGCGTTGTAACGCGACATGATCCAGAGTCCAGCATCCGACATCAACTCGCGCTGAGGCGTGAAGGAGGCGAAGGCCTCGACGAACTCCTCGCGGGTGGCGAAGAGCTTTTCGCGCTGCATGAAGACAAAGCGCGAGGCGTTCCAGATTTTGGTGGCGAAGTTGCGGCCAAGCTCGCACTTCTCCTCGCCGAAAAGCACATCCTGCCCGAGCGGCGCGATGTAGACGATGGTGAAGCGCAGGGCGTCGGTGCCGTAATCGTCGATCACCTTGAGCGGATCGGGGGAGTTGCCGAGCGACTTGGAGAGCTTGCGCCCCTTCATGTCGCGGATGATGCTCGTGAAGTAAACGTCGCGGAAGGGCACGTCGCCCTTGAAGTGCATACCTGCCATGATCATGCGAGCCACCCAGAAGAAGATGATGTCCGGGCCGGTCACCAGCGTGTCGGTCGGGTAGAAGGCGCGGAGGTCGTCGTTGTCGCTGTGCAGTCCCGTCCAGCCGAGCGTGGTCAGCGGCCAGAGCCACGACGAGAACCAGGTGTCGAGCACATCCTCGTCCTGCGAAAGCTTGTCGGTTCCCGCGAGGTGACACGCCTCTTCGTAGGATGAGGCGACCCAGACGTTGCCCTTGTCGTCGTACCACGCCGGAATGCGGTGGCCCCACCAGAGCTGGCGCGAGATGCACCAGTCCTGGATGTTCTCCATCCAGTGGCGGTAGGTGTTGATCCAGTGTTCGGGATGAAAGCGAATCTCGCCGTCGTTGACCGCCTTCAGCGCCGGTTCGGCAAGCGGCTGCATCTTGACGAACCACTGCTCGGAGAGGTAGGGTTCGACCACCACGTCGGCGCGTTCGGAGTAGCCCACGTTGTGCTCGTACTCCTCGATTTTGACGATGTGGCCCAGCTCCTGAAGGTCGGCGACGATCTTGGTGCGTGCGTCAAACCGATCCATCCCCGCGTAGCCGCACTCGTCGGTCATGCGGGCATCCTTGCCAATCACCGAGAAGACCGGCAGGTTGTGGCGCTTGGCAACTTCGTAGTCGTTCGGGTCGTGCGCCGGAGTGATTTTCAACGCGCCTGTGCCGAACTCGATATCGACATAATCGTCGGCGATAATCGGCACGTGGCGTCCGGCCACCGGCACGATCACCAGCTCGCCGATGAGGTCGCGGTAACGCTCGTCGTTCGGATTGACGGCGATGGCCACGTCTGCGAGGATCGTTTCGGGACGCACCGTGGCGATGGTGATCGAGCGCGACGGGTCCTTGGCGAGCGGATAGCTGACGTAGACCAGTTGGTCGCGGCGCGATTTCATGATCACCTCTTCGTCCGAAAGCGCCGTCTGCGAAACCGGGCACCAGTTGATGATGCGACGGCCACGGTAGATCAGCCCCTCGCGATAGAGCGCGACGAAGGTGTTGATGACCGCTTCGGAAGCACGGTCGTCCATCGTGAAGAGGTTGCGCCGCCAGTCGCAGGAGATGCCGAGCTTGCGGAGCTGGCGCAGGATCAGGCCGCCATACTCGTCGCGCCACTCCCACACCTTGTCGAGAAAGTCGCGCCGCCCGAGATCGTGCCGGGTGACCCCCTCCGCGCGAAGCCGCTTCTCGACCACCGTCTGCGTCGCGATGCCCGCGTGGTCAGTGCCGGGTAGCCAGAGCGCCTCCTTGCCGGTCATGCGGGCGTAGCGGATGAAGATGTCCTGGAGCGTGTGGTTCAGCACGTGGCCAAGTGTGAGGCTGCCAGTCACGTTCGGCGGCGGCATCAGCACGGTGTAGGGCGTCGCGCCCTCTTCGAGCACCCGCGAGTGTTCGGCGTGGAACGAGCCGAGCGCCTCCCAGTGCGCGCTTCGCCAGCGCTCTTCTACTTCGTGGTGGTTATAGGTTTTGTCGAGATTCTGCGCGGAATGATCACTCATGAGTATGGTTCAAAACTGATTGAAGGTGAGAGGCTGTCTCAAAAACAAAGACCTCGTCGGTTTCATGTGCTATTCCGTTCACTATTTCCTGTCATTCTGAGTCCGACAACGTCGGGCGAAGAATCCAGAGAACCAACGGAAGAAACTGTCAATCAATCAGTTAGCAGTTATTTCCGGGGAAACTGGATTCTTCACTTCGTTCAGAATGACAACCAAATGCAAACTCAGATTATCATAGCAAACCCGCTTTGAGACAACATAGAAAAATCCTGATTATTCAACCCGTCAATCCTCTTTGGCAGGCGCGGGACGTTTTTCGAAAATCTGGTCGATGATGCCGTACTCCTTCGCCTCGGTGGCGTTCATCCAGCGGTCGCGCTCGGAATCCTCGCGAATTCTCGACACATCCTGACCGGTGTGTTTGGCAAGCAGGTCTTCAAGGAGATGACGGATTTTTTCGATCTCGCGGGCCTGGATGAGGATGTCGGTCTCCTGCCCCTGCGCGCCGCCGGAGGGCTGGTGAATCATGATGCGCGAGTGGGGAAGGGATGCACGTTTGCCCGCCGTGCCGCTTGCGAGCAGGAACGCGCCCATGCTGGCGGCCATGCCGACGCACACGGTCGAGATGTCGGGGCGGATGTACTGCATCGTGTCGTAGATGCCGAGGCCCGCCGACACGCTGCCGCCAGGTGAGTTGATGTAGATGTAGATGTCGCGCTCCGGATCTTCCGATTCGAGGAAGATGAGCTGCGCCATGATCAGACCGGCCACATGCTCGTCGATGGGAGAGCCGAGGAAGATGATGCGCTCTCTCAGGAGGCGGGAAAAGATATCGAACGCCCGCTCGCCGCGCCCGGAGGTCTCGATGACCATCGGCACGAGCTGGCTGTTGATGCTGTTTTCAATCGCGCCGGAGCAGAGCTTCTTGGCGTGATGGTCGAATCCGAAATTGATATTTGCCATGTGATTCAAACGTTTACTTGTTGTGCCTGGCGAAAGATACGTTCAAATTCCGCAAAGCTGTGCAATGAACACCTAAAATACAGAGACGGAACAAGAATTCCAGAAATCCGGTTCCGGTTTCCTGAATTTATTCCGGATCGAGCCCTCCCTGCCTGCCATTCTTTTGATATATTTAAAGCTTTCCATCACCCTGAAAGATTGTCAGTCACCATGCAGGTACGCCTCATCTCCGTCACCAATCCCTTCATCGAGATCGACGACCGCCAGCTCACGCCGGAGGGACTCATCGCCTACTGCGCCCGCGTATCGAGCCCGCACCAGGAGACGCCGGATTACGAGAAGCTGCTCTCCTACTGCATCCAGAAAAAGCACTGGAGCGTCTTCGAGATGGTTGACATGACCGTCGAGATCACGACCAGCCGCGCCATCAGCCCGCAGATTCTCCGCCACCGCAGCTTCTGCTTCCAGGAGTTCAGCCAGCGATACGCCAAGGTGCAGGCGGTCGAGAAGTACCAGCCAAGGCGACAGGATGTGAAGAACCGCCAGAACTCGCTCGACGACCTCGACGACTCAACCGTCGCCTGGTTCGACGAGGCGCAGGAGAGCGTCGCCAGGCTTGGCATGGAGAAGTACGAGGAGGCGCTGGAGAAAGGCATCGCCAAAGAGTGCGCCCGCGTGCTGCTCCCGCTCGGCACCCAGACCCGGCTCTACATGAAGGGCTCCGTGCGGAGCTGGATTCACTACCTCGAAGTCCGCACAGACCCCGCCACACAGAAAGAACACCGCGACATAGCCGACGCGGTGAAAACAATTTTTACGGAGCAGTTCCCCGTGACAAGCGCCGCTTTAGGTTGGAAATAAAAAAGTGGAATGAGTGGACGAGGCGGACACCACAGACTGTTAGAAAAAAATCCTCTTCTCTTTGATTCGTCCACTCAGTCCACCAAGTCCACAAAAAAGAGCACACAGCCATGCGCCCCTGCAATGCCTGCTCACCTCATGTGCCCGAGCAGCCTGGAAAGCTGTGAGCGCAGATCTTTGCGGTGGACGATTACGTCCACGAAGCCGTGCTCTTGAAGGAACTCGGCTCGCTGGAACCCTTCGGGGAGGTCGCGCTTGATGGTGTCGCGGATGACGCGCGGCCCGGCGAAGCCGATGAGCGCTTTCGGTTCGCTGATGTTCAGGTCGCCGAGCATGGCGAAGGAGGCGCTGATGCCGCCCATCGTTGGATCGGTCATGAGCGAGATGAACGGAATGCGGCGCTCACCGAGGCGGGTGAGGCGCGCGGAGGTCTTGGCCATCTGCATGAGGCTGAAGGCTCCCTCCATCATGCGCGCGCCGCCGGATTGTGAAATCACGATGAGCGGCGCGTTCAGCTCGACGCTCTTGTCGGCGGCGCGGGCGATCTTCTCGCCGACCACCGAACCCATCGAGCCGCCGATGAAGCCGAAATCCATCGCCGAGATCACCAGCGTCGATCCCTCCAACTTACCGGTCGCGTTGCGGCACGCCTCGCTTTTGCCGGATTTCTGAATCGTGGCGCGAACACGATCGGGATAGTTTTTCGTATCGACGAACGCAAGCGGATCGGCTGCCCTGAGCTGACCGTCGAACTCCTCCCACTTGCCATCGTCGAACAGGAACGAGAAATAGATTTCCGGCGCGATGCGGAAGTGAAAACCGCAATCCGGACAGGTGTAGAGATGGTCTTCGAGCTGTTTTTTGTGCAGGGCCGCCCCGCACGCATCGCATTTCGACCACAACCCCTCGGGAGTGTCGCGTTTGTCCGTCGTTCGTATCGAAGGAATCGCCCGTTTGAACCAGACCATTTTTATTATTATCTCTAAAGAGTTTACATTGGAATTTAAGATATAAACTCGACACGATTTCCCAAAAAACAGGCTGAGCCCGGAGTCCCCTGTGAACCGTAAACACATACAGCTTCAGCTTCTTTCAAAACCTCGAATATCGATAAAGCTCGCGCTCCTGCTCTCGATTGCCGCTGTGGCGATGCTGCCAGCCAAAGAAACCCGGGCCGCGACCATCGTCTGGCCCGACACGCTCGCCACTCCGAATCACCGATATGAACTCCTTCCGACGATGCGCCCGCTCCGCAAAACCGTCGGGCTGGCCCTCTCTGGCGGCGGCGCGAACGGCATCGCGCAGATCGGCGTACTCAAGGCGCTGGAGGAGGAGAATGTGCCCATCGACTTCATCGCTGGCACCAGCATGGGAGCGCTCGTCGGCGGGCTGTACAGCTCCGGCTACACCGCGCAGGAGCTCGAATCGCTCGCCTTTTCCCTCCCCTGGCAGAAGCTTGTTTCGCTCAATAACGACGCGCCCAGAACCAGCACCTGGCTCGAACAGAAAAGCATCCGCGACCGCGCCTCGATCGCCATCCGCTTCGAAAAGTTCAAGCTGGTCGTGCCAAAATCGCTGAGCGCGGCGCAGACCCTCACCCGAACCATCGACCTGCTCGTCCTGAACGCCCCCTACCACACCGGCCACTCGTTTGCGGAGCTGCCGGTGGCGTTCCGCGCCGTCACCACCGATCTGCTTTCGGGCCGCCGTGTCACGTTGGACTCCGGGCCGCTCTCGGAGGCGATGCGAGCCAGCGGCACCATTCCGATTCTCTATCAGCCAATCGAGCGGAACGGCCGGAAGCTCGCTGACGGAGGGCTGGTGGCCAACCTGCCCGTCGATGAGCTGGAGCGGTTCGACGCAGGCTACAAGGTGGCCGTGGACACGCACGGCAGGATGTACACCGACAGCAGCGAAATCGACGTGCCGTGGAAAGCCGCCGACCAGGCGATGACCATCCTGACGCAGGTTCAGTACCCGCAGCAGCTCGAAAAGGCCGACATGGTCATCACCCCCGATATCGAGAACCACAAGGCGACCGACTTTTCCGACGTGCGCCAACTCATCGCCGCCGGTTACGCCAAGGGCCGCCTGCTCGCCCCTGTCATCAAGCGGAACATCCAGCTCGCCCCGCGAAACGATACCGGCATTACCGGATTCAGCAAAAGCATCGAGGGCGTCCCGGACTCCCCCGAGTACATCGAGCAGTCGAGAGTGGCGAAAGCGATCATCCGCAGCGAAACCGGCGTCAAGAAGATTCTGAACGAACTGCTCGAAACCGGCCTGTTCGCGAGAGTTCATGCTGAAATCGACAACCGGTCGAGAAGCGCGATCTTCGTACTCGAACCGCTGCCGAGGATCGAAAAGATCGAGGTCACGGGCGGCCCCGCCAGCGCCGTTCCGGCAAGCGAGATCGACAGCGCATTCCTGCCACTGACCGGCAAACTCTACACCAGCGAGGTCGCGACCCGCTCGCTCGAAAAGCTGATCCGGCTCTATCGCGACAAGGGCTACAGCCTCGTGGGAATCGAAAGCGCTTCGGTGACCGGCAAGACGCTCGCGGTTCGGCTCACTTCGGGCAAGATCGAAAAGGTCACGATCGAACAGGATCGGAAACTCACCAAACCGTTGACCGTCAGGCGGGAGATGGCCATCGACTCCACCAGGGCGTTCCGTTACGAGGATGCCGAAAAAACCTTCGACAATCTCTACGGAACAGGCGTTTTCAACCGTGTCTCGCTGAGCACGGAAAGCCCCGGCGAGCAGGAAAAGGAGAGCAACGGCACGCTTCTCGTTCGGCTCGACGAGAAGCTGCCCTCGGTGCTGCGCATCGGCGTACGCTACGACGACACCTCGAACGCCCAGCTCCTGCTCGACTTCCGGAATGAAAACATCTATGGCACCGGCAATTCCGCCGGAGGATGGGCCAAGATCGGCCCGAAAAACAACCGCTTCAGCCTCGAATACAGTATGCCGCGCATCGGAAGCACGCCGCTGACCATGTTCACGAGGGCATTTTTCGACCAGCGCGATTTCGAAACCCGCCAGCTTGCGCTCATCGAGCAATCGGGCTTGCAGGCGACCGGCGAGGCCCGTTCGCTCGGCATCCAGCGCTACGGCGTCACCACCTCGTTCGGCACCCGGGTCAGCAAAAACGGCCGTCTGACGGCAGACGTCACCGTGCAGAACGCCCAGTCGTACATCAGGGACACTATCGACGAGCCATTCGCCACCGGAAACCTCACGCTCGCCTCCATCGGCGGACAGTTCATCTTCGACAGTCGCGACAGTTCGTTCCTGCCCTCGGGCGGACGATATACCAGCATCCGGTACAGCTCGACCTCCGGTCTTTCCGGCGAGCTGGACAATTTCTGGCAACTGGCGGCAACGCACGAGGAGAACCTCTCGATCAGTTCGTCCGTCACGCTTCAGTTGACGGCGCTGGCCGGAACCAGCAGCGAGGAGGTTCCGCTCTCCGAAAAATTCTTCCTCGGCGGAACGGGCAACGCCTACAGTTACCGTTTCATCGGCCTGAATGACAGCGACCTCATCGGCAACAACATCGCCGTCGCCGGAGCGATGCTGCGCTACAGGTCGCCGGTGCAGCTCCTTTTCCCGACCTCGCTCACCCTGTCGTACAACATCGGTAATGTCTGGGAGCGGCGCTCGCAGATGTCCGCCAGCCGACTGCTCCAGGGCGCGGGCGCGGGGCTGGTGTGGGATACGCCGATCGGACCAGCGCAGTTCACCATCGCCAAGCCGTTCGCGTTAGAACGCGATGAGGTCAAGGATGCCGCCCGGATCGACTTTGCCGATACCATGCTCTATTTCAGCCTGGGCCACGACTTCTGACATTATCTGAAACCATCTATCGACACCTTTTGACGACAAGCACCAAACCGCATATTCTGGTCTGTAACGACGACGGCATCGAAGGCCCCGGCCTGCACGCGCTTGCCGCTTCGATGAAAAAGCTCGGCAAAGTGACGGTGGTCGCGCCCGCCGAACCCCAAAGCGG
>CAYZCF010000067.1:8232-13185 GCA_964476855.1 uncultured Chlorobiaceae bacterium
AAGAGCCACGGCATGACCCTCGGCGAGCCGCTGCGCATCCGGAAGTATCAGAAAAACAACCGCTTTTTCGGCTATACCGTCTCGGGCACGCCGGTCGATTGCATCAAGGTGGCGCTGAGCCACATTCTCGACGAGAAGCCCGACCTGATCGTCTCCGGCATCAACTACGGCAGCAACACGGCTATGAACAGTCTCTACTCCGGCACCGTGGCCGCCGCCCGCGAGGGAGCGATCCAGAATGTGCCGTCGCTCGCCTTTTCGCTGACCACCTACGAGAACGCCGACTTCACCTACGCGGCCAAGTTCGCCCGGCAGCTCGTCCGCGAGACGCTCCGACGTGGCTTGCCGCCCGATACCATCCTCTCGGCCAACATCCCCAACGTGCCTGAAAGCGAGATTCGCGGCGTGCTCTTCACGCGGCAGGGGCGGTCGCGATGGGAGGAGTCGGCCATCGAGCGGCACGACATGTACGGCAACCCCTACTACTGGCTCGCCGGTTCGCTCCAGTTGCACGACAGCGACCTCACGGAGGACGAATACGCCGTCCGGCACAACTACGTTGCCGTAACGCCGATATCCTGCGACATGACCGACCATCGCTTCAGGAGCGAACTCGAAACCTGGGGCCTCCAGAACACCATCAAGAAGTGAGCGCGTGAACACCTTCCTCATCGACTACCAGCGGATTCAGACGCCCAGAAAGGGCTTTTCCCGACTCTTCTGCGACTACGCCTCCGAAGGCGAGGCTCGCACGAAACTGCTGTCGGAATGCTTCCATCTCGATTACCGAAAGGATGCCGACTACTACCGTCACCTCGGTCTGCTCGCCTCGCGCAACTTCCGGCGCGAGGCGCTGGTGGAGCTGTTGACGGCGCAGAACGAACGGTTCGGCGGCTCGTAGCGGCAGCAACAAAAGATCGAAAAGCTCCGCTCGCCACGCTGCATGACGATCGTCACCGGCCAGCAGACCGGCCTCTTCACCGGCCCGCTCTACACGATCTACAAGGCGCTGACCACCGTGGTGGTCGCCCGCAAGCAGAAGGAGCTGTTCCCGGAGTACGACTTCGTGCCGGTGTTCTGGATCGAGAGCGAGGATCACGATTTCGACGAGGCGTCGTCAACCGTGCTCTTCACCGGCGGCGGCCTCGAAACGGTCACGGCGGAAGCCGCGCATCGCCTCCCCGACCAGATGGCCGGAGCCACCCTGCTCGACGCGAGCATCGGCGAAACGGTGCAACAGTTCCTCGATCTGTTGCCGGAGACGGAGTTCAAGCCGGAGATCGCCGAACTGCTCCGCTCCTGCTACGAACCGGGCATCACCTTCCAGATCGCCTTCGCGCGGACGATGAACCGCCTCTTCCGCGACCATCCGCTGGTTCTCGTCTCGGCGCAGGACGCCCGCTTCAAGCGGCTCGCCAGCGAGGTGCTCTGCCGGGAGATCGAAACCGCGCCCGCTTCGTCGTACGACGTGGTGGCGCAAAGCTCGACCCTCGAATCGATGGGCTATCCGGCGCAGACCAAGCCGCGCCCGGTCAACCTCTTCTACCTCAACCAGCTCGGCCAGCGGCTGAAGATCGAACAGCCCTCGCCCGACAACTTCGTCGTGCTGCCCGACCGGCAGCGCTACACGCGCCATCAACTGATGGAGCTCTGCCAGGATCACCCCGAAAAATTCAGCCCGAACGTCGTCTTGCGCCCCATCGTGCAGGACGCCGTGCTCCCCACCTTCGCCTACGTTGGCGGCCCCGGCGAGATCGGCTACCTCGCGCAGTTCCGCAAGGCCTACGAGCGCTTCGGCCTCGTGATGCCCTTCGTGATGCCACGCGGCAGCTTCACGCTCGTCGAGCCGAAAATCGCCCGCACGATGGACAAGGTGCTCAAGGCCACCGGCAGACCGAGCTTTTCGCGAAGGCAGGTCTACGAAGCGGTCTTCGGGAATGTGCAGGAGTTGCGGAAATCGATGGTGTCAGGCGGCGACAGCGCGGAGATTGATGCGCTTTTCGAGCGGGTGGAGTCGGAGGTAGCCCGTTCGCTCTCGTCGCTGGAACCGGCGCTCGTGAAAATGGATCCAACCTTGCAGCCAGCGCTGGCCGCCTCGTCGGGCCAGATCACCAGGATCATCGGAACCATCAGGGAGAAAACATACCGAGCCGGCCGCCGGAAGCACGACGAGCTTTTCCAGCAGCTCGACAAGGCGGAGCTGAACCTCTTTCCGGAAGGCAAGCCGCAGGAGCGCACCATCAACATCTTTTATTATCTCAACAAGTACGGCCCCTCGCTCATCGGCGAACTGCTCAAGGTGCTGCAAGGCTACTCGACTGAAGCGCATCTGATCGTGGAGTTGTAAAAAAAGGGACTTTCAAGGACGAAAACGACAAAAGGGACAAAGAAGATCAGAAAATCCTCATTGTCCCTTCAGTCCCTGATGTCCTTTAAGTCCTTTGCTATTCCCTCTCTTACCCCGAGTAGGTGTGCACGCTGTTCTGCGCCGAGGGGAGGTAGTTCACGCCAAACCAACAGACCAGTAGCACAAAAAACGACAGGCCGAGGTACCACTGAAGCTTGCGCGGGTCGGTCTTCCGCGCCACGAGGTGCAGATAGCCAAGGTAGGCGAGCCACGAAATGAAGGCCCAGGTCTCCTTGGGATCCCACGTCCAGTAGTGTCCCCACGCCTCCTTGGCCCAGAGCGCGCCGAAAATCAGGCCGAAGGTGAGGAGCACGAATCCGAGCAGGGCGAGATAGTGCGACATCGACTCCCCCTTCTCCGAGCGCCTGCCGCGGAAGTTGAGGATCACGTTGTGCCAGCCGGAGACCGCCGAGGCCGCCAGCAGCACGTAGCCCACCAGATAGACCACCACGTGCGGCACGAACCACGGACTCTGCAACGCAGGCATCAGCGCCTTCTCGAAAACGTCCGGGTGCAGGTAGTTGATGCCGAGAAACACCGTCGCCAGCCCCATGCAGTAGTACTTGAGCCAGGCGATCCTGTAGCGATACTCGACGATAAAGCCGACCACGGGAATGAGCGTCGCGTACCAGAGGCGCGTTTCGCCGAGCGTGCGGAGCGGCGGACGTTCGAGGGCGATCCAGTAGGATGCAAGGAACCACGCAAGAACGAGAGTTCCGCCAAGCATGAAGAGCCAGGAGAGCGAACCGGCAGCTTTGGAGTTTCGCGCCGGAATCTGCAAAAGGCTGCCCACCACCCAACACGCGACAGCCGCGAAGGCTATTGCCGGAAATTCGACCAGGGTCATGCAGCCTCCATCTTTTTGACGCCTTTCCAGAAAAACAGCACGTTGCCCGCCATGATCATGAAAAATCCGACATACACCGCGGGCAGCCATGGGTCTCGCACCGCCTCGACAAGGCTCAGCGTTGACCAGCGTCCGGCGCTCTCGTCGTACCCAGCCTGGTAAAGCTTCCAGCCCTGCATATCGACAGGCTTGTTCACTTCGAGCGTCTCCATCCTCTTCTCGCCGCCCGGGCCTTTCAGCATCACCTCCGACCTGAACGCCTTGGGCGCGCCATCGGCCATCACGATGAAATAGCTGCCCATCGGCACGAAAAGCGGCTTGAGCTGAGGCCCGCCGGAGCTGATCCAGTGCTCGGAAACCTTGCCGTTTTCATCGATCCTCACCCTGGCGAAAGCCACACCTTTCTTGCCGTCGACCGCCACCGGTACGCCACCCGCGCCAGGCAAGGCGCTGGGCAGATAATCGAGCACCGTCACCGAACCGAGGCCCGGCCACTCGACCTTCACTCCCTTGCCGATCTCGGGAACGAGTTTCGATTTCGGCTCGACGAGCCGGTCGTTCTGCGGATCGTACAGGGCGAACTTGGGGGCGTACTGTTCGATATGAAAATCTTTCAGGTAGATCGAAAAGGGAAGATGAATCGCCTCTTCGGTTTGGCGATTGTACGCCACATCGCTCGCCTTGCCTTCATAGAGCGGCACCACAAGGCGTTCGAGCTGCGTCGTACCGAGCAGGCCGCAGGAGAGCGCGATCCAGAAGCCGCCGTGGAACAGCATGAACTGGAGGTTGGCTGCCCTGAACGGAATGCTCTTCCAGACCAGCGAGAGGCCGAGATTGAAGAGAAAAAGCAGCGTGACCAGGGCGAAGGGCCAGCTCGAAAACATGCCGTTCAACCGAAGCATGACCACCAGCGACTCTGGCGGAAACTTGTCCTGCGGCAACACGCCGCCCACGAGGGAGAGCAGCGCGAGGCCGATGATCAGGCTCAGCCCCAGCGGAATGCCGCCAAGCCACGCGACCAGCGGATGCTCCCTGTAGACAAGAGCAACCACAAAAATCAACGCAACGAAAAGAAGCAGAAACACGAGATTGAAAGGCCAGCCCGGCATGTCGATCCCGCCGCCCGACGTGAGCACCTCCATGCCAAATCCGGCCAGAATGGCCACGAGGGTAAAGAGCGCCGCCTCCATGAAACCGGCCGGCGCCGAACCGGTTGTTACAGAATTCTTACTTCCAGACATATAATTCAACCTGCTGTTCCATCTCCACAACTGCCACCAATTTCCGTATCATCTTTTTTCAGTATCTGGCAACACTTGCACACGAAGGTATGCAGTTCAGCGCCCGTCGCGCCTTCGCGGAGCTTGTCCACGGCGTTGCGAATCTCCTGCTTGTAAACGCGGGATTTGATGTTCTGCCCGCCGCGCTTTTTGTGCAGGTACTGGGAGACCGCCGCCGGAGTGACGCCAAGCATCTTGGCTGCGCTCGACTGGGTCATGCCCGTCTTGACCAGCTCTTTGGCCAGGTCCGCCCTGATCTGGGGCAGATAATACCATACAGCTTTTTCACATGGAAAAATCATCGATAACTTGTTTTCTTGATGGTGTTGATACAGGTGCGAACCGGTTACGGACAATGCTGAACCAGGCTTCCGGCAAGAAACACCTGTTTTTCGTAATGTATTACAAATTCCGTTAAC
>CAYZCF010000068.1:0-13074 GCA_964476855.1 uncultured Chlorobiaceae bacterium
ACCGGTTGACGTAATTGCTGACGAGCGTTACCATTAAATTTTACGATGAACCAAACAAATTAAATCGGGGCTTTAGCCCAATTTCTTACAACGGCGGCGATTGTGATTTTTTATTGCCGGAGTAATCACGTAAACCTCAAAACCAGAACAGTATGAAACGGGTCGGCGCCCATGTCAGTATCGCCGGAGGCGTCGAAAACGCCCCGCTGAACGCCCAGGCAATCGGCGCGAAAGCGTTCGCCATGTTCACCCGGAACCAACGGCAGTGGCACTCCGCGCCGCTCACGGCGGCCTCGATCGAAGCGTTCCACCGGAATTGCGAGGAGGCGGGATTCCTGCCCGGCCACATCCTGCCGCACGACAGCTACCTCATCAACCTCGGCGCGCCCGAAGCCGACAAGCTCGAAAAGTCCCGCGAGGCGTTCATCACCGAGATGCAACGCTCGGAAGCGCTCGGCCTCTCGATGCTGAACTTCCATCCCGGCAGCCACCTCAATCTGATTGACGAGGATGCGTGTCTGGCGACCATCGCCGAGTCGGTGAACCGGTCGCTCGACGCCACGGCGGGCGTGACGGCGGTGATCGAAAATACGGCAGGGCAAGGCAGTAATCTCGGCTGGCGCTTCGAACATCTGGCGCGGATCATCGAGCTGGTGGAGGACAAATCGCGCGTCGGCGTTTGCCTCGACACCTGCCACCTCTTCGCCAGCGGCTACGATTTGAGGACGCCCGAAGCTCTCGAAGCGACGCTGGCGGAGTTCGACCGCGTGGTGGGAATTTCGTATTTGCGGGGGATGCACCTTAACGACGCGAAACAGAAGCTCGGCAGCAAGGTTGACCGGCACGAGTGCCTCGGCAAGGGGATGATCGGCATCGACGCCTTCGCCCGCATCATGCGCCACCCGGCGCTGGAGGAGATGCCGCTGATCCTCGAAACCCCCAACGCCGAAGGCTGGGCCGAAGAGATCAAGATGCTCTGCAGCTTCACGGAAGAATAGCCTTTTTCACCCTGTTGTCCTTGTCGTCCCTGAAGACCTTGCCGTCCCTTTCTTCACGCCTTTCGCAGGAACCGCGCCACCGACCAGGCGCTGCCGAAAAAGCCGAGCGCGATGCCGAGCGCGACAAGCGCCGGATAGATCACGGAGGTCGAAGGGTGCAGAATCTGGTAGATCGCCGGTTCATAGCGCAAAAGCGCCTGCTCGAAGATGAGCCAGAGGCCGAGCGCGGCCAGCCCGCCTGACACCAGCCCCTGAATAATTCCCTCGAAGAGAAAGGGAGCGCTGATAAACCAGCGGGTCGCGCCGACCAGCCGCATGGTCTTGATCTTGTCGCGGCGGGCGTACATGGCGAGCCGCACGGTGAATGCGTTCAGGATGATGGTCGCCAGAGCGATCACCCCGCCGACTCCGGCGGTGATGAGCGTGAACAGCCGCGCGTTCCGCTCGATACCCCTCAGATACTCCTTGTTGTAGCGGATGTCGAGTCCGCCGCCGAGCGCCGCGATCTGCTCCTCGATACTCGCAATGTTCTGCGGAGCGGCGTACCCCGGCTGGATGCTCACCTCGACGGAGCGCGGCAGCGGATTCGTGCCGAGAATGCCCACGACATCCGCCTCGAAGTCGCGAGCGAACCTTGACGCCGCCTCGGCGCGCGAAATGAAGCGGGTTCCGGCGACGCCGGGAATCGACCGCATCCGCTCGCTCAGCGAATCGGCCTGGGCGTCGCCAATGCGGTCATCGAAAAAGACCTCGAGTTCGACACGCGAGCGAACCTCGTGGATCAACTGGTAAAAGCTGAAGGAGACAGTCCCGAACAGCCCGAGCAACAGCAGTGAAAAGAAACCCGTGGCGATGGTCACGCTCGCGGGCAGCTTGGCCCTTCCTATCCCCGCAAACCCTTCTTTTATACTGTAAAGCAGACTCATAACGTCACTTGTATTCGGCTTTTGAAAATTTTATATCGAAGATTCAAAAAAAGCTGTTGGAAATCCAATTTTTTTTTCAGATTATTAGTCCATCACAATGGGGCTATAGCTCAGTTGGTAGAGCATTTGCATGGCATGCAAAGGGTCAGGAGTTCGAGTCTCCTTAGCTCCACATACAAGATATGAAGAAAGCGCAGATCTCCCCCCTGCGCTTTTTTCATTGTATGACGCGACTGCGCCCACGCTCAGCCGCGCTTCGGCTTTCGGCCGACACCTGAAACGAGAAAGATCATTCCCACCAGCAGAGAGGCTCCGAGACCGGCGGCGATGTTCAGCACGCCCGCTACCGCTACCGTGGCCACGTTCAGCCTGATGACCGCCCCGGTGACCGGTGCCGCCGCAAGATGAACGCACGCCGTCAATATGGCGAAAAGAAAGCTGCTCGCGATGCCGCCGGCGAAAGAAACAAAATAGCGCTCGCGCCTCCCCTCTTTGACCGCCTTCTGCCGCTCGAGCTGCTTCTGCGAACCGGGATCGAGCCGGTTCTTCACAGCCATCGCCACGAGCGCGATAACGATCAGCACCGGCGCGTAGAGCAGGTAGACGCTCATGGTTTCGGCGCGATCCGGACGGAAACCGCCAGCATCGAGCCAGGCAGAAGCCTTGCCAAGCATCCAGGTCGAGGTAAAGAAAAACACGCTTCCCCAGAGCAGCGTGATCAGAATCCAGGTCCATACCGACTGCGGAAAGGATTTCTTCGATGGCGCAGGCATAATCGATGCTTGATAAAAGTTCTTGCGGTCTTTTGGGTTCATGCAAACAAACGGCTGCGGATCCCATTCAATTCCTTACGGATGAACATCTTAAAAAGAATTCTGGAAGTTCCGGAGAAACCATCTGCGCCCAGCCAAAGGGGTGATAAAGTAGATGAGAACGCTTTTGCGTGTCTGATTGTTTTTAATTTTGACCTTGATATATTAGCTTCACGTGCCCCTTAGGGACAAAGATTTTACACAATCTCAAGATTTTATTGTTATGTGCGGAGTTTTCGGCGTTTTTAATTCAAAAACTCCCGCCGAAGATACCTTTTACGGCCTCTACTCGCTCCAACACAGAGGGCAGGAAGCCGCCGGTATCGTGGTAGCAGAATACAACAAGACAAAGAAGAAAACGCTGTTCAAGCAGCACAAAGGGCCAGGTCTGGTTTCGGAAGTGTTCAGGGACGAGCAGATTTTCGAGAACCTGACCGGCTATGCGGCCATTGGCCACAACCGCTACTCGACCACAGGCGCATCCAAATCGAACAACAACATCCAGCCCTTCTCCCTCACCTATCGCTCCGGCAGCCTCGCCATCGCCCACAACGGAAACCTCACCAATTCAAGAGCCCTGCGAAAAGAACTGACCGAACAGGGAGTGATCTTCCAGGCTTCGTCGGATACCGAAATCATTCCGCACCTGGCCGCCCGAAGCAAGGAAAAAGAGCCGCTGCACCAGATTTACGATGCGTTGCGACAGGTCGAGGGGGCCTATTCCATCGTCATCCTCGCCAACAACCAGATGATCGCCGCCCGCGATCCATACGGCGTTCGCCCACTGGCTCTCGGCAAGAAGATCGATCCCGCGACCGGTGAAATGGCCTACGTCGTGGCGAGCGAAACCTGCGCTTTCGACATCATCAAGGCCGAGTATATCCGCGACATCGCACCGGGGGAAATCCTTTTGATCGATCACCTCGCCGTGGACAACGAAAAGCCGGTCTCGCTGTACCTTCCACCAGTCGAGCGCAAGGCCCGCTGCATCTTCGAGTACGTCTATTTCGCCCGCCCCGACAGCTTCATTTTCCAGAATTCGGTGGACAAGGTGCGCCGGAACCTCGGCAAGAACCTCGCGCGGGAATCGACCGTCGAGCGGAAAGAGAGCGAAAAAGAGCTGGCCGTGGTCAGCGTGCCCGACTCGTCGAACACCGCCGCGCTGGGCTTCGTCCGGGAGAGCAACAAACTCGGCAAACCCGCGCGCTTCGAGCATGGCCTCATCCGCAACCACTACGTCGGGCGCACCTTCATTCAGCCAGGCATCCAGAGCCGCGAAATCAAGGTTCGCTCCAAATACAACATCGTGCGCGGCGTCATGCAGGGACGGCCAATCATTCTGGTCGATGATTCGATCGTGCGCGGAACAACGGCCAAAATGCTCATCAAGCTGGTACGCGAGGCCGATCCGGCGGAGATCCATCTGCACATCAGCTCACCGCCGATCACCAATCCCTGCTTCTACGGCATGGACTTTCCGACCAAACGCCAGTTGCTCACCCACATGCTGGCCGACGCGGAGCACGAGTTGGGCAACGTCGAAAAAATCCGGGAGTACATCGGCGTGGACTCGCTCCGGTACCTGACGATGCAGGGCCTGCTGAACAGCGTGCCGAAGTTCGATGGCGAAGAGTGCAGCTACTGCACCGCCTGCTTCGGCGGAGACTATCCCATCCCGATCACCGACGCCACGACCGACAAGGAGGAGAACGACTGACACTCAGCCGGTCTCGTCAGCAGATACATGTCAAAGCCATCCCGAACACAGCCGGGATGGCTTTTCTGTTTTTGGCTTGAACGGGCGACAAACCGGTTTCGATACGGAGAAGAGAGCGCTCAAGATAGCTGTTGCCGCATGGAACAAAAAAAGCCATCCCGAAGATTCGGGACGGCTTTTGTCAATTCGAGATATTGCGGAAAGGCAGGGCCTATTTCTTCGTCTGCTTGAACTCGATCCTCACCGAGGTGTGCGGCACGGCTTCGAGGCGCTTCTTGGGGATCGGCTTGCCCGATTTGGTGCAGATGCCGTAGGTCTTGTTGCGAATGCGGTCGAGCGCCTGATCGATGTAGTGCAGATATTTCTCGTCACGAGCAATGAACATGAAGCGCTGCTCGCGATCCATGGTCTCGGTGCCGTGGTCGGCCATGTGCATCGAGTAGTTCGAGTTGATCGAATCCTCCACGCTCTCCTCGGACAATGAGGAGCGCAAAATATCGAGGTCACGCAGAACCTCATCACGCCGTTTCAGCAGAATCTGCCTGAAGTGTTCGAGTTCCTCGTCGGTCAGATAGGTTCTGGTCAGTCTCGTCTCTTCGGCAGGATCGACAGGTTCGCTCTGAACAGGGCTGGTTTTCTTCGACATGCTGGTCATGATTTTGAGGTTCCAACGGCAGACCGTAAAAAAACGGGAATGTTTATAATACGATCATGAACCGGATTTTTCAAGCGACAAACAGCACAATTCATTGTTGACCGGCTCCGCGCTCTCGCCTGCCTGGGAAGCATTGAGCGGCAACAGCGTAATGGCCGTGGCGAGAGTTTCGTCCATGATGTAGGACTCGCTCTTTCGCACCGCCTCAAGCAGCTTTTCGCTGCCCTCGACCTTCAGCGTGATGCGGTCGGTGATATCGAGGCCGCTCTCCTTGCGAAGGGTCTGAATCTTGCTCACCAGCTCGCGCGCCAGTCCGAGCATTTCGAGTTCCTCGGTGATCTCGGTATCAAGCGCCACCATGATGCGGTGCGCGTCGTCCGCCGCCACGAGCCACCCCTCGATGTCCTCGTGCACGATATCGACGTCCGACCGCTCGATCCTGAAAATGCGTCCGCCGAGATCGATCTCGATGGAACCCTCCGTTTCGAGCCGCGAAATCTGCTTGTGGCTCATGATCCTGATCTCTTCGGCCAGCGCCTTCATCTCCTTGCCGAAACGTGGGCCGAGCGCCTTGAAGTTGGGCTTGGCTTTCTTGCTGATGACCGAGCCATCCTCGTCCTCGACATACTCGATCTTCTGGACGTTGACCTCCTCGCGGATGATGTCCGAGACCAGCTCGTAGGCAGCGCGGGAACCGGGTTCGGCGGCGGCGAGCAGGATGCGCCGGAGCGGCTGGCGCACCTTGATGGTGGCCTTCTCGCGCATGGTGCGCACGAGCGAGGTGACGATCTGCGCCTTTTTCATCCGCTCTTCGAGTGCCGCGTCGATGCAGCTTTCGTCAGGCTCCGGCCAGTCGGCGAGGTGCACCGATTCGGCCTGCCCCTTTGCGCTGACGCCGGTCAGATCGAGCCACATTTTCTCGGCGATGAAGGGGGCGAAGGGGGCGAGCAGCTTCGAGAGCGTTTCGAGCACCGTGGCGAGCGTCTGGTAGGCCGAGAGCTTGTCCGGCCCCATCTCCCCTTTCCAGAAGCGTTTGCGCGAGCGGCGGATGTACCAGTTCGAGAGGTCATCGACGGTGAAGTCGCCGATGAGTCGGCACGCGCCGGTGAGGTCGTAGTCCTCCATGCGGCGGGTCACTTCGGCGATGAGCGTGTTGAGGCTGGAGAGAATCCAGCGGTCAAGCTCCGAGCGCTCGGCGAAGGGAATGTCGGCCTCCCGGTTGCGGAAACCGTCCACGTTCGCGTAAAGCACGAAGAAGTTATAGCTGTTGATGAAGGCGCGGAAGAACTTGCGCTGCTCCTCCTCGATCTCGGCGGCATTGAAAAGCTTGGGGCGCCACGGCGGGCTGGTGATCATCAGATACCAGCGGATGGCGTCCGCACCATACTGCTCCATCGACTCGAACGGATCGACCACGTTGCCCTTCGATTTGGACATCTTCTGGCCATTCTTGTCGAGGATGTGACCGTTGACAACGAGGTTCCGGTAGGCCGGACGGTCGAAAATGAGCGTCGCGATGGCGTGCAGCGTGTAGAACCAGCCGCGCGTCTGATCGACGCCCTCGGCGATGAAGTCCGCCGGGAAGGTCTTCTCGAACAGCTCTTTGTTCTCGAAGGGATAGTGCAGCTGCGCGAAGGGCATCGAGCCGCTGTCGAACCAGACGTCGATCAGCTCCGGCGTGCGGTTGAAGCGCTTGCCGTCGCGGATGAACCAGATGCGATCAACGAAGGGCTTGTGCAGGTCGAGTTCGACGAGGCCCTTGTCGAGCGCCTCGCCGAGATTCATCTGCGCGCCGTCGATGTCGATGAAGCCTTCCCGCAACTCCGCGACCGAGCCGACGGCGAAAAGCTTGCCGGAGTCGGGGCCGTCGCCGATGGCGAAGTCCTCGGCGACCCACACCGGCAGCGGTGTGCCCCAGAAGCGCTCGCGGGAGAGCGCCCAGTCCTTGTTCTCTTCGAGCCAGTTGCCGAAGCGACCCGCGCCGATCTCCGAAGGATTCCAGTTGATCGTCCTGTTCAGTTCCACCATGCGCGGCGCAATGTCGGTGGTGCGGATGTACCACGACTCGCGGGCGTAGTAGATCACCGGCACGTCGTAGCGCCACGAGAAGGGATAGGTGTGCTGGATCGTCTCGCGGCGATAGAGCTTGCCCTCCTCCTTGAGGCGCTGCATGATCGGCTTGTCGGCCTCTTTGAAGAACATCCCGGCGTAGTCGGGAACCTCGGCGGTGAAGCAGCCGTTGCGGGCCACCGGCTGAAGCATCGGAAGCTGGTACTGCTTCGACAGCTCGTAGTCGTCCGCGCCGAAGGCCGGAGCGATGTGCACGATGCCCGTGCCGTCACCGGTCGAGACGAACTCACCGCACGCCACGTACCAGGCGCGGCGCTCGGGCGCGAAGTAGCTGAAGAGCGGCTCGTAGTCGCGCCCTTCGAGATCGCTGCCCTTGCAGCGGCTGATCACCTTCCATGCCGACTCCTCGCCGATCTTCTCGACGAGCACCGACAGACGCGACTCGGCAAGAATCAGCACCTCGCCGGTTTCGCGATGCTTGACGCGCACATAGTCGATGGCGCGGCCCACAGCGAGAGCGACGTTCGAGATGAGCGTCCAGGGCGTGGTCGTCCAGACGAGAATGCTCTCCTCCGAATCCTTCAGCCGGAACTTGATATAGACACTCGGATCCTGCACCTCCTTGTAGCCGAGCGCCAGCTCGTGCGAGCTGAGCACGGTCTCGGACTTCGGATCCTGCGGCACAATCTTGTAATCCTTGTAGATCAGCCCCTTGTCGAAGATGGTCTTCAGCGCCCACCAGACCGACTCGATGTAGTTGTTGTCGCAGGTGATGTAAGGACTGTCCATATCAACCCAGTAGCCCATCCGCTCGGTCAGCTTGCCCCACCCCTCGCGGTTATCGTCGATGTGGTGATAGACGAGCGAGCGCGCCTCGCGGTTGAACTCGCCAACGCCGTACTCCTCGACATGCGACTTGTTCTTCAGGCCGAGCTTCTTTTCGACCGAAATCTCGACCGGCAAACCATGCGTGTCCCAGCCAGCCTTGCGCGGCACCTCGAAGCCCTGCATGACGTGGTAGCGGCAGACCACATCCTTGATGGTGCGGCTGAAAACGTGATGCACGCCCGGCTTGCCATTGACCGTCGGCGGCCCTTCATAAAACGAGTAGATGCCTTTCGGGGCATCCTTTTCGAGGCTTTTGCGAAAAATGCCCTGTTCGTCCCAGAACTGGCGAACGCGGGCCTCCATGGCGCTGTATGTAAGAGAGGACGGATACTCGGGATAGGTGTCGGGCATGATGGTCAGAATGTCAAGCTGGAAATATCATTGCGGAGGCGGGAACCGGCCCCGCTTCGCGGAAAAGTCTGAATATACGAGAATCGGCAGGAAAAGAGAAAGGCAGCCCGATGGTGCTGAATCAGGCTGCCTTCAGATGCGGCACACAGGAAAGTCCCGGCGACGCAGCCATCAGCGATTGGTCACTGATGCCTGTTACCGGCGGCAGAGTTGTTGATGCCGTCGAGAATCTGTTTGGCCACAACCGTCATCGAATCGAGCGCCGAGGCGACAACCTTGCTCAGAGGCGTCAGCGCTCCGTCGAGCATCGTGCCCAGACCGACGAGAATGGTCGCGAAATCACCTTTCACGACGTCACCGACCTGCTGTCCCTGGTTGGGATTTCTCATATCTTCAGCCATATGCTACCGGGATTTGGATTTGAATCGTCTGTAATGCCGCAATATCGCAACAGGTCAATGTATCACAATAATCGGTGCTCTCAAAGCGGCAAGGCGAAGCTCTGCTTCCTGCGTTCCTCTTGAATTAGACTTATATGACCTATAGGTCATATAAGAGAAGAAAGAACGAAAAGGCAACCAACCTGCCACCAAGCAATCACAACCGCCCGTAGTGATCTTCGAATCGCACGATGTCGTCCTCGCCGAGGTATTCGCCCGACTGCACTTCGATGAGTTCGAGCGGCTCGCTACCGGGATTTTCGAGCCGGTGCTTCTCTTCAAGCGGAATGTAGATCGACTCGTTCGCCTCCAGCGGAACTTGCCGCTCTCCAAGCGTCACCAGCGCCCTGCCAGTCACCACGATCCAGTGCTCCGCGCGCTTATGGTGCATCTGCAGGGAGAGCGCCGCACCGGGTTTGACCGTAATGCGCTTGACCTTGAAGCGCTCCCCCTCATCGACGGTTTCGTACGAACCCCAGGGGCGGTAGACCCGCCGGTGAATCAGCGGCTCCTGGCGCTTTTGCAACCGGAGCTGCTCGACAATCGCCTTGACCTCCTGTACCCGATCTTTCGAGGCGACAAGCACCGCGTCGGCAGTCTCGACAATCACGTGATCGTCCAGACCAACGGCCGCTACGAGTCGGCTGGTGGCGTGGATGTAGCTGTTCCTCACTCCGTGCGTCAGCACGTCGCCATGCTTGACGTTGCCCTCGGCGTCGCGCTCATGCACGCCCCACAGCGCCGACCAGGCGCCGACATCGTTCCACCCCGCCTGCATGGGCACCACCACCGCGTTGGAGGTTTTTTCCATGACCGCATAGTCGATCGAATCGGAAGGGCAGGCCGCGAAGGCTTCTGGGTCAAGCCGCAGGAAATCGAGATCGCGCCGGGCTTTTTGCATAGCGTTCCGGCATGCATCGAGAATCTCGGGCGAGTTCGCTTCGAGTTCGGCGAGATAGACCTCGGGCTTGAACAGAAACATCCCGCTGTTCCAGAAATAGTCGCCCGACGCCACGTAGCTTTCCGCCCGTTCGAGCGAGGGCTTCTCGACGAATTCGGCGACAGGGCGGGCCACGCCACTGGAACCGGCAACCGCCCTGATATAACCATACCTCGTTTCAGGGGCGGACGGAACAATGCCGAAGGTTACCAGACGCCCTTCCGCCGCCGCGCTCCGAGCCGTTTCGATCGATGCGGCAAAGGCTTCACGGTCGAGTATGAGATGATCGGCTGGCAGGAGCAACATGAGCGCGCCGGGTTGGCTCGCGGCAATGATCAGAGCCGCAATAGCGGCGGCTGGCGCGGTATTGCGACCGAAAGGTTCGAGAATGATGGCGCCTTCCGCATCGATCTGCCGGAGCTGTTCGGCCACGAGAAACCGGTGGTCATCGTTGCAGACGCAAATGATTGGGCCTGTTTCCGCCACTGCCGAAACACGTTGCACCGTATCCTGAAACATTGTGTACTGTCCGAAAAGGGGCAGAAGCTGTTTGGGATACATGGCTCTCGACAATGGCCAGAGACGGGTTCCCGAACCTCCGCTCAGAATGACGGGTATGATCATCGGCTCAAAACGTACAAGTGGTTATTTACATGCAATGTAACTGGCTCTCAGCGCCCTGCGTACATCTTTTCGTAATAGTGCTGATAGGCTCCCGATGTTACCTCGTCGAGCCATGCCTGATTGGAAAGATACCAATCGACGGTTTTTTCCAACCCCTCCTCGAAGGTAACCGATGGCACCCAGCCGAGTTCGCGTTGCAGCTTCGAGGCGTCGATGGCGTACCGGAGATCGTGGCCCGCACGGTCGGTGACGTAGGTGATGAGCGTTTCCGACTCCCCCGCTTCCCTGCCGAGCTTCCTGTCCATGATGCGGCAGAGCAAACGGATGAGATCGATGTTCGCCCACTCGTTGTGCCCGCCGATGTTGTAGGTCTCGCCCACCGTTCCGCGATGGAAGATTTCGTCGATAGCGCGGGCGTGATCGACCACCCAGAGCCAGTCCCGAATGTTCAGCCCCGCGCCGTAGACCGGCAGCGGCTTCTGAAGGCGGATGTTGTTGATGAAAAGCGGAATCAGCTTCTCGGGAAACTGGTGCGAGCCGTAGTTGTTCGAACAGTTGCTGATCACCACCGGCAGGCCGTAGGTGTCGTGAAACGCACGGACAAAGTGGTCGGAGGAGGCTTTCGAGGCTGAATAGGGGCTGTGCGGATCGTAGGGCGTGGCCTCGGTAAACATGCCATCGCTGCCGAGCGAACCGTACACCTCGTCGGTCGAGATATGGTAGAAGCGTTTGCCCTCGAACGCGCCATCCCACGTCGCCCTCGCTGCATTGAGCAGGTTGACCGTGCCGAGCACGTTGGAGACCACGAACTCGACCGGACTCTCGATGGAGCGATCCACATGCGACTCGGCGGCCAGATGAATCACCGCATCGAATTTGCGTTCCCTGAACAGATCGAGCAGGAAAGGGCCGTCGGCAATGTCGCCCTTCACGAACCGGTAGTTCTGGTTCGACTCGACATCGCGCAAGTTGGCAAGATTCCCCGCGTAGGTAAGCTTGTCGAGATTAGTGATGGCGTAGCCGGGATAGCGCTCCAGAAAATGCCTGACCACATGCGAACCGATAAACCCCGCCCCGCCGGTTATGAGTATGTGCATGAAGAGAATGATAAATTATGAATGCTGAATTATGAATTGGTTCATCGTCTTTCGGTCTTCCCGACCCACAAGTACCATGAGTCCCATGACACCCAGCGTCACGAGTTACCGCCGCCCTCCCGCAACTCTTCGAGCATCTTAAGCAGGCTGTCGCGCCAGTGGGGAATTTCGAGACCCCAGGCATTTTTGATCTTGCGCTTGTTCAGCACGCTGTAGGGCGGGCGTGTCACCGGCGTCGGGTACTCGTGACTCTCGATCGGCAGGACACGGCACGATAGTCCGGCGGCATTCATCACCTCCGTGGCGACATCGTACCATGAGCAGACCCCTTCGTTCGAGTAGTGAAAAGTTTCGGCATAACTCCGCGCCGGATCGAGCCGGTCAAGCATCGACACGATGGCTCCAGCCAGGTCGGCGGCCCAGGTTGGCGTACCAACCTGATCGAACACCACGCCAATCGACTCACGCTCCCGGCCAAGGCGAAGCATCGTCTTCACGAAGTTCTGCCCGTAAGCCGAGTAGAGCCATGAGGTGCGAACGATGAGATGCGAGCAGCCGATTGAGCGGATCGCCTCCTCTCCCTCCCACTTGGACTGCCCGTACACCCCGAGAGGAGTCGCCAGATCATCCTCGCGATAGGGACGGTTACTCGATCCGTCGAATACATAGTCGGTCGAAACGTGCAGCAGCAGCGCACCCATCGCTTTTGCGACCGAAGCGAGCACCGCCGCGCCGTCACGGTTCACCCTGAAGGCCGCATCGACGTCGCTCTCGGCCTTGTCCACTGCTGTGTAAGCCGCGCAATTGACCATCGCGCCGATCTGCCGGTCGCGGCAAACACGCTCCACGGCGGACGCATCGGTAATATCGAGGTCAGGGATATCGGCGAAAAACCATCCCTGCCGCCCCTGTATCTCCTGGTGTTTGCGCAATTCGGAACCAAGCTGCCCATGGCTCCCGGTGACAAGAATATTCATTGAGGGTATCACGTAGATTCGCAAAACAAAAAAGAGACTATGACGTCAGCACAACCGGATCGATTTCATGAAACATTGGCTGGCAGAGATCCTTGTCCGAAAGACTCACATCGCTCTCGGGCAATCGCCAGTCGATGCCGAGCGCCGGATCGTTCCAGAGCACCCCGGCATCATGCGTCGGCGCGTAATAATCGGTGCACTTGTAACTGAAATGCGCCGTCTCGCTCAGGACGGCAAAACCGTGAGCAAATCCGGGAGGAATCCACATCATGCGCCGATTCCGGTCATCGAGCAGTTGTGCTGTATGCTGACCATACGTCGGCGATCCCTTGCGTATATCGACCGCCACATCGACCACGCTTCCCTGAATGACGCGGACAAGCTTGCCCTGCGTATGAGGTGGCTTCTGGTAATGCAGACCGCGCACGACGCCGTAGCGGGAAAAGGACTCGTTATCCTGCACGAAACGGTGGCATCCGGCGTGCCGCTCGAATATGTCCTGCCGGAAAGACTCGAAAAACCAGCCCCGCTCGTCGCCGAACACTTTGGGTTCGAACAGGAGCACATCAGGAATCGAGG
>CAYZCF010000069.1:0-12937 GCA_964476855.1 uncultured Chlorobiaceae bacterium
GTGCTCCTGACCTGCCAGCCCGGCCTCAACACGCCGCGCTATCCGACGCTGCCGAACATCATGAAATCGAAACGCGCTGCACTCGCCGTCCTCTCTCCGGAATCGGTCAGCCTCGAATTGGAGCGGGTGTCGTCCGAAAATTTCCGTCCCCACGAACCCAATGCCGCTGGCGTGATTCTCGAAGGCGATGTCGATACGCTCGCCTCGCAGGTGGCGTCGATTCTCGAAGCGAAGGGTTTCATTTCCACACAGGGAGGCGTGCGATGAAGCTGCTGCTTGTTGGCGAAGTTCGCGATGGGCGTGTCACCGCCGAAACTGCCGAGTTGTTCGGATTCGCCGCCCGCCTCAAGGCGGAGGTTTCGATGGCGCTTGTCGGGAATGTCGGCGCGTTTCCCGCTTTCAGCGGTCGGCTCTATCGCGCGAACGGCGGGAATGAATACGACGCGACGTTTCACAAACGCCTCGTGCTGGCTGCCGTCGAGCGGGAGCGGCCCGATGCCGTGGTATTTCTCCACTCCTCGCTTGGCTGGGACATCGCTCCGCGTGTGGCGTTCGCCATGCAGGCCGCGCAGGTTTCCGGGGTCGTCGGGCTGGATGATGGCGGCTACGTGGTCGAAAGCTGCAATGGCAAGATGCGCCGCACCGTCAGGCCGCTGACCTCCCGCGCCGTGCTGACGATCCAGCCGGGCGCGTTCGCGCCTGTTGCTACAGAGGGAACTCCCGAATTGATCGCCATTGAGGCCGAACCGGATTCCGCCATCGAGTTTCTTGGATGCATCCAGCCGGAGCGAGGCATCGATCTCACTCGCGCCGGGGTGATCGTGAGCGCCGGGCGCGGCGTTGGGAGCGCCGACCGCGTCGAGCTGGTGCGGGCGCTGGCCGACGCGCTTGGCGGCGAGGTAGGGGCGAGCCGCCCGGTGGTCGATGCCGGATGGCTCGAACGGGCGCGACAGGTAGGATCGAGCGGCCAGAGCGTTTCGCCGTCGCTTTACGTGGCGTGCGGCATCTCAGGCGCGATCCAGCACCTCGCCGGAATGAAAGGCTCCGGCTTCGTGCTCGCCGTCAACACCGACCGCGACGCCCCCATCACGAGCGTGGCCGACCTGCTCGTCGTCGCGGATCTCGCGGAGTTCCTGCCCGCGCTGACGGCGGCGATCCGGACGCGAAAGTGATCGTGGCGTAGGATTTTTTTTTAACGACAACGGAACTGCGGATGAATCAGCAACCATATGCCTTCACTATGGAAATGGAGGTGCGCGATTACGAGTGCGACATGCAGGGCATCGTCAACAACAGCGTTTACCAGAACTACCTCGAACACGCGCGGCACGTGTATCTCAAGACGGTCGGCATCGATTTCAAGGAGTTTACGGAGCGCGGCATCAACCTCGTGGTCGTCCGTGCTGAACTCGACTACAAGTCCCCGCTGCAAAGCGGCGACCGCTTCACGGTCGGGCTGAACATGGTGCGTGAGTCGCCGCTCAAGTTCGCGTTTTATCAGGACATCCTGCGCCTGCCGGAGATGAAGGCCGTCGTGAAAGCCAAAATTACCGGCACCGCGCTCAACGGCCGTGGCCGCCCGCAGATTCCCGCCGAACTCGAAGCGCTGATGCAGCCGGGCGGGTGATGTGGGCCTGATGTGAGCGTTTTCTGCAATCAACGCATTATATTATAAGCGATTAGCGAGATTGTGCCGTTCGTTTTTGTTCCATATCATGAAACAGCATTCGTAGTATTTTAGTTACCAGCTTATGAAACCACTCAAAGAGGTTGCAGGGGCGTATCTGGCACTTTCGGATGCGCAACGGCAGTTGCTTGACGGCAACTATGACGAGGCGGCGGCGAACTGCCGCAAGGCGATGGAGATTTCCCGCACCATGCCGCCCGAAGAGGCGTTCGATCATGCCGGGTTCGACGCTTTCTGCCATGCCGGGCTGGCCGAGGCGCTGGCTGGGCTTGGCTCTTTTTCCGACGCGCTTGCTTCCGCCGACAAGGCGTTGTATCACTTCAACCGGCGCGGCGAGCTGAACCAGGACGAGGGCAAGCTCTGGATTTCGGCGGTCTATAGCCGGGCGCTTGCGCTCGACGGCCTCGGACGTGGCGCGGAGGCGCTGCCGGAGTTCAAGAAGGCGGTCGAAATGCTCGACGAGCGCAAGGGCGAAACCCCCGGCAAGGAGCGGATGAAGGAGGTCGCCGCCAGCCGCATCGCCGCGCTCGGCAACTCCGGCAAAAAGGACAAGAAGCCGGAGGGGTACAAAGCCTGGTGGGAGTTCTGGTCGTGACGAATCCCGGTGCTATCCGCACCATCCTTGTTGTGCGCCTCAGCGCCATCGGCGACATCGTGCTGACGACGCCCGTGCTCACGGAGCTGCATCGCGCTTTTCCGCAGGCGCGGATCGACTTCTGCACCAAAGCGCCATTCGCGCCGCTTGTCGCGTCGAATCCCGCCGTGGCGTCGGTGGTTACGCCGGAGTCGCTCACTTCCGGTACGGCGTACGATCTGGTTGTCGATCTGCAAAACAACCGGCGCTCGCGAGCGCTCGTTCGAACTCTGCGGGCGGGCAAGGTCACTCGCTACCATAAGCGCAACTGGAAGAAGGTGTTGCTGGTGTGCTTCAAGATCAACGTTTCGGATGGCTACCAGTCCGTCGTCGAGCGCTACGCCGAGGCGCTCGACGGCCTCGCGCCGAAGATCACCGCGCCGTGCGCCCTCCATCCGTCGCCGGAGGATCGCGCCTTTGCCGCAAGGTCGCTTGGCTTGAACGCTCCCGTGCTCGCGGTCTGCTTTGGCGCGAACCACTTTACCAAGCGCTATCCGCCCGACCGTTTCGCCTGGATTATCGAGCTGGTCACGGCGGCGACACCGACGCGCGTTCTGCTGCTCGGCGGCAAGGAGGACGAGCCGGAGGCGCAGCGCCTCATGGCGCTTTTGCCGGAGGCGGTGCGAAGCCGCGTGCAATCGCTCGCCGGAAAGGCGTCGCTCATGCAATCCGCGGCCCTGCTCTCCGGTGTCGATGCGGTACTCACCAACGACACCGGCCTGATGCACATCGCCTCGGCGTTTGGCAAGAAGCTGTTCGTGATTTTCGGTTCGTCGGTCAAAGCGTTCGGCTTCATGCCGTGGGGCGCGGAGTACGAACTGTTCGAAACGCCGGGACTTGCCTGTCGCCCCTGCTCGCACATCGGACGCGCCTCCTGCCCGAAAGGGCACTTCCGCTGTATGATGGAGATCGCGCCGGAACGCATCGCTTCGCGTATCATCGAAACGCTCAAACCGTCGTCGAAATGAAGATCGCCACATGGAACATCAACGGTATCCGCGCCCGGCAGGAGTCGCTCCGCGCGTGGCTCGAAAGCCGCCAGCCCGACATTGTCGTGCTCGAAGAGGTCAAGGCCCGCGAAGAAGAGATACCCGAAACGATCACCGGCATCGCCGGTTACCGGAAATTCTGGAACGGCTCGACCTTCAGAAAAGGGTACAGCGGTGTCGGCGTACTTGTCCGCGAGGGGAGCCTCGGCGAGTTTATCTGCGAGCCGCCGCCGCTCGACGTGGAGAACCGTACGCTCGTGCTGCACGCGCCGCAGTTCACCCTTATCGGCGCCTACGTGCCGCGCGGCGACGGAGCGGAGCATTATGCCGTGAAGCTTCGCTATCTGGCTGATATGAAAGCGTTTATCGCCGGGCTGATCGCCGGTGGCCGGGAGGTGGCGTTTGCCGGGGACATCAACGTGGCGCTTCGCGACATCGACGTGCACCGCTCGCAGAACAAGCCCGGCGCGACCGGCCTGCGCCCCGAAGAGCGAGCGGCGATCGAAGCGCATCTGGAGCTTGGGTTGCACGACATCGTCCGCGAGCTGAATCCCGACAAAAAAGACCTCTTCACCTGGTGGCCCAACTGGAAATTCGCTCGCGAACGCAATCTCGGCTGGCGCATCGACTGCATCTATCTCACCTCCGCGCTTGCCGGAAAAGTGTCGGTCGTGTCGGTCGATCTGGACGAAAAAAGCTCCGATCACGCTCCGGTATCGGTCGAGTTCTCGTTCTGATTCATTCCTGTTACAATGCTGTGCTTGAGGCGTTGGAAAACAGAAGAAAAAATTTTACCTTACATGTCCTAAAACGCAAATGGTGTTCGTGCGTCCGCATGAAGCCGCGGAGACAGGGATGCGCAATACCTGTTTTCCGCCATTTGCACAGTATGACTTCACTCAAGAAACGATTGCGCTATGAATACACTGAAACAGTATGAATGCACCGTCATCATCGACGGCGGCCTTCAGGATGATGCCATCGCCTCCGCAATGGAGCTGGTGAAATCGACGATCACCGGCAAGGGCGGCGTGATCAACAATGTCCTGGAAGTCGGAAGAAGAAAAATGGCTTACCTCATCCGCAAGTCCTCCATCGGTTACTACGCTCACATCGAGTTCGATGCCGCGCCGTCGGTCATTGCCGAAGTCGAACGCGTGTTCCGTTACGAAGAGGCTATCCTGCGGTTCCTCATCATCCAACTGAGCTCCCCGTTGCTCGAAATGCGCAAGCGTGTCGAGAAGTACAGTGTCGTGCTTGGCAGCCCGGAAGACCAGGCTGAACCCGAAGCCGATGCTTCAGCCAAGAGCTGACGGCCGATCGCACCCGGTTTATTGTGTGAATGACGAACGATCCCATTTGAGAACAAAAAGGAGTAGATGCTATGGCGGAACTGAAAATGCCTGAAATCAACAGCGTCATAATTGCCGGCAACCTTACCAAGGATCCGGTCTTCAGACAGACCAATTCAGGCGGGACGCCAGTTGTCAATTTTTCCATTGCGTGCAATCGTCGCTTCAGGGACAGCAACCATCAGTGGCAGGAAGATGTCTGCTATGTCGGCGTTGTCGCCTGGAACAAACTTGCCGAAAGCTGCCGTGACAATCTGAGGAAAAGCTCGGCGGTGCTTGTCGATGGCGAGTTGCAGAGCCGCACCTGGAAAGCGCAGGATGGTACATCGAGAACCGTGGTCGAAATCAAGGCCAGGAGGATCCAGTTCCTCAACAAAAGAAAGAAAAACGGAGAGGAAGACGAAGAGGGCTTTATCGAGGACGAAACGCATGAATCCCATCATGGTCATCTCGACGATGACGGGCACATGTACGAGTACAAGTACCTCACTTCCGACTGAGAACAGCGCTCCTGCGTGCCGTATACAATTTACGGCGCAAAAGAGACGCAAGATCATGCAAGCAAAATTCTGAACACAATCAATGAGACAGAAACCAGCATCGGCACAGGGCAACAAATCGTTGAGCAACGCTCTGGCTTCGAAAAAGAAAGTGTCGAAAAACCAGGTGGTGTTCTTCGACTATCGCGATGAGCGCAAACTGAAACGCTTCATCAACGACCAGGGAAAAATCATTCCCCGTCGCATTACCGGCCTGTCGGCCAAAGAGCAGAGCCTGCTCACCCATTCCATCAAATGGGCGAGGTTCCTGGCGATCATTCCCTACGTTGCCGACGAATACAAGTAAGTGGTTGTCCACACAAGTTTAATTATTCAGAACGAGGAAACAGACCGTGAAAATAATTTTAAGAAAAGATGTGGCAACCCTTGGCGATGCCGGTGAAGTGGTCACCGTCAAGAACGGGTATGCCAATAACTACCTGATTCCGCAGGGATATGCCATTCGCGCCACCGAAGGCACGCTGAAGGCGCTCGAAACCGAAAAGAAGCAGCAGGCGCGCAAGATCGAGCTTCAGCGCTCGAACGCTCGCGAACTGGCTGCAAAGCTCGAACAGATGGCGCTGAAGGTGCTCGCCAAGGCTGGCGAGTCGGGCAAGCTGTTCGGCACCGTGACCGCCGGCGACATTGCCGAGGCGCTCAAGGCGCAGGGCGTCGATATCGACCGTCGCAAAATCCAGCTCGAAGCTCCGATCAAGTCTCTCGGCAAATACGAGGCTGATGCGAAGCTTTTCATGGATATTACGGCAAAGCTCACCATCGAAGTCGAAGCCGAAGGCGCTTCTGCGGAGTAATCGAGAGCGCTTCGCGCTTCCGATGGACTGATTTCGTAAAATCAGCAAGCAAAATACGCCTCATGATCATCAGGTCATGAGGCTTTTTTTTGATACGCTGTTGTAAAATCATCAGGGCTGGCGTACCATTACAATAGACGGCCTCTACTCTCTTCAACGCAAGCCGTGCTTCGTGCAGTATCCAGCCAAACCAATCAGGGAGAGCACCATGAAACAAACTCTTCTTCAGGAAAAATACCCTATCTACATCCTCGAGCTTGACAAAGAAGAGACCAGTTACAGCAGCGTCGATGAGATCATTGCCTATTACCGTCAGCAGATCGAAGAGCACCCCTTTGCGATGCTGATCGGCGAGTTCGATCATCACGGTCACACCGCCGGTATCGATGGCGCGATTGACGAAGGTCTCTCCGCCGCCAAAAACATCGTCTTCTGTTTCGGAAAAGAGTTGATGAACCCCAAGATGCTTGCCGTCCGTCCGCGCTCCATCGGCGTGGCCGAGATGGGCGGCCACTTCGTCATCAGCTTTCTCGAAGCACCAATGCCCGCAGCCAACACCACCATGGAGGAGTGGACGCTGGCCCTGAGAAATTCGGTGATTGCCTGAATCCAGGAATCGGCCAGAAATGAAAAAGCCTCACGAGATCATTCTCATGAGGCTTTTTTGATTTTCAGTCCCGGCCTGCCGTTGCGTGTTTCACGCCATGAACTGGCTGAGCATCCGGACGTCGTTCTCGAAAAAGAGCCGGATGTCGTCGATCTTGTAGCGCAGCAATGCGGTGCGATCGACACCCATGCCGAAGGCGTAGCCGGTCCACTCCTCCGGGTCGATGCCGCAGCTCTTCATCACGTTCGGATGCACCATGCCGCACCCCATGATTTCGAGCCAGCCGGACTTCTTGCAGACGCGGCATCCCTTGCCGCCGCAGAGGTAGCAGGTGACATCAACCTCCGCCGATGGCTCGGTGAAGGGGAAAAAGCTCGGCCTGAAGCGGAGCTTCACGTCGCTGCCGAACATCTGGCGGGCGAACGAGTAGATGGTGGCTTTCAGGTCGGCGAACGACACGTTTTTGTCGATATACAGCCCTTCGAGCTGGTGAAAAACGCAGTAGCTTCTCGCGCTGATCGCCTCGTTGCGGTACACCTTGCCGGGGCAGATCACCCGAATCGGCGGCTTCTGGTCGAGCATCACCCGCACCTGTACCGGCGAGGTGTGCGTGCGGAGCAGGACGTCGCCCTCGGCATCGCCTCGGGTGATGAAGAAGGTGTCCTGCATGTCGCGGGCCGGGTGGTTCGGCGGAAAGTTCAGGCGGTCGAAGTTGTACTCGTCGAGTTCAAGCTCCGGGCCGGTGGCGATGCCGAATCCCATCGCCGTGAAGATGCGCTTCATGTCGCCCAGTACCTTCTGCACGGGATGTTCCGAGCCGCAGAACGATCGGCGTCCTGGCAGGGAGAGATCGATCGACGGCGCGGCGGCGGCAGTATTCTCGGCAAAGCGGGTTTCAGCGTCGGCAACCCGTGCTTCCGCCGAGAGTTTGAGGGTGTTGAGCAGTTGCCCTACGCGCGGCCTGTCAGCAGGATCGACGGTTTTGAGCTGGCTGAACAGCCCGGCTATCTTGCCTTTTCGCACCGTGAATTCGAGCTTGAAGGCTTCGAGTTCTTTCGGATTGCGGATTTCGTATCCGTCTATCTCCTGCTGCAGTTGCTGAATGCTTGATTCCATAGGGCCGCTGTACAAATGATTAATCGAGAGCCGTCTTGACGATCAGCGAGAATGCCGCCGGGTCTTTCACGGCGATTTCGGCCAGTGCCTTGCGGTCGATCTCGATGTTTTTCTTGTGGATGGCATCCATCAGGCGCGAGTAGGAGACGCCGTTCTGGCGGGCGGCAGCGTTGATGCGCATGATCCAGAGCGAACGGAAAGTTCTTTTCTTGACGCGGCGGTCGCGGTAGGCGTACTGCTCAGCTTTGTCAACAGCGTGCTTGACGACGGTCAGCACGTTTCCGCGCGAACCCCAGTATCCCTTGGCTTTATTGAGAATCCTCTTCCTTCTGGCTTTTGAAGCTACGGCGTTGGTTGATTTAGGCATCGTTGTGTCGAATTAATGATTTATAGACTTGTCTCAGGCGAGGATCATTCTCTTGATCTGCTTCTCCATGGTGGCATCGACCAGCGTGGACTGGTGGAGGCGACGGGTACGTTTGCGGTTCTTGTGCTCGAGGTTATGGGAGCCGTTCATTCGCTCGCGTTTGACTTTTCCTGATGCGGTGGCCTTGAATCTCTTGCAGGCACCGCGATGTGATTTCATTTTAGGCATGATCGTCGGTTTAAATGATAAAAGTCGCTTCTTTCAGTGTGGTTTTATTCGTCGTCATCCTCAGGCTCCTCCATCTGAGGCGGCAGCGGCGCCAGTGGTGGTGCCGGGGCTTCCTTGGCCCGCCGTTTTTCGAACTGCTCGATCTTTTTCTTGTCGGGCTCGAAATAGACGAAAAGCTTCTTGCCCTCGAACTTCGGATCGCCGTCGCGGGTGGCTACCGTGCTGAGCCTTTCGGTGAGGCGGTCGGCCAGCTCGAAGCCTTTGTCCTTGTAGATGATCGAACGACCGAGGAACACGATGGTCGCCCTCACGCGGTTGCCCTTGCGGAGGAACTCTTCCAGGTGCGCGGTCTTGAAGTCGAAGTCGTGCTTGTCGGTATTGGGATGGAACCTCAGCTCTTTCAGCGTGGTCTGCTTCTGCTTTTTCTTCTGGTCCTTCTCCTTCTGGGCCATCTTGTAGATCAGCTTCCCGTAGTTTTCGAGCTTGCACACGGGCGGCTGGGCATTCGGCTGCACCTCGATGAGGTCGATCCCGCGATCTTCGGCCATCCGGCGTGCATCCATGGTTTTCATGACCTGCATACCGCCTTCGGGAAATACGACCCTTACTTCTGGCACCCGGATCTGTTCGTTGATCCTGTAGGAAAGCTTGGCTTTCTGGTTGCCGGTTGTTTTCTGTTTTTTCATTCGATCGTTTTTGGTTGATAGTCAGATCAGGATCGTCGATCTATTTCCTCACGGAGTTGTCCGATAAGCTCGTCCACCGCGAAGCAGCCCGCGTCTCCCTTGCGGTGGCGGCGGAGCGAGACTTCGCCAGCCTCCTGTTCGTTGCGTCCGATGACGAGCATGCAGGGAATCTTCGAGAGTTCGGCTTCACGGATTTTCTTGCCGATCTTTTCGCTGCGCAGGTCGAGTTCGGCGCGAATGCCCGCTTCGTGCAGCTTTGCGTACACCTCGCGGGCGTAGTCGTGCACATCCTCGGCGATTGGCAAAACGACCGCCTGCACGGGTGCGAGCCAGAGCGGGAAGTTGCCGGCGGTGTGCTCGATCAGGACGCCGATGAAGCGCTCCATCGAGCCAAATGGCGCGCGGTGGATCACCACCGGGCGATGCTTCTGGCCGTCGCTGCCAATGTAGGTGAGGTCGAAGCGCTCCGGCATGACGTAATCGACCTGCACGGTGCCGAGCTGCCACTTGCGTCCGATGGCGTCGCGCACGATGAAATCGATCTTTGGCCCGTAGAAGCTCGCTTCGCCGATGCCGATGAAGTACTTGATGCCCATGCGGTCGGCGGCCTCCTTCACATCCTTCTCGGCCTGTTCCCACACCTCGGCGGTGCCGCCGTACTTTGTCTGGTTTTCCGGGTCGTGCAGCGACAGGCGGGTTTCGACATCGTCGAAGCCGAGCGTGTTGAACACAAAGCGGGTCAGGTCGATGGCGTTGCAGATTTCATCAACGAGCTGGTCGGGACGGCAGTAGATGTGCGAGTCGTCCTGCGTGAAGCCGCGGGCGCGAACCAGGCCGTTCAGTTCGCCGGACTGCTCGTGGCGGTACACGGTGCCGAACTCGGTCAGCCGGATCGGCAAATCGCGGTAACTCCGCAGCGTCTGACTGTAGATCAGGTGGTGATGCGGGCAGTTCATCGGCTTGAGCAGGTACTGCTCCTCGCGCCCTGTCTCGTCCTTGTAGGTGAGCGGCGGGAACTGCGAATCGCTGTAGTACGGGTAGTGGCCCGAACGCTTGTACAGCTCGATGTTGCCGATATGCGGCGTGTAAACCGGCACGTAGCCGCGCTTGCGCTGCTCGCCCTTCAGGAAGGTTTCGAGTTCGTTGCGGATGATCGCGCCCTTCGGCAGCCAGATCGGCAGACCGCTGCCCACTTCGGGAGTCAGCATGAACAGCCCCAGCTCCGCGCCGAGCTTGCGGTGGTCGCGCTTGCGCGCCTCCTCCAGCCGGGCGACGTGCTCCTTGAGCAGCTTGTCGCTTGGGAAGGTGATGCCGTAAATGCGCTGCATCGTCTCGCGCGACGAGTCGCCGCGCCAGTAGGAGGAGGAGATATTGGTTAGGAGCACCGCCTTCACCTTGCCGGTCGAGGGCAGGTGCGGGCCGCTGCACAGGTCGACGAATCCGTCCTGATGATAGACCGACACGGTTTCGACCTCTTTCAGCGTGTCTTCGAGAATTTCAACCTTGTACGGGTCTTTGCGCGTGTTGGCGAAGTAGTCGATCGCCTTCAGGCGCGGCATCTCCTCGCGGGTGATGGCGAGGTCGCGCTGGCTGATTTCGAGCATTTTCGCCTCGATCTGGCGAAGATGGTCCTCGTTGAAGCGGTGCTCGCAGGCGATGTCATAATAAAATCCCTGCTCGATGGCCGGGCCAGCGCCGAACTTCGCGCCGTCGAACAGCTCCTCGATGGCGTGGGCCATCAGGTGGCTCGAACTGTGCCAGAAAATCTCCTTGCCCTCGGTGGAGTCGAAGGTGACAATCGAAACGCTCGCGTTCTCGGTGACGGGCGTGTCGAGGTCGCGCGGCTTGCCGTCGATGGTGATGGCGAGCGCCGCCTGGGCGAGCTTTTTGCCGATGGAGGCCGCGATTTCGAGACCGGTGACGCCGGAGGTGTAGGTTCTTTCAGAACCGTCGGGCAAGGTGACGATCACCTGCTCGCGGTTATCCGTTCTTTCAGACATTGAATTTTTCGTCAATAATCATGTTGCCGGGGCAAAGGTCTTGACGCCAGCCCCTCCCCGTTTGGGGGAAAAATCGTGACAGCCGCTTTTTGTCAGTATTCGCCGGAAGGGAGGGCTGTTCTCGACGCCGTGCTGAAAACCAGCGGCGCATCTGTTTCCCCGTACCGATAAGAAGTCGGGCATAATGCAAAAATTTCAGGAAATCTCCAAGAGGATTGTTAGGGGATGGGATTTGGTCTGTAGGGGCGGGCCTTGCGCCCGCCCTGCTGGGAGCGCCATGGACGTTGTGGACTTGGTGGACGGCGTGGACGTTGTGGACGGGCGACGCGCGATTACAACGCCGCCAGCGCCTCTTTTACCCACGCCAAGTTCTTCTGGAACTCGGCATACGCAGGAGCATCATTGACCAATTCCGCCCAGAGCGCCTTCGCAATCTCAAACCAGCGGCGGGCTTCCGCCAGATCGCCGCCCTGATCGCGGCTGAACGTACCCAACTTTGCATACGACTTTGCCAATTCGTTTTTAAATCTGACATGTGTTGGATGCTGATCATGTAATTTATGGCTCAATTTCAATCTTTCTTTGAAAAAGAAAAAAGCTTTTTCTGAATTGCCAAGTGAATAATATGCATTCCCAAGGCTTTCGTATGCAACAGCCAGCCCGTTTATGAAACTTCCATTCTCTGGAAACATATCATGCAAATCTTTTGATAAAGTAACGCCATCATTAAAATAGCTCATCGCTTTTCCTATATTACCCGTCGCCATAAAGGTATTGCCCATATTATTGCAGGCCACGGCTAATCCGTTTTTAAATTTTATATCTTTTGAGTTCCAGTTATATAAAATCTTATACACCTCAACTGCGTAATTATAGTAAATGATGGCGGCTTCAAAATTCTTAAGTTTTGAAAAACATAACCCTAGCCTTTCGCATGTAACAGCTGATGCACTTATAAATCTGGTGTCTTCTGGATGTGACTCACAAAATTTTATTACTAGTTGATACCTTTTGAAATAGGTGATGAATGATTTTTCCAAGTTTCCTAGCGAACTGTAAGTGTCTCCGAGTTTTAAATAAGATACAACCAATCCGTACATGGAATTACAATCTTTCTGATTTGATTCATAAAGGTTTTCTCTCAAGTTGTTATATTTTTCAAAGCAAATTAAGGCTTTGCCAAGGTTGCCTGTTATGCTATAAAAAGATCCAATAACCTCAAAGAGTATTGCTTTTCTGTATCCTGAAGTATTCAGATATTGTGCCACGCTCTCTGCGTATTTTGCTATTAATAAGCCATGTTGATATTCTGTGTTTAACAAATGCCCTGTGTTGGGTTCGTACTCAAGCTTTTCAATAAGCATATCAACCAGCGTTTCGCACTGCTCGTCCAGACGCTCCCCGACCTGCAACCGTGTCACCGCCTGAACGACGGGGCTGCATTTGAACTGTTTCGCGCCGGCGTTGTACTCGATCCACCCTTTCTTGACGAGGGCGCGGAGTGATCTTTCGAGTTGATCGTTTCCGGGTTGCAGCGCTTCGAGCGTGTCAAAGGCAATCGGTTCGGCGGGCAGCACCGAAAAGACGCACAGAAGCTGCTCTTCACCCGGTTCGAGCTTCGCAAGGTCGTACATGGCGGCAATGACCTTTTCCGGCTCTTCCTCCCTCAATCTGAAGCTGCCGGGGTTGTAGCCTGTCAGAACCTCAGCGCTTTTGGTCAGGCCGAACAGCCCGGAACCTTGCAGATCGTCAAGCATCTGCGAAAGCGGATAGCCGGTTCGGAACTGGTTGAGCGTGTCGAGGTTTTTGGCCAGCAGTTCGATGACGAGGGTGTTGTAGCCGACGGCTCGGAGCAGCTCTTTCAGCAGCTCGTCTTCGGCGCGGTCGTGCGCCGGATAGTGCGTCGTGAAGAGTTGGATG
>CAYZCF010000070.1:0-5741 GCA_964476855.1 uncultured Chlorobiaceae bacterium
GAACGAATCCTCGATTTCAAAAAATCTGTCCAGTAAGATGCTTTAGAATACAGATGAAAAAAATTAGATCATCTTGTCATCATATAAAGATTACAGCCGATCACAATATCCACCTCTCAATCCGCGCCTCTATCTCATCGACTGGCAGACGGTGATTCATCGCCCGCAATCCCCGCAATTTGTCAGCGGCCAGACTCTTCGTGATAACCGATTCATCGAGCATCCTGTCAAACAGCCACAGAATCCCGTGAACTTCGAGCTGTTCGGTTTCTATGACTGATCGAAGCTTTCTGTCTCCGGTGATGACCAGTGCGTTGTGCCTTCTTCCGGCAACAATCAGCGAGCAATCCTCGAATGACAATGCTCTGTGTTTTTGCGCATAACTGACGATCTGGCCAACCTCTTCGACCGTGAATGAATCGATTGCAAGCCGGTTTCCGTCAACGAATGGTTGCAGCAAGCTTTTCTGGCCTCGGGTAAGCTCGGCCCAGACAGCATCGGTTGTCCTCATGCTGAGATCGAGCGAGAACAACGCTTCGGCAAGATTGAGCTTGACAATATCAATCAGAATGTTGGCATCATGTATCGCGACATTCACTTCATGCAGGGGTTAGATGAATGACATTTCTTCGCTCAACTCATTATACGATTTTCCTGCCAGTTCAGCAGCCTTGCTCATGGTTATGATCTCTTCCGAGGCAGCCCTGTCGAGAAGTTGCCTAAATCGGGCTGGCTCTTCTTTGGAGCGATACTCTCCGGGTTCATCGATCCGTTTTTTCGACCAGGCAATGCAGAAATTCCTGTAGGTGAACTCGCTGATGACATCGAGGCTTCTGGCTCTTGCCATGATTGCGCCCACCGAGATGCCGAAATACTCTTTCATATCGAGAAGCTCTCGTTCGGTAAAGTGAGTGCGTTTTTCACCAAAGACCCGCAGAAACGACTCTTTCGGAAACAGAAACGCTCCTGCGAATGCATGGGCGAGTTTTTCGTTTTCGCGAGGGGTTTCGGCCTCGCACCGGAAAAGCAGATGCGCCAGCTCGTGCAGCGCGGTGAAGCGACGGCGGACAACGTCGCGGTTTTTGTTGAACACGATGACCGGAATATCTCCCGACCAGGCCGACAAGCCATCGAAACCATCCGGCGCGTCAAGCATGATGACCCTGACGTTGTAGCTTTCGAGCATTTCGACGACATCGGGAATGGGGTCGATGCCGAGATTCCATGCCTTGCGAAGCTTTTCGGCATAGTTTCCCGCATCGTCGAAAGAGGCAAGCACCGCATCAGGAAACGGATGGACGAATGACGAGTCCAGACCGAGGCATGATTCGAGTTCCCGGTAACGCTCGAGCATGTCGAGCGCCTTCGCTTCGATACGCTCTCGTTTCTTTTCCGGCAGCCGGGCATGTTTTCTGAACTCTATGGCGCTCAGTTGGGCCGGTTCTCTGAAAAAGTAGTCCGGCCTGACGCCGAGAACTGACGCGATCGACAGCAAGGCGTTGCTGTCGGGCTGCATTTTTCCCTGCTCGTATTTGCTGATCGCTTGCCTCGAAACCGGCTTGTCCATCCTGTCGGAAAGCTCCTGCAGCGACAATCCGGCCATCTTTCGCGCAGAGCGGAGGCGTTCTCCGAAATTGGGAATCATGGCGGATCTCTGTGTTGGTGATTGGTGGCGTTCGCGGTTGACAAAAACTTACATAATATATTTTTTGTCAACAAGCGCAAGAGTTCAAATGTTTCAATAAAATTAAGGCAAAACCCGTGATGAGCAGGGAACCGTCTGCCAGAGGTGATCTTTCATATATGTCATATCCAGAGTGCGCGCACATGGCAAGCGGACTCCTTGATTATATATCCGGCGGGAAGTGTTATCTTTGGCTGTCATCGAGTATCAATCCCCTAAATATTCAGGTATGAAAATTCTCGTTATCGGCGGCGCAGGGTATATCGGCAGTCACGTGGCTCGCGAGTTTCTCGACCGGGGCTATGAGGTTACGGTGTTCGACAACCTCTCTACCGGGCGGGAGGAGAACCTGTTCAGTGACGCCGAATTCGTGCGGGGCGATATTTTCGATGCTGGCACGCTTGCAGAGGTGATGAATCGAGGGTTCGACGGATGCGTGCACCTCGCTGCGCTGAAGGCTGCCGGAGAGTCGATGCAGAAGCCGCAGGAGTACTCCGTGCACAACATCTGCGGCACGATTGGCACCATCAACCAGGCGGTGGCGAGCGGCATCCGGTGCTTCCTCTTCTCCTCGTCCGCAGCAATCTTCGGCAGCCCGGCCTATCTGCCCATCGACGAGAAACATCCCAAGGAGCCGGAAAACTACTACGGCTTCACCAAGCTCGAAATCGAGCGCATCCTCGAATGGTACGACAAGCTCAAGGGGCTGAAGTTCGCTGCGGTGCGTTATTTCAACGCGGCGGGCTTCGATGTGCAGGGGCGCATTCGCGGGCTGGAGCAGAATCCGGCCAATCTCTTGCCGGTCATCATGGAGGTCGCGGCGGGCGTGAGAACGATGCTCTCGGTGTTCGGTACGGACTATCCGACTCGTGACGGCACCTGCATTCGCGACTACGTTCACGTCAACGATCTGGCCTCGGCGCATGTGCTCGCGTTCGAGCGGGTGCTGAAGACGGGCGAGAGCCTGTCGGTGAACCTCGGCAGCGAGACCGGCGTCACCGTGCTCGAAATGCTCGACGCCGCCCGCCGCCTGACGGGCAGGGAGATTCCGGCGGAGTTTGCGCCTCGCCGCGAAGGAGATCCGGCCAACCTGGTGGCGACCTCGGCGATGGCTCGCGAACTGCTTGGCTGGACGCCGCGGCACAGCGATCTCGACACGCTGGTCGAATCGACCTGGAATGTTTACCGGGATGTTAACGCGGATTCCGGCGGGCAATAGCTATTCCCCGATAGCGGATCATTCCTCCAAAGGAGATGACCATGTTAGATAATGACAGGAAAAAGGATAAATTCTCCGAGCAATTTGGAGGATCGGTCAGGGCGCTGTCGGAGTATCTCGGGATCGGGGTTCAGATCGCCGCGAGTTTCGCGCTTTTCGTCTTCCTTGGTTATTGGGCGGATTCGAAGCTTGGCACATCGCCTCTGCTTCTGCTGGCCGGAGTGCTTGTCGGCATGGTTGGCATGGTGCTTGTGCTCATGAAAACCATCCGGCAGGCAGACCGCGACCATGACCGTTTACATCAACACTCACGAAACCATGAAAAGGATCGCCAGACATGAAGGCTTTGTTTGATTTTCTTGTAAAGTTAATTATCTTGTCGGTCATTTTATGGGGGGTTGTCTATTGGGGGGCCTCGAACTACCAGATCGATATCAGTTCAGTCTTCGTCGCCTGGCTTGTGGTCGTCCTCAACAGCCTCACGGGATACCTGCTCTTTGAGTATGGATTTGACAAGGAGTCCAAGATTTTCACGCTCGTCGTCTTCGGCGGTGTTGCGCTCCGGCTTCTGATCGTCATGGCACTGGTGCTGGTCATCAATCTGCTGGGCATGGTCAAATCGATCGATTTCGTCGTATCCTTCATCTCGTTTTACTGTATTTATCTGGTGCTCGAGATTCTCGCTTACCAGAAGAAGAATCAACTGAAAAAAAACGCTGCAAAAAACTGACAGACGGTATGCGAAAGAAAGCGATTTCAAGAATTCTGGCACTGGTGGTGCCTGTTCTCCTGAGCCTGAACAGTCCTGTATTCGCAACTCCTGGTCAGAATGAGGCCCCTGTCACGGAGCCTGTAGCGGCAACTGCTCCGGCAGTACCAGCAAACATCGAGGCGCACGCCGCCGCACCCGCAGAGGCAGAAGCTGCTCATGCCGAAGGGGGCGAAGAAAAGCCTGGCGACCTGATCATGCACCATATTCTCGACAGCCACACCTTTGCTTTCGAGCCATTCGGAGAAGTGCATCTGCCCCGCATCGAAGTCGCCGGTTATGACATTTCGATCACCAAGCATGTAGTCATGATCTGGCTTGCCGCGATTCTGCTTGTCGTCATTGCCAGTGCTGCTGGCGCGAGCGTCAAGAAGATGTCCGCAAACCAGGCGCCGAAGGGAGTTGCCAATGTCTTCGAGTCGCTTGTCGATTTTATCAGCAACGACGTCGCCAAACCCAACATCGGTCACGGTTACGAAAAGTTCCTGCCCTATCTGCTGACGGTGTTCTTCTTCATTCTGGTTTGTAATCTGCTCGGCCTTATTCCTTATGGCGCGACGGCTACCGGCAACGTCAACGTCACCCTGACGCTGGCTACCTTCACTTTTATCGTCACCCAGGTTTCGGCCTTCAGGGCGCATGGCATCGTGGGCTATATGAAGCACCTGACCGCCGGTACGCACTGGGCGCTCTGGATCATCATGGTGCCGATCGAAATTCTTGGTCAGTTCACCAAACCGTTCGCACTGACCATCCGACTCTTCGCGAACATGACCGCAGGTCATATCATCATTCTCAGTCTGTTCTTCATCAGCTTTATTCTGAAGAGCTACATCGTCGCCGTGGCGGTTTCGATTCCGTTCGCGATCTTTATCTATCTGCTTGAGCTCTTCGTGGCGTTCCTGCAGGCGTTCGTATTCACCATGCTCTCTGCTCTGTTCATCGGTCTGGCGACGGCGCATGAAGGCGGTCATGACGGTCACGAGCTTGAAGCTTCGGGTCATCACTGAGATGACCTGGCAGCGCAAGAGGTTCAGTTATCTTTTTTAGAACGGCTACAAGAAGTAGCATTCATTTTACAACAACAATCATGGAGGCAATTTAAAGATGGAAGGTTTGGGTTATTTGGGTGCGGGCATCGGCGCAGGTCTGGCAGCTATCGGTGCAGGTCTTGGTATTGGTAACGCCGCGGCTTCCGCAGCTGAAGGCACTGCCCGTCAGCCCGAAGCTACTTCGGACATCCGTACCACGATGATCATCGCAGCCGCTCTTATCGAGGGTGTCGCACTGTTCGGCGAGGTTATCTGCGTGCTTCTTGCCCTGAAGTAATGTCATGTACCATAGCTTACTCCGTCTGCGTAATCTATTTGAAGCCGCAGACGGTTTTTTATCAAACTGTTAAAGGACTGCGTTCATGCTAACGTCAGGGATCATTCTGCTCGAAGGCGGGCTTCTCAACCCGAATCCTGGCCTCATATTCTGGACAGCTCTTACATTTCTGATCGTTCTTCTGATTCTCAGCAAAACTGCATGGGGACCGATTCTGTCAATGCTCGAAGAGAGATCAAAAGGCATCCAGTCAGCTATTGACCGTGCCCACACTGCAAAAGAGGAGGCCGAGTCGATCCTGAAGAAAAACAGGGATATGCTCTCCAAGGCCGATGCCGAAGCAGACAAAATCATCAGGGAAGCCAAGGAGATGGCCGACAAGTTTCGCACCGAGTTGACCGAGAAAGCCCAGGAAGAGTCCCGCAAGATGATTGCTTCCGCCAAGGAAGAGATCGAGCAGGAGAAGCGCCGTGCGCTGGATGTGCTCAGAAACGAGGTTGCCGATATGGCGGTGAAAGGCGCTGAAAAAATTATCCGTACCACCCTCGATGCGGACAAGCAGAAAGCGGTGGTCAACGATATGATCAGGGAAATGGCCTCCAATCGTAACTGATAATAAAACCTCGGAACTATGTCAAGTGCAATTGCGGGCCGTCGATATGCGGTGGCCTTGCTCGAAGTGGCCGTTGAAGGTAACTTTCTGGAGACTGTTACCGAAGACCTGCGCAAAATTCAGGACG